>SVLB01000037.1 GCA_015068135.1 Oscillospiraceae bacterium | reverse complement strand
GTGGTTGTTGTGCCCGTTTTTACCGAAAAGTTATCCACAGCCCTTAAACTGCACATAAACGAACGGAGGATCCCATTCCTGAGATCCTCCGTCTTTTGTTAGGCTGTTTCTTTACAGCCCCTTTTTTTGGCACACCAGAAGGGATTCGAACCCATTTACATGCAACTGTCCTGTGTTTTTTGTCGCCAGGTCTTGAGTGAACTGAAACTGCTGACCATTATGAAATTATTTTTTATATTCTTGGGAACACAAACAAGTTATTAACATTTCTGTTGTAATATGGTACAATCTTGAGAAAGGGGGGAGCATTTTGTTTAAGATCCTTGTGGTAGAGGACGATAAGGCGTTTAACCGCAGTGTTTGTGTGTTCCTGAATCAAAGCGGCTATGAGGCTGTAGGCTGTCTGTCTGCAGAGGAGGCCTATGATGCTATGTATAAAAACACCTTTGATCTGATCGTTTCAGACATTATGATGCCGGATATAGACGGCTTTGCCTTTGCCAGCACGGTACGTTCTTTGAATAACGATATCCCCATTCTTTTTGTAACAGCCCGGGATGATATGTCTGCCAAGCAAAGGGGCTACGGCATCGGCATCGATGATTATATGACGAAGCCCATTGAATTGGATGAATTGCTCCTTAGAATCGGTGCGCTCCTTCGCCGTTCCCGGATCGCTGCCAGCCGCCGTATCACGGTGGGGGATTTTGCTATGGATGTGGACGAGCGGACGGCAACCCTGAAAGGGGAGAGCATACCTCTGACCACCAGAGAATTTGATTTGCTTTTCAAGCTGCTCTCCTACCCCCAAAAGACCTTTACCCGTACCCAGCTGATGGATGAGTTTTGGGATGTGGATACCCAAACCGGCACACGTACAGTGGATGTATATATGACGAAGCTGCGGGCAAAGCTTGCAGACTGTGATGCTTTTGAGATCCGGACCGTTTACGGCCTGGGCTATAAGGTTGTGATGAAATGAAACGAGATAACTCTGTGCGGAAACTCCTTGGCGCTGTGAGCCGATTTTTTCTGTTTTTCTTACTGGTGGCTTTTCTGATCACCTGCTGTATGATGCTCTTTATTTCTACCCTGCAAGGCACCCTTGCCCATCGGTTTACCGCGGACGAATTGGCATCTGCTGCCAAAATTACCATGGCAAATGTGATCCTGATCACCCTTGTGTTCACCCTGATCGATGGGATTCGTCGGAAATATACAGTGGAACGTCCGGTCAAGCGGATCACGGAGGCTACGGAAAAGATGATCCGTGGGGATTTCAGCGTGCGTATTCCCGTTGGAACAAAATTCGCAACCGATAACAGCTTCAATGAGGTCATTCGCTGCATCAACCAAATGGCAGAGGAGCTTTCGGGGGTCGAGACCCTTCGGAATGATTTTATTGCCAACGTGTCCCATGAAATGAAAACGCCCCTTTCTGTGATGCACAATTACGGGACCCTTTTGCAGGCGCCCGGTCTTTCAGAAGAAAAACGCCTGGAATATGCCAAGGCAGTTACCGAGGCTTCCGGACGACTTGCAAAGATGATGACCAATGTTTTGAAGCTGAATCGGCTGGAAAACCAACAGATATTCCCCCAGGCAACGGCCTTTGATCTTTCTGAGCAGCTTTGCGAAAGTCTTCTGCATTTTGAATCTGTGTGGGAAGAGAAGAATATTCAGGTGCAGACGGATATTGCAGAGTCTGTAACGGTATTTGCAGACGGAGAGCTGCTGCAGTTGGTTTGGAACAACCTATTGTCTAATGCCTTTAAGTTTACCCCGGAGGGAGGGGCTGTGACCCTTTCCCTTACAGCGGACGAGGAATACGCAACCGTAAAGATCGTGGATACAGGCTGTGGGATGACACCTCAGGTTGGCGCCCATATTTTTGAGAAGTTTTATCAGGGGGATACCTCACACGCCACCCAGGGAAACGGTTTGGGTTTGGCCCTGGTGAAACGGGTGATCGAGATCATTCATGGACAGATCGCGGTTCAAAGCGAAGTAGATGTGGGAACGACTTTTACCGTAAAAATCAGGAGGAACACAAGTGAAAAAGCTGGGTAAAGCAGTGCTGTATCCTCATATTGCGGTGATGATATTGCTTGTGCCGCTGGCTGTGGGGTTTCTCGTAAGCTCTATGCTTCTTTTGGGGACGAAATCTGTGATCGCGTGTGTTTCTTATGCGCTGGCTGCCTATACATTGACCGTTTGGTGCATTCGCATACCGGTTTTAATCCGAAAATGGAGCCAATTCCGAAACGAAAACCCCTATATGATCCGATGGCGAAGCGATGCGCATCTGCGCATGAATGTATCCTTGCTGTGTGCGTTGCTTCCCAATATGGCATATGGCATTCTGCAGGTTTGTTTGGGAATGTATCACAATACCTTTTGGTTTGCTTCCTTAGGCGCTTATTATATCTGTCTTGCCATCATGCGGCTGTATGTATTCCGGCATTTGAAAAAACATAAACCAGGCGAAAAGAGACGTGCAGAGCTAAAAAAATACCGAACCTGCGGTTGGATTTTTCTAATCATGAATCTGACACTATCAGCGATCGTGATTTTTATGCTGTACTTTAACAGGACCTTTCAGCATCACATGATCACTGCAATTGCCATGGCGGCTTATACGTTCTTTGCGTTTTCTGCGGTGATCGTGAGTATTATCAAAAACCGGAAGCACAGCAGCCCGGTATATTCTGCTGTGGTGTGCATTCGCCTTGCTGCGGCCTGTGTGTCCATGCTGACCCTGACGGCGACCCTGCTCACCACCTTTGATGAGGGCAAAATGAGTGTCCTTGGTCAAAAGGTAATGCTAGGCTGTGTTGGCATTGCGGTTTCTGCAGCTGTAGTGACCATGGCTGTGATCATGATCGTGCAAGGTACGAAACAACTAAAACTAGAGGTGGAACATGAACAATCCTGAAAAAAGCAAATTTTCGTATATCTACTCGGCTCCTGAGCAGGCAGAGATCAAGCGGATCCGGGAAAAATACACGGCACCCACAGAATCGGAATCCAAATTGGAACGTCTGCAGCGGCTGGATTCCAGTGTCACAAAGACCGCTATGGCGGTAGCCCTGACCATCGGCATACTGGGTACATTGATTATGGGGTCGGGAATGAGTTTGTGCATGACTGAACTTCCTGTGATACTAAATCTTGGAAAGCCCCAGGCAATGGCCGTCGGTATTGCCATCGGTGTGCTGGGCGGCATTCTTGCGGCCCTTGCTTATCCCGTCTACTGCGCTGCGGTGAGGCGTAAACGTAAAAAGATCGCCCCGGAGATCCTGCGCCTTACCAATGAACTGATGAAATAACCGGGCTTTTCGCGTGCTGCATTTTGCGTAGCACGCGCTTTTTATAAAACTTTTTCTTTACATTTCTCTATATTTCCGCTATAATGAATTGATCTGTGTAAACCATTAGGAAATGAGGGCGTGAGCCGATGAATATTGAATTTGATGCATATAAGCAAAAGCTGAACGAAGTGAAGCCTACTTTGGACGGCCTGGCGGATTCTTTGAATTTGGAGGGTCTGCGCGGCGAACTGGAGCGGTATCAGGCTATGCAGGAGGCTCCCGGATTTTGGGATAATCCTGAAAAGAGCCAGCAGATCGTTATGAAGTCTAAGCAGGCGGAAAGTAAGCTTAAAAAGTATGAAAACATGGTCTCCTCCTGGGAGGACATGATGACCATTTGCGAGATGGCCGCGGAAGAAGACGATGATTCCATGCTCGATGAGCTGAAGGAGTCCTTCCAGACCCTGGAAGGGGATATGGAGCGTTGCCGCCTGGAGACCCTGCTTACGGGCACCTATGATAAGAACAATGCTATGGTGTCCTTCCAGGCCGGTGCAGGCGGCACAGAGGCCCAGGACTGGTGTCAGATGCTCTACCGGATGTATACCCGCTGGGCAGAGGCACACGGCTATAACTACAAGATCATGGACTATCAGGAGGGCGACGAAGCCGGCTTGAAGTCTGCGGATATTTTGATCGAAGGCGAGAACGCCTACGGCTTTTTGAAGGGTGAAAACGGTGTTCACCGTTTGGTCCGTGTTTCTCCCTTCGATGCCAATGCCCGTCGTCAGACATCCTTTGCAGCTATCGAAGTGATCCCCGATATCCAGGATGACAGTCAGGATGTGGAGATCCGTCCGGAAGACTATGAGATGCAGGTCTACCGCTCCTCCGGCGCCGGTGGACAGCATATCAACAAGACCTCCTCTGCGGTACGGCTGATCCACAAGGCCACCGGCATCGTGGTGGCTTGTCAGACGGAGCGAAGCCAGTTCCAGAACAAGGAAAACTGTCTGCGCATGCTCCGGTCCAAACTGGTGGAGATCAAAGAGCGTGAGCATTTGGACAAGATCTCGGATATCAAGGGCGTGCAGAAGAAGATCGAGTGGGGCAGCCAGATCCGCAATTACGTGTTCATGCCTTACACCCTGGTCAAGGATACCCGTACCGGCTGTGAGACCTCCAATGTAAACGGAGTAATGGACGGCGCACTGGATCCTTTTATCAATGCCTACCTGACCTGCGCCGCTACCGGAAACTGGGTCAGCAAATAAACCGGTAAAATAAGCCAAAAAATAGCGAAATAACCCTTGCTTTTTGAGCGCGCTTGTGCTACAATCATATGGCTTATTGTGCGCCTGGGGAATCCCTGCGCTTAGAATGGATCCGATCCTGCCTGCCTTGGTTATAGGCAGGGGGCCAAATAATCGAGGAGGAAATGAAAATGAAGACTATGAAGTCCCTGCTGGCCGCTCTGATGGCCATTTGCCTGGTGATGAGCCTGGCTGTCTGCGCGTTTGCTACCGAGCCCACCGTTGCCCTTACCACTACCGAGGATAACACTGTGGATACTACTGATGCCGCCACCGGCGATGCCACAGAGGAAGTAACCGAGGAAGTTACCGAAGCTGCTACTGGCGAAGGTACTGAGCCTGCAACACAGGAAGCTCCCGAAGAGCCCACCGATGCAGTAGATGAGATCGAGATCCCTGTGGAAGAGGAAGGCGAAGAGCACGATCACGACCACGACCACGAGGGTGAGACTGAGACTACCGGTGCTGAGGTTCCTGAGGAGTCCATGGGTACCCTGAACATGATCCTGGTCATTCTGGAAGTGATTGCCAGTATCGCTCTGGTGCTGGTGGTTCTGCTCCAGTCCGGCAAGGAGGCCGGTCTGTCCGGTGCTATCTCCGGCAACTCCGATTCTTACATGAACAAGGGCGGCCGTGCAAGCCTGGATAAGAAGCTGGCTTCCGCTACCAAGTGGATCGCACTGGTTTGGATCCTGGTGACCTTGGCTCTGTGCCTGGTGTAATCGAATAACAAACGAGGGACCGTTGCATTGCAACGGTCCCTTTTGCGTGTCATTGTTATGAAACCACCGCCTTTGTAGGGGCCGAAGACCACTTCGGCCCATGGGCCGGTGTAGGCACCGGCCCCTACAGTACTTTCGTTCAAACCTATGTTCTCTTGCCGACCCCGAACGATGTATTACCTTAATATACACAAAAAACGCCATTGCAAATGCAATGGCGTAGTTTCGTATGGTTGTATCAGACAGCCCGCTCGACCTTGTTGGAACGGAGGCATCTGGTACAGGCGTACACATGGCACGGAGTACC
This sequence comes from Oscillospiraceae bacterium, assembly GCA_015068135.1. Taxonomy (GTDB): domain Bacteria; phylum Bacillota; class Clostridia; order Oscillospirales; family Oscillospiraceae; genus Faecousia. The sequence continues at coordinate 19,981 of SVLB01000037.1, read as the reverse complement.
GTTGACAATGGCCTTGACCCGCTTTACATTGGGCTTCCAAGTCCGGTTGGAACGTCTGTGGGAGTGGGAGACCTTAATACCAAAGGTAACGCCCTTGCCACAATAATCACACTTCGCCATCACTGCACCTCCTATCCGCTGATGCTGATGAAATTCTGCCTTTTTCAGGCGCTTAGATATGATAGCAGAGATTGGCGAAAAAAGCAAGCCTTTTTTGCAAAAAATTTTACTTTTTTGAAAATTATATTGATATTCTATTTTCTGACCGCTATAATACAGAAAAAGGGGGAATGCCCAATGATCGATATGTCCAGTGTGGCCCTGACGGCCCTTGTAAAAGAGTTTCAGTTGGAGGTGGCTTATGCCGCATCCGACTACGAAAAGATCCGTTTGACGGTGGAGGACGTGGCTCGTCCGGGACTGCAGCTTGCCGGTTATTTTGACCACTTTGAGCCCATGCGCCTGCAGGTGATGGGCAATGTGGAGGTCAGCTATATAGAAAAGCTGACCGATGAAGAGCAGGCCATTACCTTTGACCGGCTTTTTTCCTATAAGATCCCCGCGCTTCTCATTGCAAGAGATATTGCTGTGGATCCTCAGTGCCTGGAAATGGCCAAAAAGCATAATATTACCATTCTGCGAAGCAAAGAGCCTACCAGCACCATCGTTTCGGCTATCATTGCTTATCTGAAGGCTGCTTTGGCACCCAGCATTACCCGTCACGGGGTTTTGATGGAGGTCTACGGTGAGGGACTTTTGCTCATCGGTGAAAGCGGCATCGGTAAAAGCGAAGCTGCCGTGGAGCTTCTGAAGCGTGGACACCGATTGATCGCGGACGATGCGGTGGAGATCCGAAAGGTTTCCGAGAACAGCCTGGTGGGCAGCGCCCCGGAGCTGATCCGTAATTATGTGGAACTGCGTGGCATTGGCATCATCAACGTGGCAAAGCTTTTTGGTATGGGTGCGGTTCGTTCCGAAAATGAGATCAACCTGGTGGTGAATATCGTTCCCTGGAATACCCATGAGGTATATGACCGCCTGGGCTTAGAGGACCAGTTTATGGAGATACTGGGTGTTGAACTTCCCATGAATACCATTCCTATCCGACCCGGCAGAAATCTTGCGGTGATCCTGGAGGTTGCGGCTATGAATAACCGCCAGCGGAAAATGGGCTATAATCCTGCCCACGAGTTTACTGAGCAGATCGACCGCCATTTTGAAATGAACAAGGCAGAGCAGTAATATGAAAGAGTTTACCATTGGCCCCAATGATGCCGGTCAGCGCCTGGACCGCTTTTTGGCGAAGGCGGTGCCGTTGCTTCCGGCCTCTTTGGCGCAAAAGTATATCCGTATCAAGCGGATCAAGCGAAATGGCGGCAGAGCGGAACGGGATACCCGACTGGAAGCCGGAGATATTCTTCAGCTTTATATCAATGATGAGTTTTTTGAAAAGCCCCGGGAGGATAATGCCTATTTGACCGTTGCAACACCGAAGCTGAATATTGTCTATGAAGATGAGAATATTCTTTTGGCGGACAAACGGCCCGGTCTTGCGGTCCATCCCCATGACGGAGCAGAATACGGCAGGACCCTCATCGATCACATTCAGGCCTATCTTTATCAAAAGCATGAGTGGAGTCCAAGAGGGGAGAACAGCTTTGCGCCTGCATTGTGTAACCGGATTGACCGCAATACCGGCGGTATTGTGATTGCCGCAAAGAATGCAGAGGCCCTGCGGATCCTGAATCAGAAGATCAAGGACCGGGAATTGGACAAACGGTATTTGGCCATCGTGGAGGGAACTCCCAAGCCTGCCAAGGGCGCTTTGAAGGGGTATCTGTTTAAGGATGCCAAGAAGAATCGGGTATTCGTCACCAATACTCCCCAGCCGGGAGCCAAAACCTGTCAGACCAATTATATTACCCTGGCATCTTCCAAGGGGCTTTCCCTGGTAGAGTGCGAGCTGATCACCGGTCGTACCCATCAGATCCGCGCCCAGTTTGCCCATGCGGGGCATCCACTGTTGGGAGACGGAAAATACGGTAAGCTGTCAAAAAATGCGGAGCGAACCTACCAGGCGCTATATTCTTATAAGCTGACCTTTACCTTTACCACCGATGCCGGAATTTTGGAGTATCTGAACGGTCGCTCCTTCCGGGCGCAAAAGGTGGACTTTGCGGAAGAATACTTCCCGGGAATTTCATACTGAAAGAAAGGCGCTGTCTCAGACGGAATGTGAGACAGCACCTTTTTATTACTTATAAGTATTCCTGCATCCGCTCCCGAAGGACCTGACCGGGGATTTGAGCAGGGGAGAGGTCGTTTTCGATGGCGTACATAGCGGCAAAGCCCGTGGCCTCACCTGTGGCACTCATATTGCCCATCATCCGGTAAGAGGCATGGGGATAAAAGTCTCCGGAAAGACAGCGCCCTGCAAGGAGCAGGTTATCCGCATCCCTGGCGATCAGGCACCGGAAGGGGATCTCGTAGGGATTGCTTTTGATCCCGCGGGAGGCGTTCAGGGTATCGTCCTTGTGAATCTTATGCAGATCGACTCTGGAGCGTACAAGGCAGATACCGTCATCAAAACGGCGGCCTTCTACAATATCCTCCAAACACAGCCGGTAATGACCGAACACCCGGCGACCTTCCCGCAGACCCAGATGGTCAGCAGTACGGCTGGTCCACAGATGCTCGTAGCCCGGGATGGTTTTGTGCTTTTCCATAGCCTCAAAAACCTCTTTTCGCCCATTGATGGTAGCTTCGGTCAAACTATGGATATCATTGGGTACGACTTGGTACTGATAATCGATACTAAGATCCCATTCCCGCATTGCGGGAAGGCGAACGATGCCGGCTTCTTCAGCACTGATATGAATGCCGTGATCGGCCAGCATTTGGCTATAAGCGCGTTTTTCCTCGCCTGAATTTGTACCGTCATAGGCATCCGGGAAACCGACTGCATAAAACTCCATGCTGGCGGGATTCAGCCTTCCGGTCCCAGGCTCGCCCCACTCATAGCTGCAGCCTGCCAGGTCTGCAAGATTGCCGTTTCCGGTGGCATCGATATAATATTTGGCTTCTGCGCTGTAATTTCCGGCTTCGGTACAGATCAACAGCTGACGAATGTGTCTGCCGTCCATACAGCAAGCGCAGACACGGCTGTAAAACAGCACATCTACGCCCTCCCGTTTTACAAGCTGATCCAAAAAATACTTACAGCCTTCCACATCTACGATCCGTCCGGGGATCTTTTTCCCGTTTTCGTCGATTTTCTTTCCAAACCGGGCAACGCTCATTCCACGCTCATTCAGAAAAGCAAACAGCTCACCGAGCATGCCGCCTTTTCCTTTCTCGTCCATGATGCTCGGCACGATCCCGGAGGTCAGTGTGCCGCCCAGGCATCCCTGAGACTCCACAAGAAGCACTTTTCCGCCTTTTCTGGCAGCAGCCACAGCTGCGAAAGTACCGGCAAGCCCGCCACCGGCAACGATCACATCAAAGCACCCGAGGGACTTTGCGGATACAGTAAAATTCATAGATTAATCCACCTTTCATATTGATAATATGGTGCCTGCACCAATTACAAGATCATCTCTGTATAAAACGATGCTTTGGCCAGGAGTAAGGGCCCGTTGTGGGGCATCAAATACCACCTGGCAGATCCCACCCTCTTCAGGATAAACCGTTGCCGACTGGGCGACGTGACGGGATCGGGCTTTTGCGGTGCATTGCAGGGGGGCATCAAGGCTCTCAAAGGCGATCCAATTCCAGTTATTTGCAAGCAAAGAAGTGGAAAACAGCGCCTCGTTGGGGCCTACTGTAACAGTATTGGCCTGCATATCCTTGGCACAGACATATACCGGCTCGCCCATAGCAAGACCCAGACCCTTGCGCTGCCCCAGGGTATATCCCACGGCTCCGCTATGAGTCCCTACGATGTTTCCCTGCAGATCCAGAAAATTTCCTGTAGGATAATGCTTCTTTGTGTAACGATGGATGAATGCGGTATGATCCCCATCGGGAATAAAGCAAATATCCTGGCTGTCTTTTTTATTGGCGTTCAGGAAGCCTTGCTCGGCGGCGATCCTGCGTACATCTTCTTTGGACATGTCACCTAAAGGGAACAGGGTGTGGGCAAGCTGATGCTGGGTCAGTCCTGCCAAAAAGTAGCTTTGATCCTTGCTTTCGTCCGAAGCTTTGTATAAAAGGTAGCGCCCATTTTCTTCCCGGATCCTTGCGTAGTGACCGGTGGCAATGTGGGTGAAGCCCATGGAAAGGGCTTTTTCCAGGAAAAGACCGAATTTTATGGTTTGATTGCAGATAACGCAGGGATTTGGCGTCAGCCCCATTTCGTAATCCTCCACAAAAGAGGATACGACCTGATCCCGAAAGCAATCGACAGCATCGAAGTTGTGAAAGGGGATCCCCAGCCGATGACATACCGCTTGCGCGTCTTCGGTGGACTGCTCTTTGCCTGTAAAGGCGGCATCACACAGACGCATCATAGCCCCCTCACAGAAAATGCCTTTTGATACCAATTCCCAGGCGCAAACAGAGCTGTCAACACCGCCGCTCATGGCAGCCAAGACCTTTTTTTTCATGGAAATGGCCTCCTGTTTACGTGTTTTTCATAATTGTAACATAAATTTGCAAAATATGCAACACTGCTTAATTGTTACCAATTTGTAAGATAATTATGCGAAGAATATACGGAATAGTAGGTAATTGTCGTATTTTGGGGAACATTTAGATACTAGAAAAAGTAACAAGAATGTAATAAAATGCAAAAAAGGGGTTGCAATTGATGAAAAGTTGTGTTATAATTCAGGTGATTTGACTACGAAAGGAGTTATGATCACCTATGAAACGCACGATAAGTATCGTATTGGTTGTTGCATTGTTGTTGGGCCTGATCGCCATGATCGCACCAATGATTGTCTCCGCTACGGAAGACACTTCTTCCAATACCTCCGGTGCGACCACCCCTGAAGAAACCCGGATGGTTACCGGTGACGAATGCGTCAGAATGATCAAAGAGTATGAGGGCTTTTGCAAGAAGCCGGTTTGGGACTATGCCCAGTGGACTGTTGGCTACGGCACCCGTTGCCCTGACGATATGGTCGACTATTATCTGGCCAACGGTATTACCGAAGCAGAAGCCGAGACGTTGCTTCGCAACTACCTGAACCTCTTTGAAAATGAGATACATACCCGTATTATTGAAAAGGGCGGTGTTCAGCTGACACAGAATCAGTTTGATGCACTGATCTCCTTCTCTTATAATGTGGGTACCGGCTGGGCCTATAAGCCTACCGGAACTATCTACCAGGCTATCGTTGGCGGCTGGACCGGCAATGACCTTGTCCGTGCCTTTGCGCTGTGGTGTTCTGCCGGTGGTCAGATCCTGACCCCGTTGCTTAACCGCCGTTTGGCTGAGGCCAATATGTACCTGAACGGTGTTTACAGCCGCTATCCCGGGGATGAGTTCTGCTATGTGCTGTTTAATGCCAATGGCGGCACTTCCGATTCCCGTACCCAGGGCTACTGCACCAAATGGGAAGCCAAGGTCGTACCCACTGCCCAGTATGATGGGCGTACCTTTGAAGGCTGGTACACAGAGCGCACCGGCGGACAGAAAGTAGAGTACCTGACTGCCGAGCATCATGGAAAGACCTTGTATGCCCGTTGGTCCGGTGAGGGCAGCGATGTGGAACAGCCTCCCCAGGATCCTGTGAAGGTTACGGTTACCGGCGAGGATGTAAATGTCCGCAAAGGTCCCGGTACCAATTATACCACAGTTGATCGTGTCACCAAAGGTGATGTGCTTGAAATCACAGAAGTTTCCAATGGCTGGGGCAAGTGTGAGCTTGGTTGGCTGTCGCTGATGTATACCAATTACGATAAGGTGATCAGCGGCGAAGATACCACCCCTCCTGAAGAAGACCCCACTGAGCCTGAGGAAACCGAGCCTGAGGAAACAGAACCTGAGGAAACCGAACCCGAGGAGACAGAACCTGAGGAAGCCGAGCCCGAAGTGACCGATCCTCCTGCCCAGCAGAAGGTTATGGGTACTGTGAATGTTACGGAGTCTCTTAATGTTCGTCAGGGCCCCAGCACCGGTTATGCGGTGGTAGGCTACCTGTATCCCAAACAGCGGGTAGAGATCCTGGAGCAGAAGGTGGTAGGTGCAACCAAATGGGGCCGCGTTGCGCAGGGCTGGATCAGCATGAGCTATGTGATCCTGGACAGCCAGGGCAGCACCGGCACCGATAACAACACCGGTTCTTCCAACCCCACCACCTCCAATACCGGCGTGATCGTGGATTGCAGCACGCTTCGCATCCGCAAGGGCCCCGGAACGGATTATGACATTGCCGGCTACATGAACCCCGGCGATAAGGTCACCATTTTGGAAACCAAGAAGGTTGGCTCCGTTACCTGGGGCCGTACCTCCCAGGGCTGGATCAGCATGGACTATGTGAAGCTGGATAAGACTAGTTCTACCGGCGGTAACTCCGGCACACAGACCGGATCTGTATTCGGTACAGTGTCTGTTAACGGCTTCCTTTGCGTCCGACAGGCTCCCGGAGCATCCAGTGTTGTGGTGGGCTACCTGGCAGACGGCAGACGTGTTGAGATTCTGGAACAGAAGACTGTTGGCGCTACCACTTGGGGACGGATGTCCTTTGGCTGGATCAGCATGGACTATGTGAAGCTGGAAAGCGGCAGCACCGGAAACAATGGCAATACCGGCAATACTGGTAATACCGGCAATACTGGCAATACCGGATCTTCCGATGGCGTGTACGGTGTGATCCAGGTTGGCGACAGCCTGAATATCCGTGGCGGTGCAGGTACGGAGTATCCTGTAGTTGGCTCTTACGGTGCCAAGGCCAGAGTCAAGATTCTGGAGCAGAAGACGGTTGGTGATATCACCTGGGGCAAGACCGACAAAGGCTGGGTCAGCATGGCCTATGTCAAGCTTGAGGTCACAGGCCCTCAGAGCGGCGACACAGTCACCATCACTGCCGACTGCCTGAATGTTCGCAGTGAAGCCGGCTCCAATTTCAGCATTGTCAGCTTCCTCTACTACGGCACCAAGGTCACCATTACGGAGACGAAGTTTGTAGACGGTGTCCAGTGGGGACGGATCGCCAACGGCTGGATCAGCATGGCCTACGTTAAGTAATTTTTCATAGCATTTCATAGGAGCTGTCTTTGACAGCTCCTATTTTTTGCCAATAGGGACCTAAATGCAAAGAATCACTTGCTTTTTTGAAGGAATTTTAGTATAATAAGCTGATTCATTTTATCTTTACGAGGTATGTAACGTGTATTTAAAATCTTTGGAAGTGCAGGGCTTTAAGTCCTTTCCGGATAAGACGCTGATCCGCTTTGGTGATGACATTACTGCCATTGTAGGCCCCAACGGCTCCGGTAAGTCCAATATTTCCGATGCGATCCTTTGGGTCATGGGTGAGCAAAGCTCCAAGACCCTCCGTGGCGCAAAAATGGAGGACGTGATCTTTGGCGGCACCCAGAAGCGTGCGGCTGTGGGTTTTGCTGAAGCCACTTTGACATTGGACAATTCCGACCGGGCCTTGCCCTACGATTCTGACGAGGTTATGATCACCCGTCGGTATTACCGCAGTGGCGACAGTGAATACTATATCAACCGCCAGTCTGCAAGGCTCCGGGATATCCATGAACTGTTCATGGATACGGGTCTGGGACGGGAGGGCTACTCCAATATCGGTCAGGGCCGTATCGATGAGATCCTTTCTTTGAAGAGTGCTGACCGCCGTGAGATCTTTGAGGAGGCAGCCGGTATCTCCAAATACCGTCACCGTAAGGAAGAGACGGAGCGCAAGCTTGCCCATACAGAGGACAATCTTTTGCGTATCGGTGATAAGATCTCGGAATTGGAGATCCAGCTGGAGCCGCTGAAGGTCCAGTCGGAGAAGGCCAGGAAGTTTTTGGAATATAAAGAGGAACTTCAGGGGGTCGAGGTCGCTGTATGGCTGGACTCTTTGGATCGTCTGTCGGCGGCTGCCAAGAAGGCCGAGGAGGATTATAATTCCTCTGCATTTGTATTGAAGCAGGCGCATGAGGATCTGGAAAGCCTGTATTCCCGTTCGGAAAAGCTGGGCGAGGAGCTTCGCGGCCGGGACGGAGACCTGGAGAATATTCGTATCCGGGTGAGTATGCTGGAGGCCAACCATCAGCAGCTGGAAGGTCAGATCACCGTCCTGCAGGGCAATATCCGCAACAATGACGAGAACATTGCCCGGATCCGGGAGGAACTGCAGGGTCAGGAGGACCGCTCCGGCGGCATCGGCATTCAGCTGGAGCAGTCCCGTCAGCGAATTGAGGAGATCGAGATCCAACTGCGAGAAAAACGTGCCGCTCTGGATGCTTTGCAGCAGAAGCTGACGGCAATGACCGCCTCTGCCCAGGGGATTACCCGGGAGTTTTTGGAGCTTCGCAGCCGCCAGGGTACCCTGACAGCGGATCAGGCCGGTCGGGAAGCAGACATCCGGGCACTGGAGGCGTCTCTTGCGGAGACACGGGAGCGTATGGAACAGCTCCGTGGGGACCTGGAATCCGGTAAGAGCCGGGAAAAGGAAGCCTCTGACAACCTGGAAGCCTGCCGCAAAGAGCTCCGTGCTGCCCAGGAGGAGGTCACTGCCTGTAACAATATGATCGGCGGTTACACCCTTCGCCAGTCTACCCGAGCCAAGCGCAGGGATGAATTGCAGGATTCTCTTCGTCAGCTTACCAATGAGCTGGATTCTGTGCAGAATAAGGCCCGTGTATTCCGGGCAATGGAACGGGATTTTGAGAATTATAACAAATCGGTAAGACTTGTTATGCAGGAGGCTCAACGGGGCGGCCTGAGGAATGTACATGGTCCTGTATCCAAGCTGATCCGCACAGAATCGGAGTATGCCGTTGCCATTGAGATCGCTTTGGGCGGCGCTATGCAGCATATTGTGGTGGATGGGGAATCCGACGGCAAAGCCTGCATCCAGTTTTTGAAGCGGATCAACGGCGGCAGAGCCACCTTTATTCCCATCAGCGTCACCAAGGGCAGGACCCTTACGGAAACGGGACTTTCTCAGTGCCGTGGCTTTGTGGGGATCGCCTCTGAGCTGGTTCGGTTTGAAGAAAAGCATCGCCAGGTGGTAGAGAAGCTTTTGGGCCGCATCGTGATCAGTGAGAACATGGATACGGCATTGGCCATTGCCAACCGCTACGGTCACCGGTTTACCATCGTCACCCTGGACGGACAGCAGCTTAACGCCGGCGGTTCCATGACCGGTGGTTCTACCAACCGGGATGCGGGAATTTTGTCCCGGGCAAATGAACTGGAAAAGCTGACCGAAAGAGAAAAGGAACTGACAGAAAAGGTCCGTCAGTGCGAAACTGAGCTTCAGGAGGCTCAGCGCTCTGTGGATCAGGTGGATTATCAGATGTCCACTGCCTCCGAGCAGCTTCGTGCCGCCCAGGATCAGGTTCTGCGCCTGCAAGGTCGGGAAAAACAGCACGAGATCCTGGTGGATGCCATTTGCGAGGCAGAGGGCTCTGCCAGACGGGAATGGGATTCCCTATCCGCAAGAGAGGCATCTGATAAGGAGCGCTACACAGTCCAGAAAACCAAACTGGAGCTTTATAATGCAGAGCTTCTCCAGCTGAATGAGAAGCTGGCAGCTTTGGAGGGTACACAGAACGCCAATGCCGATACTACTGCCCGGATCACAGAGGAGATGACTTCCCTGAAAACTGAGGAGGCGGCATTGGAGGCAGAAGCCCATACCGCAAGACTCCACATTCAGGACCTGGAGCTGCTGCGTTCTGCTATGGATGGCGACCGGGAGAAGAAGCTGGCTCTGGTGCAGTCCATCAAGGAGGATTCCCAGCGGCTGCAGGCACAGATCCGGGAACTGGAACAGCGGGGTGCCGACAACGATGCCGATGTGCAGAAGGCCCGTCAGGAGCAGAAGGATGCCCTGGCACAGCGGGCGGAGACCGAGGCGGCAAAGACCCGTTGTGAGCGGGAAGCCCAGGATAAGAATAAGGATATCCTGAACATGGAGCGAGCCTGCGCCCTTTTGGAGCAAAAGAAGCTGGCTACCTCTATGGAGGAAAAGCAGATCATTGACAAGCTGTGGGACAGCTATGAGCTGACTCCCGGAACGGCAGGGGAGAAGCGGGGACAGATCGAATCCGTCGCTGCCGGTAACCGCCGGATCAGTGAACTGAAGCGGAAGATCGCCGGCTTGGGTACTCCCAACCTGGGCGCCATCGAAGAATATGCCCGGGTGAATGAACGCTACAGCTACCTGGCAGAACAGCGGGACGATGTACTTACCTCCAAGCGAGAGCTTGAGAGCATCATCCGGAATATTACCCAGGAAATGACCGCCATTTTTGTAACGGAGTTTAAGAAAATCAACGAGTATTTCGAGCAGACCTTTGTGGAGATGTTCGGCGGCGGTAAGGGCAGCCTGATCCTGGAGAATCCGGATGAGCCTCTTACCTGCGGCATTGAGATCCGGGTACAGCCTCCCGGAAAGCAGCTGAAGACCATCACCCTGCTGTCCGGTGGCGAGAAGGCCTTTGTGGCCATTGCCCTGTATTTTGCCATTTTGAAGGTCCGTCCCACACCGTTTTGCATGCTTGATGAGATCGATGCGGCGCTGGACGACAGAAATGTTGAGCGATTTGCCAATTATCTGCATAATCTGAGCCAAAAGACCCAGTTTATCGTCATCACCCACAGACGTGGTACCATGGAAGCCTCCGATGTGCTCTATGGTGTGACCATGCAGGAGCAGGGTGTTAGTAAGCTGCTGCGGCTGGATCTGAATCAGATGGAGCAGTATTTGGGAATCGTGGAATAAGGAGAACACTATGGGATTTTTAGATAAGATCAAAGCCGGTCTTTCCAAGACAAGAAATGCGCTTGCCAACACCCTGGGGGGCATATTCTCCGGCTTTTCTGAGATCGACGACGATTTTTTTGAAGAATTGGAAGAGAGCCTGATCCTGGCAGACCTGGGTGTGGATACTGCCGTCAAGGCTACCGAGCTTCTTCGCAAGACCATCAAGCAGGAGCATATCAAGGAGGTTGCCGAGGCCAAGGAGGCACTCAAGCGGATCCTGGTGGAAATGCTCAATGTGGGTGATACCGAACTGAAGCTGGATACCAAGCCTTCTGTGATTTTGGTGATCGGTGTCAACGGCGTGGGTAAGACCACCACCATCGGTAAGATCGCTACCCAGCTTGTCAATCGGGGTAAGGATGTGATGCTGGTTGCCGGTGATACCTTCCGTGCCGCCGCGGCGGATCAGCTGGAGATCTGGGCGGAGCGTTCCGGTGCCTCCATTGTCCGCCAGCACGAGGGTGCGGACCCTGCTTCCGTGGTCTTTGACGGGATTTCTGCCGCCAAGGCAAGAGGTACGGATGTAATGATCATCGACACCGCAGGCCGTCTGCACAATAAGCAGAACCTGATGAACGAGCTGGGTAAGATCAGCCGCATCGTGGGCAGGGAACTGCCCGATGCCACCATTGAAGTTATGCTGGTGCTGGACGGCACCACCGGTCAGAACGGACTGATCCAGGCCAAGGAGTTTTCCAAGATCGCCGGTGTCACCGCCATTACCCTGACCAAGCTGGACGGCACTGCCAAGGGCGGCATTGTTATCGCAGTTGCCGATAGTCTGCAGATCCCGGTGAAATTTATCGGGGTTGGCGAAAAGGCAGACGATCTCATGCCCTTTAACGCCCAGGAATTTGTGGAGGCTTTGCTATGAAAGTTGTCCTTGCCAGTAAAAACCGGCACAAGCTGGTTGAGATCAGCAAAATTACGGAACAATTTGATATTGAACTGGTTCTGCAGTCAGAACTGGGTGTGGATATCGATGTAGAGGAGACCGGCACTACCTTTGAGGAAAACTCCCTTTTGAAGGCAAAGGCGGTCATGGAGGCTACGGGCCTGCCTGCACTGGCAGATGACTCCGGTATCGCGGTGGATGCCCTGGGTGGAGAGCCCGGTGTATACTCTGCCCGTTACGGCTTTGACGATTCTTTGGACGATTGGGGACGTCTGCAATTGCTCCTTAAGAATACCGAGTCCGTACCCGACGGTCAGCGACAGGCCCAGTTCGTATGCGTGATCACCTTCATTACCCCTGAGGGGCAGGTGATCCAGGCCAGGGGAGAGGTCCACGGAGAACTGCTCCGGGAGCCCAGAGGGGAAAACGGCTTTGGCTACGACCCCATTTTCTACTATCCCCCTGCAGGAAAATCCACAGCTGAGCTTAGTCCCGAGGAGAAGAACGAGGTCTCTCATCGGGCCAACGCGCTCAAGCTGTTCTACCAAAAGCTTAAGGAGGCAGGCTATGCTGACAAGTAAAGAAAGAGCAGAGCTTCGTGCCCAGGCCAACAGCCTGGAAACTACCCTGATGGTTGGCAAGGAAGGCGTGACCGATGCGGTGATCGCTGAGGCCGAAAATCAGCTGACAGCCAGAGAACTGGTCAAGGGAAAGGTACTGGAAAACGCCATGCTCACTCCCCGGGAGGTCAGCGATGCCATTTGCGAGGCTACCGGTGCCGATGGCGTATCTGTGGTAGGCACGAAGTTTGTTATTTACCGTTTTAGTGAAAAGCTTCAGCAGGAGCGCAATCAGACGGGCCGTGCCAAGCGCAAGCCCGAAAAGGTAAATCCCGTCCGCAAGGGTGCCCAGGCAAGACGCCAGGCCGCCAAAAAGGTGCGGGAACAGCGCAATGAATATTTCCGCCAGCAGGCGCTGGAAAAGTCTATCGAGCGTTCCCGGGAGAAAAAGCTTCGCCAGCTGGAACGGGAACAGTAAATGCATTATCGTCATCCTGAGCAAGCGTAGCGCGTTGAAGGATCCCCTAATTAGACCGCAAATAGGAGGTGACCCCAGTGGCCCGTATCGGTATATACGGCGGAAGCTTTGATCCTGTGCATACAGGCCATACCCAGGCGGCAAGCTTTGCCATAAACGCCCTGGACCTTGACCGCCTGATCGTGATCCCATCCAGCCATACCCCCGGAAAGGAAAAAGCCTATAATTCCCCTGGGGATGCCCACCGCCTGGAAATGCTGAAGCTGGCCTTCGCCGGGGAGCAAAAGATCATCGTGGATGATCGGGAGCTTGTCCGTGGGGGCAACAGCTACACGGTAGATACGGTCTGTCAATTGGCAAAAGAGTTCCCGGAGGATGATTTGATCCTCTTTGTGGGAACGGACATGTTTTTAAGCTTTTTAAGCTGGTATCAGCCTGAGACTATTTTGCGATATGTCAGCCTGGGAGTATTCTTCCGAGGGGAAAAGAATGAGCTGGAAGCCATCGAAAAACAAAAGACTGCCATCGAAGCCATGGGTGGAAGGGTACAGCTGGTGAAAAATCCGATAACTGCCATTTCTTCCACAGACCTTCGCAGAATGCTGGTGTTCGGCTGTGCCGACCCCTTTTTGCCGGTGGGTGTTGGGGCGCATATCTGCAAAAATGGGCTATATGACACGGCAGCGGACTTTCACGGGCTTTCCGAGGAAGCCCTTGCCCAGACGGTCACAAGACTTTTGAAGCCCTCCCGTGTGGCTCATGTGATGGGCTGCCGCCAGGCGGCGGTAGAGCTGGCGGATTTGTGGGGTGCAGACCCCCGGGATGCGGCCAGAGCGGCCCTGCTGCACGATATTACCAAGGCATTGTATGGGCCCTTGCAGCTGACCCTGTGCCAGCAGTACGGGGTATGCCTGGATGCCTTTTCCACCCAAAATCCCAAGACCCTACACGCCCTTACCGGAAGCTTGGTAGCCCAACGGATCTTTGGAGAGAACAAAGCCGTGGTGGAGGCGATCCGCCATCATACCACGGGAAAAGCCAACATGAATGTGTTGGAGACCATCATTTATGTGGCAGACTATATGGAACCCAACCGGGATTTTCCCGGTGTGCAGGCCCTTCGGGACCTTGCGTATACAGACCTGGACGGCGCGTTGAAGCTGGGACTTGAGATGACCGTATCCCTCCTGCGGGAGCAGGGACGGCAGATCTCCCCGGAATCTTTGGATGCCCTTGTCTATTTGAACTCAAGAAAGAAGGAATCGAAATGTTAACAGCAAAGCAGGTAGCTTATGAACTCACCCGTGCCCTGGACAGCAAAAAGGGTATGGATATCAAGCTTTTGAAGATCGACGAGGTATCCAGCCTTGCGGATTATTTCCTGATCTGCACCGGCACCTCCTCCACCCACGTTAAGACGCTCTGCGATTTTGCGGAGTACACCCTGGAACAGCTGGGAGAGACCATGCTGGGCCGTGAGGGTCACCGTGGCAACACCTGGGAGCTTTTGGATTACGGCAGTATCGTGGTCCATGTGTTTACCGATGAGGCCCGGCAGTTCTACAGCCTGGAGCGGCTCTGGGCGGACGCGGAGCAGATCGATATTTCCGAAATCGTTATTGAAGAATAAGAAAAGAGGGATTGGTCATGATTTACGATCATTCTGCCATTGAAGCCAAATGGCATAAATACTGGGAGGAAAACGATACCTTCCATACGGATGTTTGGGACTTCTCCAAGCCCAAGTACTATGTGCTGGATATGTTCCCGTACCCCAGCGGTGTGGGTCTGCACGCAGGCCACCCGGAGGGCTATACCGCGACGGATATCATGTCCCGTATGAAGCGGATGCAGGGCTATAACGTTCTGCACCCCATGGGCTATGACTCTTTTGGTCTGCCTGCCGAGCAGTACGCGGTGGATACGGGCAATCACCCCAATGGCTTTACCCAGCAGAATATCAAGACCTTCTCCGGTCAGCTGAAGGAGCTGGGCTTTGACTACGACTGGTCCAAGTGTATTGCTACTTCCGATCCTGAGTTTTATAAATGGACCCAGTGGATCTTTAAGAAGCTGTGGGAGGCAGGCTATGCCAAGCGTATCGAGATGCCCGTTAACTGGTGCGAGGCACTGGGTACGGTGCTGGCCAATGACGAGGTTATCGACGGCAAATCCGAGCGTGGCGGCTATCCCGTTGTGAAGAAGATGATGATGCAGTGGGTTATCGACCAGCCTGCCTTTGCAGAAAAGCTTCTGGAAGGCCTGGATGAGATCGACTGGCCCGAATCCACCAAGGAGATCCAGCGCAACTGGATCGGCAAATCCACCGGTGTGGAGGTGGACTTCCAGCTGGTGGGCGGCGGCAACTTCTCCATCTATACCACTTGCATCGAGACTATCTACGGCATTACCTTCATGGTCCTGGCTCCTGACGGCAAAATCGTCCAGTCCCTGATGGACCGGATCGAGAATCAGAAGGAGGTCAAAGCTTACATCGCAGAGGCCGCGGGCAAGAGCGAGATCGACCGTACCGATGCCACCAAGACCAAGACCGGCTGCCCCTTGAAGGGCGTATATGCCATTAACCCCGTCAACGGCAAGGAGGTCCCCGTATTCATCGGTGACTTCGTCCTTGGCAACTACGGCACCGGTGCCGTTATGGCAGTTCCCAGCCACGATCAGCGTGACTTTGAGTATGCCATCGCCCATAAGATTCCCATGATCCAGGTCATTGAGGGCCGGGATGTGTCCGAGTGCGCCTTTGAAAAGCAGGATTACCTGGGTAAGGGCTGTAAGCTGATGAACTCTGAGGAGTTTACGGGCCTGACTGTCGAGGAGGCCAAGGAGGCCATCACCTGCAAGCTGGAAAAGGCCGGTGTTGCAAGACGGAAGAACAACTACCACTTCCGTGAGTGGATCTTTGCCCGTCAGCGCTACTGGGGCGAGCCCGTTCCCTGCGTTTATACCGAAGACGGCAAGACGGTATTTTTGCCCGATGAGGAGCTGCCCCTGGTTCTGCCTGTCCTGGAGGACTACAAGGGCAAGGGCGGTCAGGCCCCCCTGGAAAATGCCGAGGAGTGGAAGCATTACGACCAAAACGGCGTAAAAGGTCTGCGTGAGACCTCCACCATGCCCGGTTCTGCCGGTTCTTCCTGGTACTATATGCGCTATATCGATCCTAAGAACGACAAGGCCTTCTGCGATCCGGAGCTTCTGAAGCACTGGATGCCCGTAGACCTCTATGTGGGCGGACCGGAGCATGCTGTGGGACATCTGATGTACTCCCGTATCTGGAACCGCTTCCTCTATGATAACGGCCTGAGCCCCGTGAAGGAGCCCTTCAAGAAGCTGGTGCACCAGGGTATGATCCTGGGTGAAAACGGCATCAAGATGGGCAAGCGCTTCCCGGAATTTGTGGTCAATCCCAGTGATGTGGTCCGGGAGTACGGCGCCGATACCCTGCGTCTGTACGAGATGTTCATGGGACCCCTGGAGGTCAGCAAGCCCTGGTCCACCACCGCTGTGGCCGGTGCCAAGAAGTTTATCAACCGTGTGTGGAATTTCTTCACCGAGAGCGCAAACCTCACCGACACCGATGACGGCAAGCTGACCAAGGTCTACCATCAGACGGTGAAGAAGGTCACCTCCGACTTTGAATCCTTGGGCTTTAATACCGCCATTGCTCAGATGATGGTCTTTGTCAATGAGGTCTATAAGGTCGGCACTTGCCCCAGAGAGTATGCCGAGGGCTTTATCAAGATGATCTCCTGCATCACGCCCCATGTGGGCGAGGAGATCTGGCAGGTCATGGGTCATGACAAGACCATCGCCTATGAGCCTTGGCCTACCTACGATGAGAATAAGTGTAAGGATACCCAGGTCACCTTTGCGGTCCAGGTCAACGGCAAGATGCGCGGCACCGTGGAAATGGATGCCGACCTTGAGAACGATACGGTCGTTGCCAACGTCCTGGCTGACGAGAAGATCGCCCGGTTCCTGGAAAAGAACGGCGGCAATATCGTAAAGACCATCGTGGTCAAGAACAAGCTGGTCAACCTGATCGTAAAATAACGGTGAAAGGTGTTATGAAGTATCACTGATATCTTTTGTATTTGGCTAGGAGGGATTAAATTGAAAAGAGTCGTTGCTTCGGCTTTGCTTTTTGCTATATTTCTTCTCAGCGCTTGCGTAGATACACCAGGTGTAGCAAGATACGATTGGAGTAATCTGGATAACGGCAACTATGTGGTCTATGAGGAGAATGGTCGGTACTATCTGGAACTTCGGGGTGAGGCATTAGAGAAACTCAAAACAAATAGTCAGATATTAAATAGTCAAACAGCGACCACCTATTATCGCGGTATGTCTTTTTCCAGTGTTCAGGAAATGATGGACTGTATCAATGATAACCGTTTCTCGAACAGCCAGTTTTTGTCCGTGATATCCAACTGTATGTGGTACTTGCAGGAATATAAGCGTGAAAACGGCGAGGAAACACTCTCCGAGGAAGAGTATGCGAAAGCCGCAAGAATGCCGCTTTTTGATCCGAATTCCGCAAAGGACTGTACGTATCCCGATGATATTGGCCCGTGCACGGTTTGCTGGGATAATCTGGAAAGTGAAGGCCTTGGGTATTATTTCTGCTTTGATGATCGAGGCAAAGAGGTCCTTTGCCGGATACCGCGGAACGATTTTCAGCCTTTCTTGGAATCCCAGCTCCGTGAACCTGCCAAACAGCTGTGGGAAGAAGGAAAACTGGTCTATGACGAAAGAGCAGATGCCTATGTACACTATCCCGTAAAGCAACAGCCTAATTTGCAAACTAAGCAAGTGCGCTATTATCAGCTCCAAAAAGGTTCCGTCAAGATCTATGTGAGGGAAAGCTGCATGGTCAGTAGCATTTCCGGGATGGGGATAGAATACGGTCAGTATTATCATGTTTTGGCCTATTATGATACACCGGAGGGCTGCTTCAAGATCGATGTGAATACAGACACGGTCCCAACCCAGGAGTGGCTGTGCCGGTTTTCGCTGAAAAGCATAACCCAATGATTCCATAAGATTATGCAAAAAAATGTCAAAAGGATATTGACATTTGCGAATGAAATGGATATAATATTCAAGCCGATATGGCCCTGAACGCATCCAGGAACGAGCCGGATGCCATCGGAGGGAGGGAAAACAATGTCTGAAATTCGCGTCAAGGAAAACGAGTCTCTGGAGAACGCTCTGCGTCGTTTTAAGCGTAGCTGCGCTAAAGAGGGCGTGATCGCTGAGGTTAAGAAGCGCGAGCATTATGTCAGCCCCAGCCTGAAGCGTAAGCAGAAGTCTGAAGCTGCCCGTAAGAATAAGAGAAAGTTCTATTAATATCCCTCTTTGTCTTATTATATGCCAAAACCACCTGTGATTCTTCACGGGTGGTTTTTTTCAAAGGTTTCTCCCCAGGGAGAAGCCTTTGCTTTTCAGAATGACAGCAATCTTGTACATACCGAAGCCATTACAAACCCTGTCAGGTCCGCGATCAATGCGGCTGGGACCGTATAGCGGGTCTTGTGGATTCCGGCGGCACCGAAATAGACACTGATGGTATAAAATGTGGTTTCTGTAGAGCCCAGCATCACAGCGGCTGTAGTCCCTACCAGGGAATCCACTCCGTATACGGTCATAAGCTCCGTGCCCACCGCCAAAGCCGCACTGCCGCTGATGGGACGGATCAGCACAAGCATAACCGTTTCAGGAGGAATCCCTAAATAGCGAAGCAGGGGAGAAAGGGGCTTTGCGATCCAGTCGATGGCCCCGGAAGCCCGTAACATACTGACGGCTGTGAGTAGAAGGATCAGGGTTGGGATCAGGGTCAAAAGAAGCTTCAACCCCTGGGCCGCTCCGTCCAGCATCACAGAATATGCATTTTCCTTTTTTCGCAGAGCGATGAGGCAGACTGTGAGCAGGATCAGCGGGACCACGTAATCCGTCATTTTTTCCACACCCTTCCCAAAAGCATTGCGCTGACTAGCCCAAGTCCGGCAGAACAAAGACTGGTGATCCAAACTGCCGGCAATATGGAAAAGGGTCTTGCACTGCCCAGGGCACTGCGTACAGCGGCTACGGTGGTAGGGATCAGCTGAATGGAGGCGGTATTCAGGACGATCAGACGGCAAAGCTGATCATTGGCCCGCCCGGGAGCCCCTTTTTTTGCCAAACACTGGGCGGCTTGAATACCCAAGGGTGTGGCAGCATTCCCCAATCCCAAAAGATTGGCACATACATTGGCACTGAGGGCTCCACTGAGGGTGGGATCCGATCTTGCCGATGGGAAGATCCTGTGAAGCACAGGGGCAAATAGTCTTGCAAGCCTTTGGGTGATCCCCAAATGCTCCATCAGGGCGCTGATGCCTGTCCAAAGACACAGTGTCCCTGCCATGGAAATGGCCAATGTGATCCCGGCCTGGGCTCCTGCCGGGATGGACGCGGCAAGGGCGGCGCCGTTGCCCAACAGCAAAGCGGCGATCAGGGAAATACCAGCCATGCAGGTAAAGATCCAACTCATGAGCATATTGCAACCCTCCCTCGCTGGATACTATGGGACGATCATTTGATTTATGCCGTCTCCTGGTAATCGGACATCAAAAAGTATTTGACAGAATACTGAAAAATGTGTATAATCAGGCTATATAAAATATAATACGATGTTGGCGAAAGGAGTGGTTGCCCTTTGAAATCCACTGGGATCGTCCGGAAAGTGGACGAGCTGGGAAGAATCGTACTGCCCGTAGAGCTGAGAAGAACATTGGATATTGCGGTGCATGATGAACTGGAGATCTACCTGGATGAAGATAAGGTGGTTCTCAGAAAGTTTGAAAATTCCTGCCTTTTCTGTGCAGCCAATAAGCGTTTGGTCTGTTATATGGGGAAAAATGTTTGCCTGGATTGCGTCCAGGCTATGAATGAACAGATATAATGATATCGGGGCTGTCTCAAATCTGAGTCAGCCCCGATCAGCTTGTCAAAAAACTCTTTTTTGACAAGCTGGCAGAGGTCAAAGGAGCCGCAAAGACAAGCAAACCGGACTCGTCGGCGTACATAGGTACGGTAGAGTCCG
>SVLB01000036.1 GCA_015068135.1 Oscillospiraceae bacterium | reverse complement strand
CATATGTAGGCTGGGGTTGCGGCTGGGGTTGCGGCTGGGGTTGGGGCTGGGGTTGGGGTTGGGGCGTCGGTTCCGGCTGGGAAACCGGGGGCTTTTCTTCCGGTACGGCTTCCGGCTGTGCCGGCAAATTCTTATCTTCTTGTTCAATCATCGGATCCATAATACATTCTCCCTTCATTGGGTCTATCTTACAGGATAATTGTGAAATAAATATGTATAACTAATAATATACGGTCAAATTTTATCTACGTCAAGTATAAAATACCGCGGCAGCCACAGCCGCCGCGGTGATCCTTTACTTCTTGCGGAAGGACATGCAGTCAGTACACTGATCCATGGCAGGATTGGACTCATGGGTACCTACCAGGATCTTCTCCAGGGAGCAGTAGTTCTGCTCGTCGCAATGATGGGCGCACTGCTTGACAGTACACTCAATGCTCTTGTTAGCATGGCAGTTCATAACCGGTTCCTCCTTTTTCGATGATGGTCTCAGTATGCCCCAGAAAAAAGAAAGTATGCAAATCCCGGTTTGCCATGTTTTCCAATTGACAAATATGCACGTTTTCGGTATAATGGGTGCGGAAATTTGTGCTTAGCACAGCAATACCAAAGGCGGCACAGCCGTCTTTTAGAAAAGAAAGGAAAATTTGCCATGATTTATAGTGCAGAAGTACAGCATATGTGCTCCGTGGCCAAGGGTGCCTACCACGGCCCCGCTCCCATCCCCGAAGAGGGCAAGTGGGTCCAGGTCAAGGAAATTAAGGATGTCAGCGGTTTTACCCACGGCATCGGCTGGTGCGCTCCTCAGCAGGGCTGCTGCAAGCTGACCCTGAACGTGAAGGAGGGCATCATTGAGGAGGCTCTGGTGGAGACCCTGGGCTGCTCCGGCATGACCCACTCCGCCGCTATGGCTTCCGAGATCCTCATCGGCAAAACCCTGCTGGAGGCGCTGAACACCGACCTGGTGTGTGACGCCATCAACACCGCCATGCGTGAGCTGTTC
This sequence comes from Oscillospiraceae bacterium, assembly GCA_015068135.1. Taxonomy (GTDB): domain Bacteria; phylum Bacillota; class Clostridia; order Oscillospirales; family Oscillospiraceae; genus Faecousia. Next base: position 25,072 of record SVLB01000036.1, on the reverse strand, counting down.
CTGCAGATCGTTTACGGTCGCAGCCAGTCCGCTTTCTCTGAGGACGGTCTGGCCGTCGGTGCCTCCCTGGAGGACCTGGGCAAGGGCCTGCGCAGCCAGGTCGGCACCATGTTTGCCACCAAGGTCAAGGGTCCCCGTTACCTGGAGATGGCTGAGGGCTATGTTACCCGCTGCGCTCTGGACGAGAACGACCTGATCATCGGTTACGAGTTCATCAACCTGGGTAAGATGATGGACTTCATCAAGAAGGGCGACGATGCCAACGTCGCACTGGAGAAGGCCAAGGGTTCCTATGGCCGCTTCGCCGGTGCCGCCAAGTACATCGATCCCCGTCACGAATAAGAGGAGGACACGAAAATGGCTTTGTTTGAAGGTTACGAAAGAAAAATCGACAAGATCAACGGTGTCCTGGCTGAGTATGGTCTGGAGAGCGTTGAGGCTTGCCGTGAGATGTGTACCGCTAAGGGCTTCGATCCCTACGAGATCGTTAAGGGCATTCAGCCCATCGCTTTTGAAGACGTGGCTTGGGCCTACTGCGTGGGCGCTGCCATCGCTATGAAGAAGGGTGCCACCAAGGCCGCCGACGCCGCTGAGGCCATCGGTATCGGTCTGCAGGCATTCTGCATCCCCGGCTCCGTTGCTGAGGACCGCAAGGTCGGTCTGGGCCACGGCAACCTGGGCGCTATGCTGCTGCGGGACGAGACCAAGTGCTTTGCTTTCCTGGCTGGCCACGAGTCCTTCGCCGCTGCTGAAGGTGCCATCGGTATCGCCCGCTCCGCCAACAAGGCTCGTAAGGAGCCCCTGCGTGTCATCCTGAACGGTCTGGGCAAGGACGCCGCTCAGATCATCTCCCGAATCAACGGCTTCACCTATGTGAAGACCCAGTTCGACTACTACACCGGCGAGCTGAAGATCGTTGAGCGCATCCCCTACTCCGACGGTGAGCGCGCTGCCGTTAACTGCTACGGCTGTGACGATGTCCGTGAGGGCGTTGCGGTTATGCGCTACGAGGGCGTTGACGTTTCCATCACCGGTAACTCCACCAACCCCACCCGCTTCCAGCATCCCGTTGCCGGCACCTACAAGAAAGAGTGCATGGAGACCGGTCGTAAGTACTTCTCCGTGGCTTCCGGCGGTGGCACCGGCCGTACCCTGCACCCCGACAACATGGCTGCAGGTCCTGCTTCCTACGGCATGACCGATACCATGGGCCGTATGCACGGTGACGCGCAGTTCGCCGGCTCCTCCTCCGTCCCCGCCCACGTGGAAATGATGGGCTTCCTGGGCGCAGGTAACAACCCCATGGTCGGTATGACCGTTAGCGTTGCTGTTGCTGTTGAGGAAGCTTCCAAGTAATTTTCATTGCCCGGAGAGTCCTTGGGATTCCCCGGGCATTTCCTATTCTGTCTGATCGAAAGGACGCATTGATTATGGGCGGATATTATTTCATTGGTATCATCACAGGCATCGCTTCTTCCTGTCTTTTGGGATGGGCAACCTACACCATTAACCATAACAAGGGCTACAGCAGCAACGGCTTCTGGTGGGGCTTTTTCCTGGGACTCATCGGTTTGATCGTGGTATGCTGCAAGCAGGATATCAGCAATATGTACTACGCGCCCACACCCGGCGCTTATCCCCAAAATCCCTCTGCCAGCAACTACAGCAGTCCAAATACCTACAATAATCCCAACTACAGCCCCAATCCCATCGGATATCGGCCTGCAGCCGTGGGCTGGCATTGTACCTGCGGTCGTTTTCACGCCCCCAGCGAGTCCAGTTGCATTTGCGGCCAGACAAAGTACAGCATTGCCGCCAAAAAAGCCGCCGCTGAAGAAAGTCCCAACAAACAATCCCAGCCGAACAATCCCAATGGCGAGACAGAAGCGCAGAAGATTGCTATTCTGAAGCAATATAAGGACCTTTTGGACAACGGCACCATTACCCAAGAGGAATTTGAGGCTAAGAAAAAACAGCTTTTGGGACTGTAATTCCCCTAATTTCTTACATATCGGATATAAACTGGCTTCTGCGATTTCGCAGAAGCCAGTTTTCATGCCATATTCAGGGTTTTCTCAGGGTCCATTGGATTTCTGTTTGCCCATGGGTCGTTTCATCGTAATGATATAGCGCTGAATCCGTCGTGCCAATGAGCAGGCAATGTCGCGTGATCCCCTGTTCGTCCATGCACAGTACTTTATATGTGTAATAACTGTTGGCGATCAGTCCCCAGTCCTCCACCGTGATCTTCTGAAAGAGTTCTCCCGTGGTTTCCAGCAGATACTGCTTCACATAGGCTGCTGCCGCTTCCTTAGTCAGTTCCCCGCTGCCGGAAATACCGGTCAGGGCTTCTGCCCTGTCTATCGGCAGTACAACGCCCGCGCGGTAGATACCGGCTGTCATTACATCATTCTCCGCAATACGTTTCTGACCGTCGGTCATCTTCGTCAGGATCCAGCCGTATGGACTGTCGGCATCCCGTTTGAAGACACAGTGGTAGGAGGTATATCCCCTGGGGGAAAACACCAGGATCGTGTCCTGATCCACCGCATGTAAGTTATGGATCGACAAAGGTGCCTCCTCATCGCCCGTATATGACGTAATCAAATAGTGCTCCCCATCGATTGCACGGATCGCAGGATCTCCATGTTCCACCACAGGCGCAATATAGCCCAGTGTGTCCATCAAAAACCCTTCAAGATCCGCCTTCGTAACCTGAAGACCGTTTGGGGTTTCTATCCCCTTCAGCAATCCATTGGTACCGGCGCAGCCTGCAACCAAAGCATTTACGTGGAGCATTTTACCGCCTTGCTGATAAGGCGCCTCCGGGCCGTCTCCCACTGCACCCAGCCGGAACCGGCTGACGATCCGATTGATATAAGTCAAATCCTCTGCCGTAAGAATAACATCTCCGGTACTCAAAGGCACCGGCATCTCCGTTTCCTCCGGCACTGTTTCTGTCATTTCCTCCGGTACACTCTCGGATCCAACTGTCTCAAATGCAGAAGGTTCTGAATATATCGGAGTGCTTTGGGTCGTTTCAGGTGCTCGGTAGCTCTGCGATCCTTTATCCGAAACATAAACCGTCACACCGACCGAGAGGGTAATGGCCATAAAACCCGCTATCAGCTTCGTTGCAAGGCCTGCTGATCCGGCAGCTGCGGCTGCAGTGGAACCAGTAGTTCCCGCAGCACCGGCTGTACCGACTGTCCCGGCAGCGCTGTTGACCCCCACAGACATTTTTGCCGTGATTGCGCCAAGGGTTGCCTTTTCTGTCGCCGGATTGATCAGCAAGGCTTTCACATCGTCCGCAAGCAGCAGCAGAAGCAGCCAGGACATACTGTGAAGCCGGATCCCATGCTTCTTCTCATGATCCTGCACGATCCCCTTCAGCTTCTGCTTAGCCCGGAACAGATTGGTTTTTACAGTGCCTTGCGGCATCCCCAGTTTTTCAGCAATTTCTTTTTCTTTCAAACCATTGTAAAAGTACTCTACCAGGCACAGATACTGACCGGTGGGCAATTGATGAAGCATTTTACGGATCGTCTGCTGTTTTTCCTTGTTTTCCAGAATGTCCTCCGGAATGCAATGCTCATCTGCAAGCTCCTCCGTAACCTCCGCATCCGGTCGCTCCAGTGTTTGTCGGCGCGCATCCTTGCTCCAGGTACGAAGGGCATGATGGGTAGCGATCTGACCGGCCCACTGAAAAAACGCATTCTCATTCTGCAAGGTTCCCAGTTTTTCCGCAACCGTCAGATAAGTATCCTGCAAAATATCTTGTACCACTACTTCTCCCGCTCCGGGAGCGGTGCGGTTGATCACGTTCAAAACGCATTGGGTAAGATATGGCAAAGACAGCTTATAAAGGGTCTCAAATGCCTGTGCGTCACTATTTTTATAATTCTGTATTGCCCGGATCAATTCCGGTTTGGGTTGAATCATCACAAAGCAGCACTCCATTCTTATGTTTCTGTCTGAAAGGACACGGTCCCTTTATACCAGCCAGGTCGTGTAAGGATCGTTCCTATGATAGTCTATATCATTCATTATACCTAAAATCCCGCAGTTTGCAACCAAATCTCATGGTACACCCCCTTTGCTTTGTCTGCATTCCTATAGAGTCCGTAGCCATCAAAAAGGTTTCACTTTTCTGAAAAATATTTTCAAAAAAGTGAAACCTTTTTCCGTAAGGGTGTATCTATAAGAACGAAAACACAAAAACAAAGGAGTTAGAAAAATTATGCAAGAAATACTTACGGTGAATGCCCCCTCCGTTTCCCATTTCAAACGGAGAATGTTGAAACTGTTTCTGATTATCGTTTTCCTGGTGCTTTTGCCCTCCAGGGCCGCTGCCGAAGAAGCAACAAGCGGTGCGTGGGGTGACCTGTATTGGGAGTATTTCCAGGGAGAGCTGACCGTTTCCGGCAATGGCCCTATGGAGGATCTTCTCTCTTTGTATGACGCCCCCTGGGCCCATTTGTCAGAAAAGGTTGAGACCCTTTATTTGGAAGAAGGGATTACCGCTGTCGGTGACTGCTCGTTCACCAACTTTTCCAATCTCGTTACTCTGAGGTTGCCGGACTCTTTGGGCAGAATTGGCGTGGCCGCCTTTTCCGGCTGTGAGAATCTCACATGGATCTTCGATTCCAATTTGGTGCAGGCCATCCCGGACAATGTCCGCAACATTGACATTGCCGCCTTTGCCAATTGCACCAGCCTGACGAACCTGGCCCTGGGAGACAGTGTGCAATATATTGGTCCCAGCGCTTTTTCAGACTGCTACGCCCTTGCTCAGATCTCTTTTCCCTCCGGGCTGTCTGTCATTGACAATTATGCTTTTTACCGATGCCGCCAGCTCGGTTCTGTGGTATTCCCCTATTCCCTTTCTGGCATTGGACAATGGGCCTTTTACGAATGTACGGGCCTTTCCCGGATCCGCTTTACAGGCTCTGCTCCCGATATCGGGCAGGAGGCATTTTTCGGGGTAGCAGCAGAGGTCAGCTATCCGGCAAATGCCGGGTATTCAGGGCAACTCCACCATTACGGCGGACAGCTTACCTGGGTCGCCGTCCCCGAAGGGACGGTTGCTGCCGGAAAATGCGGGGATGCTGTATTTTGGCAGTTGGATCAGACGGGTCTTTTACGTATCTGCGGCACCGGTGCCATGTACAATTATGACACCATTGATTATCCTCCCTGGTATGATTTGAAGGATCTGATCACCTGGGTTGCGGTGGAAGAAGGAGTTACCACCATTGGGGAAAACGCCTTTTACAAATGTACCAAGATCCGGCAGGTTTCCCTTCCGGACAGCGTTTCCGCTTTGGAAAAAGATGCCTTTTTCGACTGTGACAGCCTTTCCTCCTTTACCATCGGCCCCAATGTTTCCTTTATCGGTGAGGGCGCATTTCTCTCCTGCGATAATTTACTGAATATCACTGTCCATGAAGCAAACTCCTATTTTGCAAGTGACGGTCAGGGATGCCTTTACAATGAAGGCATGACCTTACTGATCTGCGTTCCCTGCGGGCTTTCCGGGCATTTGGAGATCCCTTACGGTGTCACCGAGATCGGTCCCATGGCAGTATATGACTGTATAAACATTACCTCCGTGACCATCCCCGACTCTGTAAAGGCCATTGGAAACAGCAGTTTTCTATTCTGCAAAGGGTTAGCCTCTGTAGTAATTCCTGCCAGTGTGACCTATATCGATCATGCCGCCTTTTGGTGCTGTATGAGCCTGGCAGACATTCGGTTCTGCGGTGATGCCCCGGTATTTGTAGGAGATTCCGTTTTTGTTTGGGTTAATACGGTTGCCACCTATCCCGCGGGAAACCCCACCTGGACGGAAGATAAATTTATCCATCCGGACAGTTCCATCACCTGGGTCGCGGAAACCGCACCTTTCTGTGTAAACGGTGCAACATTTTATACCCTGCAGGAGGCTATGGAGGCTTACGATCCCCAAACCCAGCATATCCGGCTCATGGCCGATGCCACCGTATCCGCAGTTTTGGAAAAGAATCTGCGGCTGGATCTGAACGGTCATGACCTGGACGGGCAGATCAACCCCAACGGCTTCACCGTTTCCGGCTTTGACAGCACCACCGACCAGTATACCTGCGATGCCATGGGCTATTTTTCCTGCACCGATGAAGCAGGCGATCCCATTGTTCCAAGGTGGCAATTCCGTGTCCGGGATGGGGACACAGTAAAGCGCTATTTGGCCATTGAGAGCCCGGAGGGCTACAGCTTCCACCGGTTCTATCTGGGCATTACCCATATCAGCCTGAAACCGGCCGCCACCGCCTTTGGCTATCGGGCCGCGTTCTATGGAGATCCCATGGTGCAGTCCCAGGTTGCTTCCCTGGGGTATCACCTTTCCGTCAACGGCGGCAAATCGTTGACTTGCACGCAAACCAACTATAAAAGTCAGCTGACCCTTCGCCTCAAAGACTTTGATGTGGTGCATTACGGAGAAACCCCCATTTATGCCAGTGTTTTTATGACCCTGAAGGGTGGATATGTGATCGAAACGGCCCGCACATCCACCACCATGCGCGATATGCTGGAAACAGTCAACGCAAGTTATCACAAGTATACTGCCCCACAGCTTTGCGCCATCCGGGACATGATCCAGCGATTCCCCATCATCAAAAAATGGGACACGGAAAACCTTTGGGCGGAAGCTTGACACAGTAAATCCCTTTCCGTATAATGTAGACAATACAATACGGAAAGGGTGCTTTTATGGAATACATCAACCAATATGACTATCCCCATATCCCCTACCCCCATCCCGAAGGGGTTTATGCCGAGGGTGAGGCCACAGTCGCCCGATGCGGCTGCGGATTATGCTCCATTTGGATGGTGGTGCGGATGCTCACGGATCAGAAGCCTTCCCTGGAGGATGTAGTGCAGATGTCCGTAGACAGTGGCGCAAACATTTCCCACGGAACACAAATGCGAATCCTTGCACCTTATGTATCTGAAAAATACGGTCTGCATTGCACCCTTTCCACTGACCCCAAGGTCATGCGAAGCTACCTGGAGGCTGGAAATCCCGTGATTATCTGTGCCGCAGGCGATACCAAGGAGGGTGTGGGCCTTTTCTCCCATGTAAGCCACTTCATTGTGGGGCTGTCCATGGAGGACGAAACCGTATGCGTGCTGGACCCGGCCTATACCCCCGGTAAGTTTGATGACCCCGCCAGAGAAGGTAAAGTGCGCACCGATAAAGCGCCCTTTCTCTATGTGTCCTATGAGGATCTTGTAAAAGATTCTCTGAGAAACGGCAGGATTGCTTTTAGTATTCTTTCCAGGAAATAAGCAATCTGCCCGCAGCATTTGCATGCAAAAAGCTGTCATTCCTGCGAAGCGTAAGCGAGGAATCTACGCACTATAGGGCTACTTAGCAGCCCCATAGTGCCCAGATCCTTCGACACACTTACGCTTGCTCAGAATGACAGCTTTTTTGTATAATGCCCTTATTATAGGGTGGTCATCAGCTGGATCAGCAGGCTGACGCACTGCTCCATATCCTCCACGGGGATAAACTCGAATCTTCCGTGGAAGTTTTCGCCTCCGGTGCAGAGGTTGGGGCAGGGCAAGCCCATAAAGGACAGTCTTGCGCCATCGGTGCCGCCCCGGATAGGCACCTCCACAGGAACCATGCCGACCGCTTCCATGGCTTTTTTCGCACGCTCCACAATATACATACAGGGGACGATCTTTTCCCGCATATTGTAATAGCTGTCCCGGATTGTCAGCTCCACGGTCTTTTCACCGTATTTGCGGTTAAGGAATGCGGCAGCAGCTTCCAAAAGCGTCTTCTTTTCCGCAAACTTTTCCATATCATGATCCCGGATGATATAGCGCAGGGTGGACTGCTCCACACAGCCCTCCATATCCGTCAGGTGGATAAAGCCTTCATAGCCTTCGGTGGCTTCCGGCTTTTGGTGGGCAGGCAAAAGGCTCTGAAATTCCATAGCGATATACTGGGAATTGACCATTTTATCCTTGGCAGAGCCGGGGTGGATATTGACTCCATGGAATACCACCTTTGCCCCGGCGGCATTGAAGTTTTCATATTCCAGTTCTCCCACGGCACCGCCGTCCACGGTATAGGCATAGTCCGCCCCGAATCCGGCTACATCGAACCGGTCTGCGCCTCTGCCGATCTCCTCGTCGGGGGTAAAGGCGATCTTTAAGGTGGCATGGGCCATACGGGTCTTCAGCAGATGCTCCGCGCAGGTAAGGATCTCGGCAATGCCGGCCTTATTATCCGCCCCCAAAAGGGTGGTGCCGTCGGTGACGATCAGGTGCTTTCCCACATGGTTTACAAGGTTCGGGTACTCCCCTTCCCGCATCCAAATATCCTTTTCAGGATTCAGCAGGATATCGCCACCCGAATAGGGTACGGTTTTTGCCCGGATATTTTCACCGGAGGCATCCGGGGAGGTATCCATGTGGGCAATCAGACCAATGACGGGAAGCCTGGGATCACCGGGTACCGTGCCATAAACATAGCCATTTTCGTCCATCCGGGCATCGGCAATGCCCATTTGGCCCATTTCCTCCACCAGGGCCTTCCCCAAGGCAAGCTGCTTGGACGTGGAGGGGCAGGTTTCGGAAAACTCATCAGACTGGGTGTCAAAACTGACGTATTTTAAAAATCGTTCAGATACTGTCATTGAGAAGAAACTCCTTTTCAAATTCCAATTTATCGCACTGTTTGCACTGCACTCGTAGAGGCCGATGCCCACATCGGCCCTAATTACCGCAGTGCGTGTGGGCCGATGTGGGCATCGGCCCCTACGACAGGGTATTCGATAAATTGGATTTTATATATCAGTATAAAAATGCACCCCGGGTGGGGGTGCATTTTATTGTGTTAGAATTACTGTGCGGCCTTGACCAGCTCGGCGGTATCCTGAGCGATCATCAGCTCTTCGTTGGTGGGAACCACCCAAACCTCCACAGCGGAGTCGGGGGTGGAGATCTTCATCTCCTTGCCGCGCTTGCTGTTGAGCTCGGGATCGATCTTAACGCCCATGAAGCCCAGGTACTCGCAGACTGCGGCACGGACGTTCACGTCGTTCTCGCCAACACCGGCAGTGAAGGTGATCACATCCAGACCCTTCAGAGCAGCGGCGTAAGCACCAACGTACTTGGCAACCTCGTAGCAGAACTTGTCACGGGCCAGAGCGCAGTTGGCATCGCCGTTCTTGGCACCGTCTTCCAGGTCACGGAAGTCGGAGGAAACACCGCTCAGAGCCAGCATACCGGACTTCTTGTTCAGCATGTTCAGGCACTCGTCAACGCTCATGCCGTACTTGTTGCAGATGAACTGAACCACGCAGGCATCGATGTCACCGGAACGGGTACCCATAGGCACACCAGCCAAGGGGCTCAGACCCATGGTGGTATCCTGGCACTTGCCGTCCTTGATGGCAGCCATGGAAGAACCGTTGCCCAGGTGGCAGTTTACCATCGTGAACTCCTTCTTGCCCACCAGCTCAGCAGTACGCTTGGCAACATACTTGTGGGAAGTGCCGTGGAAGCCGTAGCGGCGGATGGAGTCGTTCTCGTAGTACTCGGTGGGGATGGCGTAACGGTAGGCCTTGGGAGGCATGGTCATGTGGAAAGCAGTGTCGAACACAGCCACCTGGGGAGTCTTGGGCATAACAGCCTGGCAAGCCTCGATACCCATCAGGTTAGCAGGGTTGTGAAGGGGTCCCAGAGGGATGCACTTCTTGATGGCAGTGATGACATCGTCGTTGATAATGCAGGAAGCAAAGAACTCCATGCCGCCGTGGAGCACACGGTGACCCACTGCATCGATCTCGTCCACAGACTTGATCACACCGACCTGGGCATCCTGCAGGATCTCCAGGGTGGCGGCGATGGCTTCGGAGTGGGTGGGCATGGGAATGTCCTTAACGATCTTGTCGCAACCGGCCTTGGTATGGTTCAGGCGGCCGTCGATGCCGATACGCTCACACAGACCCTTGGCAGATACCACACCGGTATCGGGATCCATCAGCTGATACTTGAGGCTGGAGCTGCCGGCATTGATGATAAGAATGTTCATTGGAATCTCCTCCTAAAATATTGTCTTTTTTCGCACAGTATGCTAATATATCCATAGCTGATTTTATTCTATAATATTTTCCGTCATTTCGCAAGCCCTTGAATGGAACTTTTTCTTTGTGGAGGAAATATTTTGCAGATCACCGGTATTATTTGTGAGTATAACCCATTGCACCTGGGGCATAAAAAGCAGTTGGACCACATCCGTGCCAACGACCCGGAGGGCGGTATCGTATGCCTGATGAGCGGCAACTTTGTCCAGCGCGGGCATCCTGCGGTTTTTGATAAGCTGACCCGGGCAAAAGCTGCCCTCCAAAGCGGTGCGGACCTGGTGCTGGAGCTTCCCGTAAATGCCGCGCTGTCCTCTGCCGAGGGCTTTGCCCAGGAGGGCGTGGGGATCCTGGGGGGCTTTTGCCACAAGCTGTGCTTCGGTGCGGAAACCGGGGATGAAGCCGCACTGACGGGCCTTGCAAAGGCCCTTCTGTCCCCTGCCTTTCAAACCCATCTGAAAGCCCAGCTGGAAACCGGCTGTTCCTTCCCTGCCGCACGGCAAAGGGCCCTGGAAAGCATGGGGCTGGACGGAAAAATTTTGGAATCTCCCAATAACATTTTAGCTGTGGAATACTGCAAGGCGATCCTGGCACAAAACACCGCCATGAAGCCCTGGCCCATTGTCAGAGAGGGCAGCTATCACGATACCGCTCCGGATCCGGAGAACCCCTCCGCGACTGCCATCCGGGAGCTGCTCCTGCAAAACGGAAACTGGAGATCCTATGTGCCAAACGCGGATGTATGGGAAGGCTTGCAGCCTCACACTCTGCAAGCCGGTGAAAAGGCCGTATTGGGAAGGCTGCGTACCATGTCGGAAGCAGAGTTTTCTGCCCTCCCCTACGGTTCTGAGGGCTTGTGGCGCAAGTTTATGCACGCATGTCGGAAGGAGTCCACCCTGGAAGATATTCTTACGGCTGTCAAATCCAAGCGGTACACCCGGACCCGGCTGGACCGGATGGTCATGTGCGCATTTTTGGGCTTGACGGAGCAGGATCTTGCCACAACTGCCCCTTACACCCGGGTATTGGCATTGAACGAAAAGGGACGGCAAATTTTGAAGCTTGCCCGAAAATCCGGAGAATTTATCAACATCGGCACCTCCGTGGACTCTCCCTGGCAGGAGGTAGAAGCCCGGGCAACGGCCTTGTATGGGCTCTTTGCAAACGAGCCGGAACCTCCCACCGCAGAGGCAGATTACAGAGTCTATTATCAGGAATAATGATGCCGGAAGAAACGTTGCTTTCGTTTCTTCCGGCACTTTTATTATCTGGGTTTATACTGGGCAACGGATTTGCGGATCAGCGCCCTTTTTAAGCGGGCCTCTGCCAGCTTGATATCCGTATCCGTGGAGGTTTTGTCCTCCAGGACGGATTTTGCCCGGGTCTCCGAGGATTCCGCCCGGTGAATATCAATTTCCTCCGCCCATTCGAAGGTAGTGGGAACCAAGGTCACCTGCCCGTTCACCACAGACACCATGCCGCCGATGCAGGCAGCATATTTTTTTACACCGTCCACCATCACCGTGGCTCTGCCCATGCCCAAAGGGGCAACGCAGCTGATATGTCCGGCCAATATTCCCAGGTCACCGGAGGTGGTGCGCACCACAAGCTCCTGGGCAGGGCCGTCATAGCACAGTCCGTCGGGGGTGACGATCTTCAGAGGGAAGCTTTTCATTTTTGGTCACCCTTCCATTTTTCCACCACTTCGTCAATGGATCCGGCGTAGAGGAAGTAGGATTCGGGGATCTCGTCATGCTTGCCCTCAATGATCTCCTTGAAGCTGCGCACCGTGTCCTTCAGGGGCACATACTTACCCTGGTAGCCGGTGAACTGCTCAGCCACCTCGAAGGGCTGGGACAAGAAGCGCTGCACCTTACGGGCCCGGTTGACGATGCGCTTGTCCTCCTCGGACAGCTCGTCCATGCCCATAATGGCGATGATATCCTGCAGCTCCTTATACCGCTGAAGGATCTGCTGGACAGCACGGGCGGTTTCATAATGGTCACGGCCCACCACCTCGGGAGTGAGGATCCGGGAGGTGGAATCCAAAGGATCCACCGCAGGGTAGATGCCCAAAGAGGCAATGCCGCGGTCCAAAACCGTGGTGGCATCCAGGTGGGCAAAGGTCGTAGCAGGGGCAGGGTCAGTCAGGTCATCGGCAGGGACATACACCGCCTGAACGGAGGTGATGGAGCCGTTTTTCGTGGAGGTGATCCGCTCCTGGAGGGCACCCATTTCCGTTGCCAGGGTGGGCTGATAGCCAACCGCAGAGGGCATACGCCCCAAAAGGGCGGACACCTCGGAGCCTGCCTGGGTAAAACGGAAGATATTGTCGATAAACAAAAGCACGTCCTGATGCTTCACATCCCGGAAATACTCTGCCATAGTCAGGCCGGAAAGACCCACACGCATTCTGGCTCCGGGGGGCTCATTCATCTGACCGTAGACCATGGCGGTCTTTTTGATAACACCGGACTCGGTCATCTCCCGGTAAAGATCGTTACCCTCACGGGTACGCTCACCAACGCCGGTAAAGACGGAGATGCCGCCCTGGGCCTTGGCAACGTTATTGATCAGCTCCATGATCAGAACGGTCTTACCCACGCCGGCGCCGCCAAACAGACCGATCTTACCGCCCTTGGCATAGGGGCAGATCAGGTCCACTACCTTAATGCCCGTTTCCAGGATCTCGGTGGTGGATTCCTGCTCCTCATAGGAGGGCGCACTGCGGTGGATGGGCCAGGCTTCTTTCGTCTCCACAGGGCCTGCCTCATCAATGGGCTGCCCCAGCAGATTAAAGACTCTGCCAAGACATGCTTCCCCCACGGGAACGCTGATGGGCGCACCGGTATCGGTGGCTTCCACACCGCGCTGCAAGCCGTCGGTGGAGCTCATGGCGATGCACCGCACCACATTGTCACCAATATGCTGGGCGACCTCCGCCACGATGGTTGTATCCCCGTTGGGCACATGGATGGCATTGAGCAGCTCCGGAAGGGCACCCTCAGGGAAACGAATATCCAAAACCGGACCCACGACCTGGATCACAGTTCCTTTTTGATTCATAGGATTCAACTCCTTATTCTCATGCATTTGAGCCCGCCACGATCTCGGTGATCTCCTGGGTGATGGCGGCCTGTCTTGCCCGGTTAAACTGCAGGCTCAGCTGACCGATCATCTCCTCGGCATTTTGGGTGGCAGAGTCCATGGCACTTCTTCTTGCCGCCTGCTCGGAGGCACGGCTTTCACACAGCGCACCGTAGAGGATACCGCCCAAATATTCCGGTACAATGGCGGCAAATACCGCCTCACTGTCGGGCTCGTAGAGGATCTCCGTGCCCTTGGGCCGCTGATCCCCTGCCTTGGGTGTCAGCGGCAGCAGCTCCCGCAGCTCCGGGACCTGGCTGAGTACCGACACGAAATTGGTATAGCATACGCAGATCCGGTCAAACTCCCCCGCCAAATACCGCTTACACAGATTCTTCGCCATGGAGAAGCAATCGCCTATGGAAACGGATTCCGCAACGGCATAGTTGCTGGTGAGCATAGGCTTTTTCACAGAGGTAAAATAGTCCACAGCCTTTCTGCCCACAGGCAGGATCACCCCGTCATGGTTTTTCATTTCCTCCATGACCTGGCGGAACACATTGCTGTTATAACCGCCAGCCAACCCCCGGTCACCGGCGATCACCACATAGCAGGTACGATCCCCTGTCCGGTGGGTCAGGTAGGGAGAGGTAAAGTCTGCGTTGGCATCTATAATGGCTTGGATAGTATCAGAAAGGATCTCAAAATAGGGGCGGGATGCCTGTACCCGGTTTTGATGCTTGCGAAGCTTGGAGGCCGCCACCATTTCCATGGCTTTGGTGATCTGCTTGGTGGACTCCATGCTTCGGATCCGGGTCTTGATCTCCTTGGTGGAAACGCCGGCCATAGAAGGCCTCCTTCCTTACTGGGTAATAAACTCCTTGGTGAGTGCTTCCAGAGCTTCTTTCAGGGACTGCTCCGTAGACTCCTCCAGCTTTCCGGTGGTCCGGATGGCCGCGAGCACCGGTTCATAGCGGTTGTCCATAAACTCACGCAGGCGCTTTTCAAATTCCGGGATCCGGGTAACTGCAATATCCTTCAGGTAACCGTTGATCACCGCATAGAGAATGCACACCTGATGGGCAACCTCCACGGGCTCCTCATTTTTCTGCTTCAGAACCTCCACGATGCGCACGCCCTGGGCAAGTCTTGCCTTGGTATCCGCATCCAGGTCAGAGCCGAACTGGGCAAAGCTTTGCAGCTCCCGGTACTGGGAATACAGCAGCTTCAAAGAGCCGGCTACCTTCTTCATGGCCTTGATCTGTGCCGCACCGCCCACACGGGACACGGAGATACCAGGGTTGACCGCAGGCATAATACCTGCATTAAACAGCTCCGTTTCCAAGAAGATCTGTCCATCGGTGATGGAGATCACGTTGGTGGGAATATAGGCCGAAACATCACCGGCCTGGGTCTCGATAATGGGCAGAGCCGTCAGGCTGCCGCCGCCCAGCTTCTCAGACAGATGGGCCGCACGCTCCAACAGCCGGGAGTGGAGATAAAATACGTCGCCGGGATAGGCTTCCCGTCCGGGAGGACGGCGAATGAGCAGGGAGATGGCACGGTAAGCCACTGCGTGCTTGCTCAGGTCATCGTAGATCACCAGCACATCCTTGCCCTGGTACATGAAATGCTCACCCATGGTGCAGCCCGTATAGGGGGCAATGTACTGCATGGGCGCCAGCTCAGAAGCAGTGGCAGACACTACGATGGTATAGTCCATAGCGCCGCCCACGGTCAGGTTGTTCACGATCTGGGCAACGGTGGAACGCTTCTGACCGATCGCCACGTAAATGCAGATCACATCCTTGCCCTTTTGGTTCAGAATGGTATCCGTGGCGATGGTGGTCTTGCCGGTCTGACGGTCACCGATGATCAGCTCACGCTGACCCCGGCCAATGGGGATCATAGAGTCGATGGCCTTGATGCCCGTCTGCAGGGGTACGTTGACAGGCTCCCGGTCGATAATACCGGGTGCCGGCATCTCAATGGGGCGGTAACCTTCGGCGGCAATGGGACCCTTGCCGTCAATGGGCTGTCCCAAAGCATTGACCACACGGCCGATCAGGCCCTGTCCCACAGGAACAGAGACTACCTTACCGGTGCGCTTGACGGTGTCGCCTTCTTTGATGCCGCTGTCCGTACCCAAAATAACCACGGACACCGTATCCTCCTCCAGGTTCTGGGCCATGCCCAGCTCCCCGTTGGGAAATTCCACCAGCTCGCCTGCCATGCACTTGTCCAAACCGGACACCCGGGCAATGCCGTCACCTACCAGGATGACGATGCCGGTCTCGCTGGCTTCCAGCTTAGTTTCGTAATTTTTGATCTGCTCTCGAATAATTTTTGTAATTTCTTCGGGTCTTAATTCCATAATCTACCTACTTTCAAAGTACGGTATTGTCAAGCAGCTTCCGAATGCTGTCCAAACGGTTTTTCACAGTACCGTCGATGCGCTTGCCATCGTAGTCCAGGCGGACACCGCCCAGAACACCGGAGTCGATCCGGTTGGTCAGCCGGACAGTCTTACCGGTCAGGCTTTCCAGCTTCTTTTTCAGACGTTGGGCCTGCTCTTCGGTCAGAGGAACTGCCGTTGCGGCGCTCACAGCAAGAATACCGTGGGCGCAGTCATAAAGCGCCTCATAGTCACGGACACATTGCGAAAAGCTGCGGATGTAGCCTTTTTCCGTGAGGAGCTTCAGAAAATTCAAAACGAAAATGTGGACTTTGCCGCGGAAGCTCTCATCCAAGATCCCGCACCGTTCCTCCTTAGAGAGGCTGGGACTGCTCAAAAGCCGCAAAAACTGAGGCTCCTGGGCAACGCTTTGGCTGAGGATCTGCAGCTGGGTCAGGACTGTTTCGTCAAGTCCCTCGTCCTTGGCAAGGCTGAATAAGCCCTGGGCATAGGCAGCGGAAACTTCACTCATACGCCATTCCCCAATTCCTCAATAAAGCTGTCAACCAGCCGGGACTGATCCTCCCCATCCAGGTTTTTCCCCACCACCTTGCCGGCAATGGCAAGGGCGATTTGGGAGATCTCATCCTTGGCTTCGTTGATGGCCTTATTCTTTTCCCGCAAAGCATCAGCCTCTGCCTTGGCGCGGATAGCCTCGGCCTGGGCATTGGCATTGCGGATGATTTCTTCTTCCCGATTCTGTCCACGCACCGTGGCTTCTTTTACCATCTGTTCTGTTGTCTCGGCGGCAGCCTCCAGCTTTTGCCGGTACTCCGTCTCCATAGCCTGGGCATTTTCCCTGGCATTGCCCGCATCGGCATACAGATCATCGATCTCCTTCTGCCGGTCGTCGATGACCTTCATCACCGGCTTAAACAGCAGCTTTTTCAGAACAAAGAACAGTACAACGGTATTGACCAGGGTAAACAGAGCCGTAAAGAAATTGATGTTCAAAAATTCTCCCGGACCCATAGGTCACTCTCCTTCCCGATCACAGAGCAAACAGGATCAAAAGAGAAATAACCAGAGAGTAAATACCGGTGGTCTCGGTAACGGCACAGCCCAGGATCATATTGGTACGCAGATCGCCGGCGGCCTCAGGCTGACGGGCCATGCCCTCCAGAGCCTTGCCGACAGCATTGCCTTCACCCAGAGCAGGTCCGATAGAGCCAACGCCCATACAGATCGCGGCACCGATTGCCTTTGCGGCAGTAATAATCGCTTCAACCATGTTTATAACCTCCAAAAATTATTTATCAATTGTTGTCTTCTCCTCCGGGGGTGGGCAAGCACCGGCGATATACACCATGCTCAGCAAGCTGAACACAAATGCCTGCACGAATCCGGAGAACAAGTCAAAATAAATACTGAACACTGCAGGAATACCCACCTGCAGAATGGGGATGCCCTGCAGAAGACCGAAATATTCCACAAGTCCCACAACACCAAGCACCGCAAAAACGATGCCCAGGATTTTTCTCAGGGTCTTTTCCTTTTTCATTCCCAAAACCAAAAGCAAAATGCCCAAAGCAATCAGGATGGCAGGTACCGCCACCGTTCCGGCAATCAGCCCCATAAGCGCCGTGGACGCCAAGGCCAGGGCGGTATAGATGATCATGGTGATAATACCGCCACCGGCAACGTTACCGAAATGACGGAATGCCATGGCAACCGGCTGGGCGATCTCGGAGACGATGTTCATAGGTGTCATCACCGCAATGGGCTCTGCAAAGCCCTTGAGCCAGCCAAAAAAGCCGTTTCGCTTGATATTCTGATACCAAATGATCACGCTGGTCATCAGTGCCCAGGTCAAAACCACACTCAGATCCGCCGTAGTGGAGCGCAAAAAGCCTGTCAGGCTCAGCAGCGACCCCACAATAGAGGACAGAAATATCGTGCCAATATAAGGAACCCAGGATGCGTTATGGGCCCCCATAGTACCTACCACCAGGTTGCGGAGCATACTCACGCCCTTTTCCACCAGCACCTGACGGCCACCGGGACGTTTTTGCAGATTCCGCCCGCAAAGCCAGCCGCAAATGCCCAGCAACAGGGTTGCGATCACCAAAGAGATCACAGTTTCCGTAATGGCTACGGGGCCTATATGGAATAAGACTTTTGCACCGCTTACTTCTATTCCGCTCATGCATCCCCCTTCTTTCTGAAAAACTCAGCCAAAAACAGTGTGGGCCGTACAAACAGCAGCGGCACCACCAGTGCCACCACCTCTGCACCCAAAAGGATGCCCAGTCCCAGCACGCCTGCCATCAAAAACAGCCGCGCCACACCGGAAAGCTGTACCAGCTTCTTAGCTCCGTTTGGATTACCTGCTCTGGCCCGGTCTGTGGCAATGCTTACGGTGATCGCCATCACAAAGTAATTGGCGATCATGACCCCACAGCCGGCACCTGCGCTCCAAAGTACCCGTCCGGAAAACTTGCCCAAAGCGGCATATACCGCAATCATTAAAGCGGTACCAATCAACTCTCCCACAGCCACGATGGCCGTCTCTTTATAAACGATCTTACGGGAATCCATACCTTCACCTGTCAATCATGTTCATTATAGCTCCGGGGCGGTGCTTCCTCCTCCGGCTTCTTTGCAAAGCGTTCCATGGTCTTCAGGGTACTGCGCAGTCCCTGAAAGGCGAAGATCGCACCCAAAAGCACTCCGGTAATTACCGCCCAGCTGCCCCAGGACTTTCCCAGCCAGACACCCAGCCAAACAAATCCCACCAGCGGCAGCGCAACGGAAAGACCCAGCTGGGATAAAAACACCAATAGTCCAAGGTCCTTCATCCCGATCCCTCCGCAAGCAATTTCTCCCATTATAACGTAATATCCTCTGGGATTCAAGAAAAATCTGTAAATATTTCCGCACATATTTCATCGCATTCCGATTTTTCCCGAAAAGCCGATGAAAAATGCAAAAATAGGACTTTTCAACCTTGGGAAAATATAGTACAATAACAAAGTATCATTTCAATAAAAGGGAGGCAAACCATGATGCAGTCTGAACCGCAGATCCTGCAAGGAACCATTGCGGCGGTGGTTTTTCAGAATTACGATAACGGCTACGCTGTTTTGCGGCTGAAATGCCAGGAATCCGAGGCTGTGACCGTGGTGGGCACTATCCCTTTGCCCGTAGTAGGCGAACGGCTGATCGTCACCGGAAAATGGGCTTCCCATTCCAATTACGGACGTCAGTTTGAGGCGGAATTTTTGGAACGGCTCATGCCCCAAACCAGTGTGGAAATTCTGCAGTATCTTTCCAGCCGGGCTATCAAGGGTGTCGGTCCCAAGATCGCCGCCCGGATCGTCAGCCATTTTGGAGATCAGACCCTTGCTATCATGGAGCAAGCTCCCCAGCGCCTTGCGGAAATCAACGGGATCTCTCCGGCTAAGGCGGCTGCCATCGGTGAAGAATTCCGGCTGCAATTCGGTATGCGGCATCTGATGGAGTTTTTTGCCCTGCATCATCTGCCCGCAGAGCTGGCAGTGAAGACCTATAAGCTGTACGGAGAGGCCTCCCAGGAGGTTTTGTACGATGACCCGTATCTGCTCATGGACGAGGGCATGGATGCCCCCTTTGGGGCTGTAGACAGATTTGCCATTGAATTGGGCATGGAGGCCGATGATCCGCGGCGGGTAGATGCCGCCATTTTGTTTGAACTGCGGTACAATCTTACCGCCGGACATGTATTTTTGCCGGAGGAGAAGCTGATCGCCGCCACGGCTGCACTGATCGGCATTCCGGAGCAAACCATCGCAGAAGCCGTGGAGCGGCTGCTGTCTGCACAGCGGCTCGTCCGGGATGAACTTGCCGGAATTACGATCCTGTATCTTCCCAAGCTGTATCAGGCAGAGAAATTCTGCACCCACACCCTTTTGCATCACGCCGCAAAGCAGTTTCCGCCCCCCTTTGCCCTGGAAAAGAAGCTGGAAAAAGCCGCCAGGGACAGCGGCGTGGAGTATTCCCTCCAGCAGACCATGGCCATTGCCGAAGCCGCTGCCAAAGGGCTTTTGCTGATTACCGGCGGCCCCGGTACCGGTAAGACCACCATCGTCAACGGTATTTTGTCCCTGTTCCGGCAAATGCAGCTCAAATGTGTTTTAGCCGCCCCCACAGGCCGTGCCGCCAAGCGGCTGTCCGAGGTCACAGGATATGATGCTTCCACCATTCATCGGCTTTTGGAGGCTACCGTGGATCCCCATACGGGTGATCTGTTCTTTGCCAAAAACGAGACCAATCCTTTGCAATGCGATGCCGTGATCGTGGATGAAATGTCCATGGTGGATATTTCTCTTTTGCACGATCTTCTGTTGGCTGTTCCCGCCACCGCCCGACTGATCCTGGTAGGTGACCCGGATCAGCTGCCGCCGGTAGGTCCCGGATTTCCTTTCAGCGATATGCTCCGCAGCGGTGTGCTTCCATCGGTACGACTGACTGAAATTTTCCGCCAGGCCCAGGAAAGCCTGATCGTTATGAATGCCCACCGGGTAAACCGGGGGGATATGCCGGAGCTTCGGAATGTGAAAAGCGACTTTTTCTTCCTGCCCTGCCGTACCGAGGAGGATGTGGCCCGTACCATTGCAAGTCTTTGCAGTACAAGACTGCCCAAGAACATGGGCATCGGTCCTGCCGAGATCCAGGTCCTCTCCCC
Organism: Oscillospiraceae bacterium; assembly: GCA_015068135.1. Taxonomy (GTDB): domain Bacteria; phylum Bacillota; class Clostridia; order Oscillospirales; family Oscillospiraceae; genus Faecousia. Next base: position 4,725 of record SVLB01000036.1, on the reverse strand, counting down.
CACCAAAAAAGGCGGTGCCGGTACCGTTGCCCTGAACCGGCTGCTTCAGCAGACCCTGAACCCCGGAGCCCCCGGCAAAGGGGAAAAGCAGTTCGGCGAAACCGTTTTCCGGCAGGGTGACCGGGTCATGCAGATCCGCAACAATTACGATATTATTTGGACCAAGGCCGACGGCAGTGCTGTGGGTACCGGCATGTTCAACGGGGATGTGGGTGTGATCACCCAGGTGGATACCCAGGCCCAGACCCTTCGGGTACTGTTTGACGACCGGTACGCCGACTATGACTTCAACCAGCTTGGAGAGCTGGAGCCTGCCTATGCCATGACGGTTCACAAAAGCCAGGGCAGTGAGTATCGGGCGGTGATCATTGCCGCCTGGAATGCCTCCCCATATCTTCTCAGCCGCAGCATCCTCTATACCGCCATCACCAGAGCCAGGGAGCTGCTGATCATTGTAGGTCGGGAGGAAACCGTCTCCATAATGACCCAAAATGCAAAAACCGGGCGGCGTTACACCGGACTGAAGCTGCGTCTGCAGGGTGAAACGCCATGATCCAACGGCTGATGCAGCTTCTGTATCCTCCCAAATGTATTCTGTGTCAAACCCTGCTGGATAAAAAGGAAACCGACCTTTGCCACAAATGCCGGACGACCCTTGAAGACTGTATTCCTCTAAAAAAGAATATTTCTTTTGTTGCGAGCTGGCAAGCAATGTGGTATTATAAAGACGGTGTCCGGGACAGCATCCTGCGATATAAGTTTAACGGGCGTATTTCCTACGGCCCGGTCTATGCCCGGTTTTTGGCGCTGCGGCTGATGCAGTGGGAAATGACAGATTTTGATCTCATTACCTGGGTCCCCATCAGTGCCAAGCGAAGAAGAAAGCGCGGCTTTGACCAGGTCAAAATTCTGTGCGTACATACTGCCCGGGAATTAGGCCGCAAAGCCACCGCCACCCTGAAAAAGCATCGGCATACCCCAGCCCAGTCTTCCCTGCCGCACCCTTCCCAAAGAAGGGCCAATGTACTGGGTGCTTATCGGGTGATCGATCCCAAAACAGTCGTCGGGAAGCGTATTTTACTGCTGGATGATGTGATCACCACCGGCTCTACTGTTTCCGAATGCGCCAGAGTGCTGCTCACTGCCGGTGCCAAAGAAGTCTACTGCGCTGCCATTGCAGCCACATCCTATACGAAAAGGTGAAGAATATGCAACTGTTTTCCAATGACCTGGGCGTGGACCTGGGTACCTCCAATGTACTGATCTATTCTGCCGGTAAGGGCGTTGTGGTCCGGGAGCCCTCTGTGGTTGCTGTGGATAAAAATACAGGCAAGATCCTGCAGGTAGGCGCTGCCGCCAAGAATATGCTGGGGCGCACCCCCGGCAACGTGGTCGCCATGCACCCTCTGAAGGACGGCGTGATCTCTGACCACGAAATGACCGTGAAAATGCTGCAGATCTTTTTCAAATCCGCAGGTAAATCCGGTCTGTTTACCCCCAAGCCCAGAATCATCGTCTGTGTTCCCAGCGGTATTACCGAAGTGGAAGAACGGACCGTCATCAACGCCTGTATTGAGGCCGGTGCCCGCCGTGTGTACCTGATCGAGGAGCCTTTGGCTGCGGCTTTGGGCGCAGGTCTGGATCTGAACAACCCCAACGGCCATATGGTGGTGGACATCGGCGGCGGTACTACCGATATTGCTGTGCTGTCCATGAACGGCGTTGCCCGTTCTGCCTCCACCGAGGTAGCCGGTATTGCCATGGACGAGGCCATTGCCCGGTATGTGCGCCGGAAGCACGGTGTGATCATCGGTGAGAATACCGCCGAGGATATCAAGATCCAGATCGGCTGTGTGTATCCCAGAAACGAGGATATCAGCATGATCGTCCGGGGACGGGATGCCAAAAACGGCACGCCCAAGGACCTGAACCTGTTCTCCTCCGAAATTTATGAGGTCCTGCGCCGTCCCGCCCGGCAGATCGTGGAAGAAGTCTTGTCCGTATTGGAGGACAGCTCTCCGGAGCTGGTGGCCGATATTGCCACCAACGGCATCACCCTCACCGGCGGCGGCAGTCAGATCTGGGGTATGGACCTTCTTCTGAAGGAACGTACCGGCATTGAATGCCATTTGGCTGACGATCCCCAGTCCTGCGTAGCCTTCGGCTGCGGCAAGACCCTGGGCTGGATCAACCACATGAACGACGGCCCCATCAATGTGGCAAAGAACCGCGCCCTGAAGGCATGATCCCATTCTATACAAAGCTGCCGTCCCACCTTTACACGGTCGGGATGGCAGCTTTTTTGCGGTATCCTCCACATCGGGATTGACACCGCTTTTTTACTGTGATATAGTAATTTCATTCTGAATTATATATATTGATTTTAGAATTAAATTCTAATTTAAGGAGGATCTCCGTGGATAATCAGCCTTTCCTGCCGCAGATCCGCAGCTGCTACCATTCGCTCACCGCAGTGGAGAAACGGATCGCAGACTATGTATTGGCGCATCCGGCACAGGTCCTGGAGTTGTCTGCTCAAGCCCTGGCACAGCAGGCCGGTTCTGCTGCTTCCGCAGTGGTACGCTTTTGTAAAAGCCTGGGCTACCGTGGGTATGCCCAGTTTAAGGTACGTCTGGCTGTAGAGCTGGCCCACGAAAGCCCTGCCAGCTATATGGCAGGTATCGAGCCGGAGGATCCCGATCGGCAGGTGTTTCAAAAAATCCTGTCTTCCAACATCAAAGCCTTGCAGGATACCCTGACACGGATGGACACAGAGGTATTTAGTAAGACCGCTCAATTGCTTAGCAGCGCCGGGTCCATTCACATTTACGGCATCGGCACTTCTGCCGGTTTGGTTGGCGAGCTGCAGCACCGGTTGATGATCCTGGGTCTGCAGGTTCACGGCTACACAGATGCTGTTGCCATGCGCCTTTCCACCATGAATCTAAAGCCCGGAGATCTGGCCTTTGGGATCTCCCATTCCGGGCGTACCATGGCTGTAGTAGATGCCATGGAGCTGGCCCGGAATGCCGGTGCAGTTACCGTGTGTCTTACCAGCTTTCCCACCAGCCCCCTGGCAAAGCTCTGCGACCGGGTATTGACAGTCTACTGCGACGAGACCCAGTATCCCATAGAGGCCTCCGCCGCAAGGATCGCGCAAACTGCCGTTGTGGATGCCCTTGTTGCGGCTGTTTCTACCCGAAGATTTGATCTTGCCGTTTCCCGGTCCAATCAGGTCCATGACCTGATGGAAACCATTCGATATAGAAAGAAGGATAAAAAGTGAAAAAACCATTTCCAAAGGGGCTTGTCTTTCTCCTTTGTTACATCGCCTATGTGAGCATTTATGCCGCACGGCTGAATTTGGCCCAGGCCTCCCCTGCCCTGATCGAAGGCGGCATCCTGACCTCGGAGCAATACGGCTTTTTGGGCAGTGCCTTCTTTTGGGTCTATGCCTGCGGACGGCTGATGAACGGCATGATCGGCGACCGTGCCGCCCCCTGGGTAATGGTCAGCCTGGGTTTGCTGCTTACGGGCGTCGCCAATCTTTTCATCGGGGTGCTTCCTGCGTATCTTCTGATCCTGCTTTTGTGGTGTATCAATGCCTACGGTCAGTCTATGCTGTGGAGCTCTTTGCTTCGGTGCATGACCGGTCTTTACGGCAAGGAGACTGCCGATCAGAAAGTGCCCATCTTGGTATCCTCCGTATCCGTGGGCAATATTGCAGGCATTGTCCTTTGCACCTGGATGGTAGATACCTTAGGCATCCGGGCGGCCTTCCTGGCTCCGGGACTGGTGACGGTGCTGATGGGTGTTTTGGCGCTGATCGTACTGCGCAGTGTTCCCACGCCTCCCGCCCCCGCAAAGCAGGGCTTTCCCATCGCGGAATTTATCCGGGACAGAAGGATCCGGGGAATGCTCCTTCCGGCACTGTTTCACGGCGTGATCAAGGATAATATCGGCACATGGATGGCTCTGTATTTTGTAACCCGGTACGGCATTAATTTGGAAAGCTCCGCGCTGTTTGTGCTGCTGATCCCCACGGTGGGCATGGTGGGCAGGCTGGTCTATCCCATGTGCTACAAGCTCAGCGGCAACCGGGAGAATATGATCTCGGTGCTGTCTTTTGCGGTCTGCGGTATTTTAGCCGCCATCCTATGCATGAACCCGGGAAGCCCCTGGGTGGCGGCTGTCTGCTTGAGCCTGATCTATGCTCTGATCTCCATTGTCAACACCTCTACCCTGTCCATGTTCCCTCTGCGCTTTGCGGAAAAGAACATGGTCTCCTCCGTCAGCGGCGTTGCGGATTGCTTTACATACCTCGGCGCCGGTATCGGCTCTGCGGTGTATGGGTTCTGGAACAAGGGTGGAGATTTTGTGCCCATGTACAGTTCCTGGATCGTTCTGTGTGTCCTGTCCATTGGTCTTCTGATGCTGCAAAAACCCTTCCAGCGGGAAGCGCAATAAAATTTGGGAAGACAGCTCCTCTACGGAAAAACTATGATTATTGTAATGTAGGGGGCGATGCCCACATCGCCCCATTGGAAATTTCAGTATTTTTCTGACTTTTTTCTATAGCAAAAGCCTCCGGCTTAGCCGGAGGCTTTTCAGCTTGTCAAAAAGCTCTTTTTTGACAAGCTGGCAGAGGTCAAAGGAGCCGCAAAGACAAGCAAACCGGACTCGTCGGCGTACATAGGTACGGTAGAGTCCGGTTTGCGCAGTAAG
>SVLB01000035.1 GCA_015068135.1 Oscillospiraceae bacterium | reverse complement strand
TCTGATCCAGCTTGTTGCCGGTCAGGATAGCCTTGTCGGTGTTGATGACGATCACGTAATCGCCGCAGTCAACGTTGGGAGTGAAATCGACCTTGTGCTTGCCGCGCAGCAGGTTAGCGACGGTGACAGCGGTACGGCCCAGGGGCTTGCCGGCAGCGTCAACAACGTACCACTTGCGCTCCAGGGTCTCTTTCTTCAAAAGAGTAGTGGACATTATGCGTTCCTCCAATTAGGTAAAATATTTTGACAAATCTATGAGCAGACGATATAATATCTGCAAAACGCTAGATTCTTATATCACATTCATTTTTGAATGTCAACAGCTTTTTTAAGAAAATTTACGAAAACCAAAACAAACTCGTAAATTCTCTTAAATGCTCCCTAAAACTCCCGAATCCTCACTTGCTATTTTTAATAATTTTTGGAGGAAATCCAATGTTACAGAAGCTGATTGGACTGGTCCGCCGCTGTGTGGAGGACTATCATATGATAAAAGCCGGTGACCGGATCGCTGTTGGCGTTTCCGGGGGCAAGGACTCTTTGGCGCTCCTTGTGTTTTTAGCCGAGCTTCGCAAGTATAATCATAACCCCTTTTATTTGGAGGCTATAACCATCGATATGGGCCTGGGGATGGATTTTTCCGGCATTGAAAAGCTGTGTCAATCCCTGGACGTTCCCTTTACCCTGGTGAAAACAGAGATCGGTCCCATTATCTTTGACCACAGAAAAGAGAAGAATCCCTGCTCCATGTGCGCAAAAATGCGCCGTGGTGCATTGAATCAGGCGCTTTTGGACAGAGGCCTGAATAAGCTTGCCCTGGGTCATCATTACGACGATGCAGTGGAGACCTTTATGATGTCTTTATTATATGAAGGCCGCATCAGCTGTTTTCAGCCCGTTACCGACCTGGACAGAACGGGGATCATACAGATCCGTCCCATGCTTTACATCCACGAGAAGACCGTTGACAGCTTTGTAAACCGTTCCCATTTACCGGTACTGGAAAACCGCTGCCCCGTAGATAAGACTACGAAGCGTGAGGAGATCAAGCAATTGGTCTATCATTTGAGCGCAACCTATCCCGACCTGAAGGAGCGGATCTTTGGTGCCATGCAGCGGTATCCGCTTCCTGCCTGGGAGCCTCAGGGAAGATATAAACGACCGAAGGAGAAGGATTATGAAATTTGATCTACAGGAAACCGCCAAGGACCATAGAATCGTTGTTTGTCACCGGGGTGTGACCGGCGGTAACATTCCCTGCAATACCATGCCGGCCTATCAAATCGCCCTGATGGAGGGGGCTGACATGATCGAAACGGATGTTTCCACCACCGCAGATGGGGAACTTGTGATCTTTCATCCCCGTATGGAGCGACGGCAGCTGGGCGAGGAGTGCGATATTTCTCAGATGCCCTGGAGTGAGGTAAAAGACCTTCGCTATACCAATGCCGATAATATTCCCACCCAGTTTGGCCTTTTGAAGCTGGACGAGCTATTGGAGGAATTCAAAGGAAAATGCTATATCAATATCGATAAGTTTTGGGGCAATCCCCAGGGGATCTATCGATGCATAAAGCGGCATGATATGATCGATCAGGTGCTGGTCAAAAGCCGGGTGAGCGAAGAAGTGCTCGCAGTTTTGGAGCAGGTGGGGCCGGAGATCCCCTTTATGCCGGTGGTATACCAGCAGCCCCATGACCATGAGATGCTGAAAACCAGAAACATCAACTATGTGGGTGCTGAGGTCGTTTTTGAAGAGGAGGATAATATCCTTGCCTCCGAAGACTTTTTGGATGTCATGCATAAAGACGGTAAGCTGGTATGGGTAAACTCTTTGATCTATAATACGAAGAAGCAGCTTTCCGGCGGTCACAGCGATGACACGGCTTTTACGGTTTCTTTGGACCACGGCTGGGGCTGGCTTGCGAAAAAGGGCTTTGACATGATCCAAACCGATTGGCCAGGACATCTCATCCATTATTTAAGATCCACGGGACAGTACTACAGATAATATTTAGGGAAAATACAAAATTCACGAATATTTTTCAATTGGAATGAAAATTACCAGTTGATTATTCATTTATTCTGTGATAATATACATTTTGACGGTGCAGTATCCTAGTCAAAATGACCGATTCCCAGGTAGGGCCTAAAAATCCTATGAAGGGCACATCGATGAAGTCCCTGGTGTCTGCTTTTTACGCCCAGTTTAGGGTGGATGCTGGGGGTTAAGGATTACGGGCGCGCTCCAATGGCATGGGGCATACGACCCGGTTTCCGCGGAGACCTGGTGTTGTGCGACGAAGATGGGAACTCCTATGTTTGGGAAGCCGCTTCGCGTACGAGCCTGGTAAGAACCTGCAAGGCGGTGCACAGAATCGTGTTGCTGCGTGCAGTGTAGCCTGCCTTGAGTGAGTATGTGGGGAAAGAGGACAAGCGCTTGATCGTAGTGGCCATGCGGCTGGCGTTATCGCTTCTGGAAACCATCCTTGCAAAAGAGGCTAAGAATCGGATCGTTCTGCGGTGGAAAACACCTAGGCTGTCTTAACAGGGCAGGCAGGGGATTACAGTACGGACTAAGTGGCAATCGGGTATTCAATACTGGTAACACTTGAGCTTGCGGATCAAACGGGAACGGCCTGCACGGCAACGGCAGGTTCCGCCTGGTGAAAAACAACCCGACCTAAGCCGTAAGATTTATCCTGCCTGTCACCGTTGCATTATGATTAAAAGGGGATAAGGACTGTGTCTAAATCCGACCCAAGCTCAGCGAAAAAAGAACGCAACAAAGCGATCCGCTGGGTCGTTACGATTTTCTTTGTAACCATTGTAATTTCTGCACTGATCTCCTTTGTATCCAATGAGATCATGGCGGTCAGCACTATGGCAGTGGCCTTTGTGATACTTCTTTTTATTGTGCTGATCGGTATCATATTTGATATTGTAGGCGTGGCGGTCACCTCTGCTGATGAAAAGCCCTTTCACTCCATGGCGGCCCGGAAGGTACCCGGTGCCCACGAGGCCATTCGGCTTCTTCGCAATGCTGAGCGCGTTGGCTCTATTTGCAACGATGTGATCGGTGATATCTGCGGCGTTGTGTCCGGCTCTGCTTCTGCGGCAATTGCGGCGCAGATCCTGCAGAAGTTCAGCTTTTCCTGGCCTGCGGCGGTATCGCTCATGATGTCTGCTTTGGTAGCCGGTCTGACCGTTGGCGGCAAGGCCATCGGCAAGCGCTTGGCTATCAATTCCTGTACCAAGGTGGTACATACTGCCGGTCGTGTGATATGGGGGATCAAGCGGATTCCTTACCTTTTCAAAAAAGAGAAAACTAACAGTTAGGTTGTGATGCTTAGTGGCGATTTTGGAAACGATCCACTGCCACAAGGATCTTGTTGCTCTCAATGAAGCCCAGCGGAAAATGCTGTGCCGGGAGATCCGGGATTTTTTGGTTTCCCATGTGAGTAAAACCGGAGGTCATTTGGCCTCCAATCTCGGCGTGGTGGAGCTTTCTGTGGCTATTGAGACTGTATATAATACGATGGAAGACCGCCTGGTGTTCGACGTTGGTCATCAGTCTTATGTTCATAAGCTGCTGACGGATCGCCAGGCGGATTTTTTGACCTTGCGCACCTTTGGCGGTATGGCAGGTTTTCCGAAGCCTTCGGAAAGCCCTTCCGATGCCTTTGTAGCAGGTCATGCCTCCAGCTCCGTGTCCATTGCTCTTGGCATGGCCCGGGCAAGGACCGCCCAGGGAAAGAATCATCAGGTTGTTGCCCTTTTGGGAGACGGTGCCGCTACCGGTGGTATTGCTTTTGAAGGTCTTAACGATGCGGCAGTGAGCGGAGAACCTTTGGTAATTATTCTTAACGATAATGCCATGTCCATTGACCGCAATGTGGGCGGCATGGCATCCCATCTAAGTACGCTGCGTACCAAAGAGCGCTATTTGGGCATGAAAAAACGTTATCGCAACGCATTGCTGAAAATTCCCGGCGGTAAGTTTGTTTATCGGTTTACCAGCGCTATAAAAGATCGCCTGCGGCGGATGCTGATCCCTACGACCATATTCGAAAGCATGGGGTTTTCCTATCTGGGACCTGTGGACGGTCATGACACCGAGCATTTGATCCGGCTTTTGGGATTTGCCCGGGATATGAAATGTCCTGTGGTGGTGCACGTGATGACCCAGAAGGGCAAGGGCTATGCCCCCGCGGAAGCCAATCCCCGGGCGTTTCATGGCGTAGGAAAATTTGACCCTGAGACAGGAGAGAGCTTGAAGAAGTCCTCGATGTCCTATTCTCAGGTGTTCGGCGATACTTTATGTACATTGGCAGAAAAAGACGCCCGCCTTTGTGCCATTACGGCGGCGATGCCGGCAGGCACCGGACTTTTGGGCTTTAAGGAAGCGCATCCCGATCGGCTGTTTGATGTGGGGATCGCAGAGGAGCACGCTGTTTCCATGGCAGGCGGTCTTGCCAAGGAGGGGATGCTCCCGGTGGTTGCGCTGTATTCCACCTTTTTACAGCGTTCTTACGATATGATCCTGCAGGATATCTGTATGCTTAAGCTGCATGCGGTATTTGCCATTGACCGGGCCGGGCTTGTGGGAGAGGATGGGGAGACCCATCACGGTGTCTTTGACGTGGGAATGCTTTCTCAGGCTCCCGGTATGCGCATTCTTAACCCGGGAACGTTCCATGAACTGAAAGCCATGCTTACCTGGGCGGTAGAGGAACACGCCGGTCCTGTGGCCATTCGGTATCCAAGGGGCGGTCAATGTTTGGAGGATGCAGACGCGTGGGAACCGGATCAGCCCGTAAAAGTATACGGAGCAGGGGAGCGTGTTACCTTTATTACCTACGGAAATCTTACAGCCAATGCCTTGAAAGCGGTACAGCTGTTGAAGGATTCCGGAGTAAGCGCCCGCGTGATCCGCATGACTTCTCTGTGGCCTCTGCCCATGGAGGAACTGAAGACACACATCCCGGAGGAAAGCCGGGTCATCGTCCTTGAGGAAGCCTGCGGCGGTATCGCGGAGAAACTGTCCAATGCCCTTCAGGAACTGGGCTTCCGGGCTTGCTATCGGGATCTGGGCAGACGTTACATCCCCCACGGAAGGGTGGATGAGCTTTATGTTTGGGCAGGCTTAGATGCAGAAGCCCTGGTTAAATTTGCACTGGAGGTATGGGAAAGTGAAAATTAAAAAACGGTTGGATGTACTTCTGGTGGAGCAGGGCTATGCGGACAGCCGCACAAAGGCGCAGGCTATTATTATGAGCGGCCAGGTCTATGTGGACGGACAGAAGGCGGATAAACCCGGAATCTCCTATGAAGAAAGCGTAGCTCTGGAGGTCCGGGGGGCGGCCTGCCCCTATGTAAGCCGTGGCGGACTGAAGCTGGAAAAGGCGTTGCGGGATTTTGGGGTGGAGCCGAAGGGCTATGTATGCAGTGACTCCGGTGCTTCCACCGGCGGTTTTACTGACTGCCTGCTGCAGCAGGGTGCCAGCAAGGTCTTTGCCATTGATGTGGGCTACGGTCAGTTGGATTGGAAGATCCGCTCCGATCCCCGTGTGGTGGTCATGGAGCGGACCAATGTGCGCTATGTGACCCCGGAGCAGTTGGGTGAGCCACTGGATCTTTCGGTGATTGATGTAAGCTTTATTTCGCTGAAGATCGTTCTTCCGGTGATCAAAACCTTTTTGAAGCCCACCGGCCAGGTTCTGTGTCTGATCAAGCCCCAATTTGAGGCGGGAAAAGAGAAGGTAGGGAAAAAGGGCGTTGTCCGGGATCCTCAGGTCCATGCAGAGGTGCTGGACAGCTTTGTGGAGCTTGCCAATTTTCTGGGCTTTACCATTTTGGGGCTGACTTTTTCTCCGGTAAAGGGACCGGAGGGAAATATTGAATTTTTGGGCCATTTGACCCTGGATGACAAACCGGGCATCATCCCTGATACCCGGCAGGTGGTTTCCGATGCCCATGCAACCTTGAAGGGAGGCTGAGCCGTGAAGGTCATACTCACACCCAATCCCTATCGGGATAAGAATTTCCAAACAGTCCGTCAGGCCATGGAGGTACTGCGTCAAAATGGCGCAGAGACTCGGATCTGTCTGCCCTTTGAGGTAGACAGAAGCTATGAGCTTCCCAAGGACCTGCGATTTTCCCGCCTGGATCGGGAACTGCCCAATGCGGATATGGTGATCTGTTTCGGCGGTGACGGAACGATTCTGCATATGGCAAAAGCCGCTACCCGACATGGGATCCCTATTTTGGGCGTCAATATCGGCACCATGGGATTCATGGCGGAGCTGGAGGTCAGCGAGCTTTCCATGCTCAGCCGTTTGGCAACGGGGGACTATACCGTTGATAACCGTATGATGCTGGACGTGACGGTGCACCGCGATCGGGACATTATTTTTCACGATATTTGCCTGAACGATGTGGTGATCACCAAGGGTGCCATTGCCAGGATCGTGCATTTGGCTGTTAAATGCGATGGAATCCAGGCTATGGAATGCGCCGGTGACGGTGTGATCGTGGCGACACCTACCGGCTCTACAGCCTATAGTCTTTCCGCCGGTGGTCCTATTGTGGAGCCGGAGGCGAGAAGCATTTTGGTTACACCCATTTGCTCCCACGATGTTGCCAGCCGCTGTATTGTGGCTTCCGATAAACGGGTGATCACGGTACAGCTTTCCAGTCACGCCAAGCGTAATGCCTTCCTTTCCGTCGATGGCGGCAAGGCACAGCGCATGAACATGGGAGATGTGGCAACGATTCGTCGTTCTCAGCTGATGACCAAATTGGTTCGGCTGAAAGAGGACAGCTTTTATGATGTGGTCAACATGAAGTTCAAAGGAGGTAACCCATGAAGAGTCAACGTCAGGCGAAAATCATGGAGATCATCTCCACCCGGAATGTGGAGACCCAGGAACAGCTTTTGGAGGCTTTGCAGAAAGAAGGCTTCCGCGGTACCCAGGCTACCATATCCCGGGATATTAAGGAGCTTCGGATCGTTAAGGAATTGACCAATCTGGGGACCTACCGTTACACGCCGGGGACCAGTGAACTGGACGGAGGTTTTACGACGAAGCTCAATACCATTTTCAGAGAATGTGTGGTAGGGCTTGACTACGCCCAAAATATCATTGTGATCCGCACCCTTCCGGGCCTTGCCTCTGCGGCAGGTTCTGCACTGGACAGCATGAATCTTGCCAGTGTGGTAGGCACCTTGGCCGGTGACGATACTGTTATGGTCGTTATGCGGGATAACAATGCGGCCGCTGCTTTTTGCGGTGAGATCAGGAGCCTGATCAGTTAGGAGGGCAGCCAATGCTGAGTCTTTTACACATTGAAAACATTGCGGTGATCGAGTGTGCGGATATCTCCTTCCATCCGGGCTTCAATGTCTTGACCGGTGAGACCGGTGCGGGTAAATCCATCGTCATCGATGCTATTTCCGCTATCTTAGGCGAGCGGGCATACCGGGACATGATCCGAACGGGAGCAAATAAGGCTTCTGTCCGGGCGGTCTTTACGGATGTTCCGGCTTATGCCTGGTTTGAGGAAAACGGTGTGGAGTACGACCCGGAGACTGTGATCAGCCGCGAGGTCCATTTGGACGGGAAAAATGTCTGCCGGGTAAACGGAACCCTGGTCTCGGTGTCCATTTTGCGTAAGCTGGGTATCCAACTGATCAATATTCACGGACAGCACGACAGTGCATCACTGTTCGACGAGAGTAATCATTTGACCTTTTTGGACGCCTTTTCTCAAAACGAGGACCTTATGCAGTCCTATGCAGAAGCCTATGAACGGGTAGCCAAGCTTCGCCAGGAAATATCCCAAATGACTATGGACGAGTCCGAGAAGCTTCGCAGAATGGAGACCCTCCGGTTTCAGATCGAGGATATCTCTAAGGCAGAGCTGCAGCCCGGCGAGGATGAGGCGCTGGAATCCAGACGCAAGGTCCTTCAGAATGCGGAAAAGCTTTCTGACGGCATTCATGCCGCAGTGGAGAGCCTTTACGGCGGGGAGGACACCGACGGTGCGGCCTCTTTGCTGGCAGAAGCAGAGCGGGAGCTTGCCCGACTGAGCCGGTATACCGATGCCTTTGATGGGCTTCATGAGCGAGTCGCGGACTTGATGTACCAGGTTCAGGATGTGGCGCAGGAGGTTCGGGATGCCAGAGATGAACTCAGCGATTCTTCCGATGAACTGGAGCGTGTGGAAGCCCGCCTGGATGTGATCCATAAGCTCAGAAGGAAATACGGCGCGACCTGTGCCGATATTTTGGAATATCTGGAGCAGGCAAAGGAAGAACTGGACCGGATCGAATTTGCCGATGATCATTTGGAACGGCTGAAGGAGAAATGCCGTAAGGCTGAGGCCCTGGCCTGGGACAGCGCAATGGCTTTGCGGAAAAGCAGGCAGGCCGGAGCTCGGATCCTGACCGGACAGATCCTTACAGAGCTTGCCCAGCTGGACATGCCCCGAGTGCAGTTTTCCTGCGAGTTTACAGAGCAGGAGCTTACTCCCATCGGTGCCGACAGTGTGGCTTTCTATATGTCTGCCAATGCCGGTGAGGCATTAAAGCCCATGAGCAAGGTGGCCTCCGGCGGTGAGCTGGCCCGGATCATGCTTGCCATGAAAAACGTACTGGCTCAGCAGGATCAGGTCAATACCCTGATCTTTGATGAAGTGGACACAGGTGTATCCGGCAGAGCCGCCCAAAAAGTGGCAGAGAAGCTGCGCTCTGTGGCCCAAAACAAGCAGGTTCTGTGCGTCACACACCTTCCGCAGCTTGCGGCTTTGGCACAGACCCATTTGCTGATCGCCAAGGAAGAACGGGACGGCAGGACCTATACCACCGTTACACCTTTGGACCTGGAAGGCCGTAAGGCAGAGCTTGCCCGGATCATGGGCGGTGCCAATATTACAGAAACCACCCTCAAGAGCGCAGAGGAAATGCTTTCTGTTTAAGGGAGAAGAATATGCGGCAGGTATTGAATGTAGATAGTAACTATAACTGTTTTACCCTGGAAGAAAAGGCAGCTGTCGTAAAAAATGCTGGATTTCAGGGCGTTGATTATGGCCTGTTTGATATGAATGCTCCGGACAGCACCTGGTTTCAGTCCGATTGGCAGCAAAATGCAGATCAGATTCGCAATGCCTTTGCTTCGGAAGCGGTGCCCATTGTCCAAACCCATGCACCGTTTTCCTTTCCGGAGATCAGGGATATAGATACCTTCATGGAAAAGGCAAGACCTTTGGTTGTGCATGCCATAGAGGTTTCTGCGGCGCTGGGAGCAAAATGCGTAGTTGTGCATCCTATCCAGTGTATTCCGTATAAAGAAAACGCAGAGGCGTTATTCCGTGCCAACATGGATTATTATCGATCCCTGATCCCGGTATGCAAGAGCTGTGGTATTAAGGTCGGAATTGAGAATATGTTCCAGCGGGATAGGCTTCGCGGAAATCGCATTATTCACAGCACCTGTGCGAAAGTGGAGGAGTTTTGCCGCTATATTGATACGTTGGACAGCGACTATATGGTTGCGTGCCTGGACATCGGACACACGGTCCTGCCGACGGATAATGCGGAACCTTGGGATTTTATCCGCATTTTAGGGCATGACAGACTGCATACCCTCCATGTACATGACAATGATTTTATAGATGACCGGCACAATATTCCCTTTTCCGGAAAAATCGACTGGTACCGGATCACTGAAGCCTTGGGAGAAATCGACTACATAGGGGATTTTGTCTATGAAGTCTTACTGAATAGTTCGGTTCCTGTATTGAAGCCTGAAATGTATCCTGCATTTTTGTCTTATATGGCAAGTGTAGGACAGCATTTGGTAGGGGAGATTGAAAAGAACCGGCCTTTGACAAGATAATTCTTGACAAAGAGACCGGGATTTGTTAGGATATCTACAACCTGATGAAGGGATGAAGTAAGCAGTTTGCTTTCCTCAGAGAGCTGCCGGTGGGTGCGAGGCAGTGGAAAGGGATGCCCAAATACCTCCCGGAAGGGCTGGCTTGAAAGGATAGTAGGGCCGGACGGGGTCGCCCGATACAGCGAAGGTGTCTTTAGACACTGTGAGGTCCGCACCGCGAGGCGCGGATAAACCAGAGGTGGTACCACGTATTTTACGTCCTCTGTCCGAAAGGGCAGGGGACTTTTTTATTGGAGGAAAGAAAATGAAATTGTATGATGAGCTGGTAGCCAGAGGCCTGATCGCCCAGGTCACCAATGAAGATGAGATCCGGGAAATGATCGACAACGGCAAGGCTACCTTCTATATTGGCTTTGATCCCACTGCGGATTCCTTGCATGTGGGTCACTTCATGGCCCTGTGCCTGATGAAACGGCTGCAGATGGCAGGAAATAAGCCCATTGCCCTGATCGGCGGCGGCACTGCCATGATCGGTGACCCCTCCGGCCGTACCGATATGCGCAGTATGATGACCCGTGAGACCATTCAGCATAACTGCGACTGCTTCAAAAAGCAGATGGAGCGTTTCATTGAGTTTGGTGAAGGCAAAGCGCAAATGGTCAACAATGCTGACTGGCTGCTGGATCTGAACTATGTGGATGTTCTGCGTGAGGTGGGTGCCTGTTTCTCTGTTAACAATATGCTCCGTGCCGAGTGCTATAAACAGAGAATGGAAAAGGGACTGTCCTTCCTGGAGTTTAACTACATGATCATGCAGTCCTACGACTTCTACTATCTGTATCAGAACTACGGCTGCAATATGCAGTTCGGCGGCAACGACCAGTGGAGCAATATGCTGGGCGGCACAGAGTTGATCCGCAGAAAGCTGCAGAAGGATGCCCATGCCATGACCATTACACTGCTGCTCAATTCTGAGGGCAAGAAAATGGGCAAGACCGCATCCGGTGCGGTGTGGCTGGATCCCAATAAGACCACGCCCTTTGAATTCTATCAGTACTGGCGCAATGTGGAGGATGCCGACGTTCTCAAGTGCATCCGTATGCTGACCTTCCTTCCTCTGGAGGAGATCGACAAGATGGACTCCTGGAAGGATGCCCAGCTGAATACTGCCAAGGAGATCCTTGCCTACGAGCTGACTAAGCTTGTCCACGGTCAGGAGGAGGCGGATAAGGCCCAGGCTGCTGCCAAGGCGCTGTTTGCCGGCGGCGGTGACGATGCCAATATGCCCACCACCCAGATCACTGCCGATAAGCTTACCGACGGCAAGATCGGTATTCTGAATCTGATGGTCGCCTGCGGCCTGGCTGGCTCCAACGGTGAGGCAAGACGCCTGGTCCAGCAGGGCGGCGTATTCGTCAACGATGAAAAGGTACCCGACCATACCTTTGCGGTCACAGAAGCCATGCTCAAAGAGGGCGTGAAGCTTCGCAAGGGCAAGAAGGTATTCCATAAAGCAACTCTGTAATACGAAAGACTGCCATTGTAAACTGTTTGGTATACAATGGCAGTCTGTTTTTATTCTTCAACGGTATCCTGCAGCTTGGAGGGAAGATCCTGGCGATCGTCCCGGGGCGTGTGACCAAAGTATCGCTGATAGGCCCGGTAGAAGGTGGAGTAATCCTGAAAACCGCATTCTATGTAGATTCTTGTGGCTTTTTCCTTATCCATGATCATTTGCCGGGCAGAGAGCATTCGCTTGGAAAGAACATATTTGGAAACCGTGGTTCCGGTGGCCTTCTTAAAGCGGCGGTAAAGCTGGGATTTACTGACAAAGAACTTATCGCAGAGGATCTCCAGGGACAGAGGGTTTCGCAGATTGTGGTGAATATAGCGAATGACCCGGTTTTCCAGGGTGTCCTTTCTGCTGTCGTGATAGGCCGTTCTGTCAAAGGCATTGCGGATGTCCCGAAGCAGCTGGATAAAGTGTACGAGAATATCAAAACGATCATTACCCGGGGCCAGCATATCGTCAATTCGGCGTTGATAGGAGATATCGCCAAAGGCATTTCCCGGATAGTGGTTGTTCCGTCCCGGCTCCCGGTTGGTAAAGGGACGGTGTAAGGCCGCATCCGGGTCCAGGCTTTTGAAAAATGAGGGGCCAAAATTTACGGAGACCCGATCACAGGGGAAACGGGGATCTACCTCGATATAATGGGTCTCTTGGGGGTAAAGGATCACAATGTCCCCGGGGTTCATGGGGTATTCACTGCCTTCTACATGATAGGTACATTTTCCGCGGACAAGATAGCTGATCTGAAAATAGATATGGGTATGTACCACATAGTTCTTTTGCTCCGGCGCCTCGTCCACAATATGAAAAAGATCCAAATTCAAAGATCGATACCGAAATTCAGTCATATTTCATCACCCGGAAAAATCATAGCATAAATTGAATAAAAACGCAATATTTTTTGCAATGAAATACAATACAATTCATATTTTGTGTCATATATAATGTACTTGAAGAACTATAAGGAGGGATTCCTTTGAAAAAAGCGTTTAGCGTTTTGTTGACTGTTTCATTGCTTTTAAGTTTTGCATTGTTTGCCAATGCAGCTGAGGCGGACAGCCCCAAGGATGTTTTGGATGCCTTAACTGGGCTGGAAGGGAAAATGGCCCTGAGATGGATGGACTATCTCGACCATAGTGATTTTGTTGCCGGAAAGAACGGCACTATGACCCGGGAAGAGATTATCGACGATCCCGGTTTGATCCCCCAATATCTGCACTTCGATCTTGCGGCCTTCGGCACCGGTGCCGGTGCTACGGATACCCAGATCCGTCTGCGGGATACGGAGGGCGCCTACGGCTTTAAGGGTAATATTGCCGCGGCAGATGTGTATATGCTTCATATGATCCTGCGGTCTACACCGGATGATGCGGACAAGCCTATGAAGTTTCATCTGTCCATTTACGGAGAGGGAAGCAGCAGCCAATATGTGGCTACCAGCGGCCATCCTTCAAATTTCTTCGACAGGTCTGCGCCTAATACGCTCCCGAATACCTGGACAGAGTATTACATCCCCGTGCAGGCTCACGAGACCTACGCACCGGATAAAGTCCTCATGTTTCTGAATCCCACCGGAGGCACCGGTAGTGTGGACATTGCCTGCCTGGAAATCGTTAATTACGGAAAGACAATCACTTTGGATCAAATGCCTTATGCTACACTGGATCCTTTGGATCAAACCCTTTCCGGCAGAACGGTTGTCAGCAACCAGGCCTTTTATCACCGTGCTTCCAAAAGCTTCACCACATCCGGCGGGGTGAATGGCAGTTTCACAAAGGTGACCGGAGGAGCCGGAATGTTCAGCAGATACCTCAGAAATGCAGTCACCTCTGTCAGTACCAGCTATAAGCACGCCCAGCTGAACTATCAGGATTATTCAAAGGGATGGGGCTTGTTTGAAAACATTCAGCCGGAAGATGCGGTATTGCTTCATCTGATCGTTCGTGCTTCTGCCGAGGATGGGGAGGGGTCTTTCCGTCCCTATCTGTATCAGCAGGGCGTTGGGAGCAGTGACAGTACGGGCACTGCGGCAAGCTTTGTCAAACAAACAGTGGGAAATCTTTGGACAGAATTCTACATTCCCGTGAATGCCGGTTCTGTAACCCCCAACCGGGTGGGCCTGTTCTATGGATACGAAAAGCAGACGCTGG
The DNA here is from genome assembly GCA_015068135.1 of Oscillospiraceae bacterium. Lineage (GTDB taxonomy): Bacteria > Bacillota > Clostridia > Oscillospirales > Oscillospiraceae > Faecousia. The sequence continues at coordinate 13,197 of SVLB01000035.1, read as the reverse complement.
ATGTAGCGGTATTTGAGGTTATGGATTTTAACAATACGGATATTTCTACCCTTCCCAGCACCAAGAGGATTCTTGAGGCTGGCTACAAAGAAGCATATGATTTCTTCTCTTTATTTGAAGGAACGGAGTCGGAGATCTCCGTGAACGGCTTAACTACCGCCAAGAAATTGACAGCCACGCAGACTGTGGATCTCTCAAATTGTGATTTGGCAACCTCCGGTGATCGGCTGCTGTTCTCCTTCGCAATGAAGGCAGAAACTGCTTGCACTCCCGTGACGATTACTTTGAACATGGGCAAAACCATAGAAATGACCTATTATGTTCCCGTCCAGTGGACGAGATACAATATGCCCGTGGAGATCACCGACCTTCAGTCTGTGACCGTCAGCGGTGACGTACTGTTGGCAGAGGCCAAATTTGAAAACAGAAAGTCTGACAGCTTTGCCTCCATGTCTTCGGAAAGCGGACCTTGGCTTTTGGAGGAATTTGCGGATATAACCATCAAAGATACGGGAGAAACTTTGGTAGGTAAGACTAAGGACTTGGTGAAGGTGGATAACCTGATCTATTCCATCGGCCCTTCCGGTCTGACCATTACCGATGTTTCCGATTATCAGCATCCCGAGGTTTTGGGCAATCTTCCGGATATGGGATCTTCCATTCGGCAGATCGTTATGCTGGGTGATGGAAAGCATGTGTTTATCTCCTCCCGGCAAAACGGCTGTTATGTGGTCAATATCGAAGATCCTGCGAACTCCACCCTGGTTTCCCGCTATGATTCCGTGGAAATGGCCACAGGTGTTGCCGCTTACGGAAACTATGTTTATATTGCCAACCGCCAGTACGGTGTGGAGATCGTGGATATTACGGATGTGAACGATCCCGTGCAATGCGCCATCGTCCGTTGCGGAACTGCCCAGTCCTGCGAGGTGGCAGACGGGATTTTGTATGCAGGCTGCTGGAACGAGCGCGCAATTCCCATGTATGATGTAACGGATCCTGCAAACCCTGTGTACCTGGGTACCGCAAACCTCACTGGTAAGGGTGACGGTGTAACGATCCTCAACCAGGGGGATAAGACCTATCTGTATGCGGCCACCGGTCAGAATCCTTTGGGTGTAACGGAGAATGTCAGTTCTTCCAAAACCGAGGAAATCCTCCTTTCTGATCTGAAGCTGGGCATGGGCAACGGCGTGGATATCTTCGATGTGACCGATCCTACAGCTCCCAAGTGGCTGTCCTCCACCAAGATCGACGGGCGTTACTACTATGCCGATAACGATTTTTGGCATGTAGAAGTTGCCCAGGAGCAGGGTAGATACTATGCCTATTTCCTCAATACCTATAACGGCGTATATGTGCTGGATGTGACCGATCCCAAGGCTCCCATCCGCCTGGGACATATTGTGGTGACCTCCGATTCTTTGAAGGAGGCCTACTACTCCGGTCGTGTCAATATTTTCCCGTATGACCAGTCCGTACAGCGGCAAAGCCCCATTGCAGGCATTGCTGTGGAAGACGGTGTGCTGTATATGGCAAGTATTCTGACCGATCTGCACATCTACGACGGTGAAAAATTAGCCGATTATCTGTTCACACCCGAAGAAAAAAGCCAGACAGTAGAAATTGCGGAGAATGACGGCAGCTTCTACGATATGGATCCCGATACGGTTGGCCTGGACCGTTTTGCTCAATACCGAACCTTGGGCCAGGCATATACGGTGGTATTCCATGACGGGAAATACTATGTTGCCGCCGGCAAGCAGGGCGTGCTGGTGCTGGATAGGGAACTGAAGCTTCTGGCACAGCTTCCCACCGGGGATCTGACAATTGATGTGCAGATCCATGAAGACACCATGTACTGTGCGGAAAGCGGCGGTGGACTTGCAGCCTATACACTGTCTGAAGACGGCTTGTCCGCCGTAGAAAGCTGGAGATATAGATCCAACCGTGGTGTGGTGCGCCATGTGCGCCTTTCTCCCTTGGGAAAATATGCGCTGATCCAGTGCGATTCCACCTACGGACAGATCCTTTCCACTACAGTGCCTACGGCAAGCCTTATTGAAGTAAAAGCCAATTCTCAGATGTACCATCATAATATCCTGAATCAGATGGCAGGCGGAAGGTATCTGGGCATCTATGCCGAGTCCGGCAAAAGCTGGTGGTTTGATTTTTCCGGGGAGGAAGCGGGTAGCCTGCCCACCCAGGTGTCTTATTGGACCTCCAATGGCGCGGCCATCATGACCGGCGGCATGACCGGCAATGTACCCGGATATGACCATCATGTCCTTTGTACCCGGAATATTGCAAACGGCAATTTGGGCGGCTATTATATCTACGACATCACGAAAGAAAATCCTACATCCATCATCAGCGGTCGGGACCCGGATGTAGTATTCTCCGGAAGACCCACCATTGCAGGAAATCTTCTGATTGCCTCTGACCGGATCAACGGCCTGATACATATTGTGGATATATCTGATCTTGCAAACCCCAGTGTGCTGAAAACCATTGCTGTTTCCGGTAACCCCGACTCTGCACTGGTGGTGGGCGATGATATCCTGATCCCCATGGGCTATCAGGGTGTCTTCCGGTTCAGCTTGAGTCAGTTTCAGACGGCACGGGTGACCGTTGACGGCGTCAGCTCCGGCTATGATACCCTTCAGGAGGCAGTGACCGCTTCTCAGGGCGGCTATGTGAAGCTGATGAAGGATGTAACAGAGGATATCGTCCTTTCCGGAGATCTCTACATGGATCTGAATGGAAAGACGCTGACTGGAAATATCAGCGGCGTAGGGACTTTGTATCTGATGGATAATTCCTCCGATACCTATATACTTCCTGAGGGCCGGGTCACCGGTACCGTGTCCTGCGCGGTATCCGGACACTTCAAGACCGATGTGACCGGGGCTATCCGCCGGTATATGGTGCTTGCAGATGAGACTGGATTCACCGCACACCGATTTTACCTTGGGATCGTGAAGGTCAGCCTGCGGCCAAAGGATACCGGCTTTGGCTACAAAGCCAGATTCTGCGGCGACAGTCGTGTGAAAGAGCAGATTTCCAGCTTTGGCTTCAGTCTGAACCTGGATGGCAATGAAACAGTGGAAACAAAATCTCTTGAGGGTAGCAAGCTGGATTCTTCCAGGGAATATTCCCTGCTTTTGAAGGAGTTTTCTATTCCCGACTACGGTACAACGAATGTTCATTCCTGGGCGTTCATGGAACTAAAAGACGGTACCCGTATTGCATCTTCCCAGGTCAGCTACTCCATGAAGACCATGCTAGAGAAGGTCTGCGATACTTTGGATAAGTTTACCGAGTCACAAATTACCGCTTTGCGCACCATGTGCCAGCCTCACCGGGAAACCATGACCCATTGGAACATTGATCCACTACTCAGTGATGAATAATGCATGATCATTACCGGAATTGTGTGGTAGAGCCCCGGGCGACTAATAGTCGCCCGGGGCGGTCAATGATTGCATCCTTCCTATTTTGTGTTGCAAATGACAGCTAAATATGCTATCTTTATGGTGTGATTATTTCGTGTGAATACTTTTCAACAATAGAAGGGGGTTGGTATTTATGAAGCGTTTTCTTATGGCAGCTTTCTGTTTCTGCTTGCTGGTGTTTTCGGCCCTTTCCGTGTTACCCATTGCGGAAGCAACATCGGATACCGTTTCTTTCGCTGATGGGCATGAGAAGATCATTGTGCTTGTTGACAGCAGCTTGTACCCGGAAAGTGCCCATGAATACGGAAACTATGTGAATCAGACCAAAACCTTTACCTATCCCGGTGCGGTTTCTTTAAAGATTACCTTCAGCGCAAGCACGAAGGTCGAGAGCAATTACGACTATTTGTACCTATATGATGGAAACGGTACACAGATCGGAAAGTATACGGGTACAGCGGCCGCTGACCTGACCTTGACCATTCCCGGAGATACGTTTCAGATCAAACTGACCTCTGACGGCCGGACAACTGCTTATGGCTATTCCTTTAGCAGTATTTGGGCCGATACGGGTGAAATCTATCATCCCCCCATTACGATTCCCGGAACAGCTACTTGTACAACCGGGGGACTATCTGAGGGCAGCTACTGTGAGATCTGCGGTATGGTTTTGCAGGAGCAGGTTATGGTTGCGCCTCTGGGCCACCTTTGGACAGGGGAATCCTGCACGGCAACTGCTGTATGTGACCGTTGCGGAGCAATCGGTACTGATGCCGTTATTCTGCACAAATATGAGGATCATTTCTGCACAATGTGCGACCAGTCGGACCTTCTTTCTGCGGACCTTCTGCAATATGAGCTGGTCAACGGCTATGCCATCATTACCGGTTACGATGGGAAAGCCATTGGCACGTTGATGATTCCTCAAACCCTTGGCGGTAACACGGTCGTGGGTATCGGCGAAAATGCGTTTAGCGGCTGTGCCGGACTGACGGAAATTTCTTTGCCGAGCACGATTTCTTCTATTGAATCCGGTGCATTTTCCGGTTGTGACAGTATTTCCGTTGTCAATTTTTACGGGACGGTCGCGGCCTGGGAAGAAATGGAGATTGGTTCTGATAACGACGCTTTGCAAAATGCTCTTTGGCATTATTTGACGCAGCTATCTATCCAAAATGGTGTGTACTATTATCACTGCGTGGCCTGCGGTGAGCAAGTGAAAGCTTTTTTGCTGCAGCTTGAGATCGTGAAAGTTCCCGATGAACTGTGCTGTTCCGTTGATGGCGTTGTTGATCTGGAAGGGATACACCTGAGAGGATCTTTGGCAGGCGGAGAACCTGTCGAATTTACCAAAGCAGACATTGAAAGCGCATTTGCTGACCTTTCCGCACCCGGAAAAACCCAGGTAAAGGTAAGAATCCTTGGCAGGGATGCAGCGTTTACGGCCTATGTCCACGAGGGCGGAAAGATAACGCTCGATCGCAGCCTCTATCCGGAAAGTACGCACGATTACGGAAATTACCTCGACGAAACAAAGACCTTTACCTATCCCGGTGCACAGTCTTTGATCATCACCTTCAGCCCGAGCACAAAGGTAGAAAACTACTACGACTATCTGTATCTGTATGATGGTGAGGGAAAACAAATCGGTAAATATACCGATACCGGTGCGGCCGGCAAGACGATAACTGTCAGCGGCGATACCTTCCGGATTCGGATTACCTCCGATCTGGCTAAAACCGCCTACGGTTATTCTTTCACCAGCATTGTTGCGGATATGGGAGAAATGCGCCATCCTCCGGTCACAGTTCCTGGAACAGCTCCCACCTGCACCCAAACCGGCATTTCTGATGGCAGCGCTTGCCGGATCTGCAACCTGACATTGGTGGAACAGACGGAAGTTCCGGCTCTGGGACATAGCTATATCAATGGCCTTTGCGCCCGTTGTGGGGCGTTGGGAAATGACTGCGTGATCCTCACAAAGGATACCCAATTTGATGTATCGTTGAAGCAAGATCTGTATATTGACCTCAATGGCTTTGATCTGACGGGTACCATTCGCACCAACGGCTACCGGGTCTACGGTATGGATTCATCTACGGACGGCTATACCTGTGACAAAATGGGCATTTTCTCCTGCTTGGATGAAAACGGCAAAGCCGTAGTCCCGGTACGGCAGTTCAAGTCCGATCGGTATACCACGGCCAAGCGGTATATGGCCGTTGAAACCAGCGAAGGATTTACCTTCCACCGGTTCTATCTGTCCATCACCAAGGTGAGCTTACGCACCGGCAAAACGGGCTTTGGGTACAAAGGGGTATTTTATGGCGATGAAATGGTCCTTGAGCAGATTGAAAGCGCCGGCTTTACCTTAAATCTGCAGGGCAAAGATACCTGCATCACCAGATCCCTGGATGGACGGGATTTGGAAATGGGAAGAGAATACTCTCTGAGCCTTAATCACTTTGATATTCTGCAATACGGCACGATTCCTGTGAATGCATCTGTGTTTATTAAGCTTCGGGATAACACAGTTGTGCAGACCGGTGCAGTCAGCCATTCCATGCAGTCGATGCTGCAATTGATTTGTCAGCGGATTGCGGATTTTAACAAAGCCCAGATCAATGCTATCCAGGAAATGCTATCCCCGATGGAGGCGGTGGTTACCGGGTGGGGGATTGACGCGATCCTGAATTGGACCGAGCATTCCGCACTCTATATTCCCGGTGTTTCCGTGGACGATGTAATCAGATGGTATAACGAGGTCGTTTTGGATGCCGAGTTTAGTAGCGGTGGCAATGCCTCCCTGGTACAAAAATGGGCGCAGCCCATTTGCTACAGCATTGCGGGCAGCCCCACCCAGGAGGATCTGGCCCTTTTTAGTGCGTTCTGCGACAAGCTGAATCAAATTCCCGGCTTCCCCGGGATTCGGGAATCTGCCGGTATTTATGAGACAAATCTGGACATTTTCTTCTGCCCGGGATCAGACTTCAAATCCATTTTGGGGTCCAATTTTGTTGGAATGGACGGTGGAGTGACCTTCTGGTATGACGACATGAACCGCATCTACGATGCCACCATTTGTGTCCGTTCGGATATTGCCCAGTATATCCGTAATTCTGTGCTTCAGGAGGAGATCTATAACGGTCTTGGCCCGGTGCAGGATACCTGGCTGCGGGAAGACAGTTTGATCTATGCCGGCTATTCCACACCCCAGGAGCCGACCAAGGTGGACTGGTTGCTTCTGAAGCTGCTGTATCACCCGGATATCCAATGTGGTATGAATGCCGCCCAGTGCGAAGCTGTGATCCGCAGCTTGTATTACTAAAATAAGGACGCCATCATTGCCTTTGGCATTGATGGCGTCCCAGAGTGTCAAAAAAGCCGCAAACCGTCAAAATATGTGTGAATGGAAAAAGAAAGCAGCGTCATTGCGAGGCCACTTGTGGCCGTGGCAATCCGTTCTTCTTAAGACCCTGAAAGGCTTGCTGCGCAAGACATTTTGACTTACTGCGCAAACCGGACTCTACCGTACCTATGTACGCCGACGAGTCCGGTTTGCTTGTCTTTGCGGCTCCTTTGACCTCTGCCAGCTTTTCAAAAAAGAGTTTTTTGAAAAGCTGGGACGCCATCATTGCCTTTGGCATTGATGGCGTCCGTTTGTTATAGGGTCAGAAGATCGGTGCGAAGGACTCTGCGCAGGTTTTGCAGATCTGCATTTCCTCGGGGGTAATGGGCTCGTCCAGGTCGCAGTAATCAATGTCCATCACGCTCTTTCCCGTGAGTACATGATACCAAAGAAGACCCAAAGCGTACCGTCCCAGTCCCAGGGAAGCATGGAAGGTATCCCGCTGAACAGAGGGAATACCACAGGCCAAAAGCTTGTGGAACAGCTCACCGGAGGGGATCAGCCCGTCTGCCTGAATATCCTTTGCCACATGGGCATAGGCGGCTACCAGTTTTTCGGTCATTTCAGCGGCGGTTTGGAATTTTGCCAGCTTGAACAGCCGCTCACTGCCATCCTCGTAAGCCCAGGTCTGATGGACCAAAAGCTTGGCCTGGGGTACCAGCTTGCGGACATAGGCCGCAAGCTCGGTTATGTAAGGGTAGTAGGTGTCCAGTCTTGCACTGCTGCCGCTAAACTGCTGTAGGGTGACCACATCCCAATCCCGGTTCAAAAGCGCCTCTTTTAAAGAGACCTTAAAGCCGGTATGATGGCCGTTATATTGAATATCATAGGCCTTCTCTTCAGAGAGCATATTCCGGTAGTGCTTATCCAGCTTGCAACCTGCGATGTACAGATTACATACACTAAGCTTTTCACCGTTGGCTCGGGCGATCTGATGCAGATACCGTGTGGAGTCCTGAGAAAAGCTGTTTCCGATACAAAGAATCCTCATAAAACTTCCTCCAAATGTAGTTTTACGCCGTTTTTGCGAAGGGTGGCTTGCAGGGTGGCGATATCTACCTCCGCAAAATTCTGTCCCAATGCCGCCGCAGTACCTACGGCTTCACCGGAAACGGCACAGACCGGGATCACCCGGGTCACATCCCACATAGTGTCGGTGACGCTGATGCTTCGACCGGCAGTAGCAAGGTTTTTGATCTTCTTGCCATATAGGCAGGAGTAGGGAAGCTCGTAGGCTTCGCCCCGGAATTTATTCTTCCAGTTACCGAACATGCCCACAGAATCCGCAAAGCTTCTGTGATCGTCGGATTTATCCATCGTTGTAGGACCGCAGATCCTACGGGTCATTCGGATCTGGGGGATACTGGCAATGGTTGCGATCATGTGGGTAGGGGAGAGGTTTTCCTGACCCAAATAGTGACGCAGAAGATTGTCGTGGGAATCCACCACCATTTCGGTAAGCTCCTTGGCATCCAAGCCCACATATCGGCGCTTTCCTCTATCCGCCAGCTTTTCGGCCTCTGTTTTTTCGGCATCGGGATTGTCGCAGAAGCCCAGCAGCTTCAGTTGATACCCGGACTCGTCACAGAAATAATACCAGGAAGCCAGGATATTTCCCTGACCGAATACAGCAGTATCTTCTCCTGCCTGTTTGCACACATCTGCATCGCCGGAGCAGTCAATCACATTACCCACCTTGACGGCACTGCGCCCGGACTTGTTTTCGATGATCAGATGGGTGATCTGACCGTCACATACGCAGGTATCACAGACGGTGGTTCCGTAAAGAAGCTCCACACCGGCTTTCAGCAAGGCCTTTTCGTAAAGAATGGCGCAGGCAGCGGCATTGTAGCGTACCCGATACCGCTCTGCAGCCCGTTCCTCCAGGGAGCCGCCCTCCAACCAGGCTTGGGGATACTCTGCCTCATAGCCTCGCTGAATGGAGAGCTTCAGAAGCTCCTCGGCAATTCCGTAGCTTAACTGGTGACCCATTCCGTCGCAAAGGGGAAGATAAATGGTGACAAGACCGGCAGTGCCCAAACCGCCCAGCATAAACATCCGTTCACACAAAAGGACCTTGTTTCCGCCCCTGGCCGCAGCCAAAGCCGCGGAAACACCGGCAAAGCCGCCGCCAACAACTACCGTGTCATAGCTTCCGTAAACGGGAAGGGTTTTTGCAGGTTCAAAAAACTGCTCCATAAGCTTACCTCCGTATTATACAGTAATGGTTTCTCCCGGGCCGATTTTGTACACCTTGTTTTGACTGTCTGCGATCCAAACGGTACGGGGACTGGGATTGTGGATCAAGTGACCGTCAGCAGAGCTTTCCAGCCGTGTATAGTCCCTCCATGCCAGATACAGCTCCATATTGGTGCAGTACCAAATATCCTCTTTCCCAGCCATTTTCTCGCAGAATTCCTCGATCACATTCCAGTTGTCCTTTTCCTCAAACTCATAGGCATGACCCCAAACATAGAATAGCTTTGGACCGTGCTTATTGACCTGAAGATCCAAAAACTGCTGAGCAAGCTCCATAAGCCGGGGATTTCTGTGATGACAGGTGGCGGGGAGACGAAGCCAATCCTTGGGCATATTGAACTTTTCGGTGGACTCTACGGTTCTGGAATACCAAATGTCACAGTCCTTCAGGCATTGTACCACCCGGTCGTCGGTGGGACCAAAGGGATAGGCCATGCCGTGGATCTGACGACCGAAGAGTCCTTCCAGAGCCTTCCGGTCAGAGATCACCTGATCTACCACGGTTGCGCTGGCGCAATCGGTGAGCATGGGGTGATTATAAGTATGGCAGGCCACCTCGCAGACATCTTCTGTGTAAGTGGAACGCACCTGCTTTTCGGTCATTCTCCGGTGGATCTTTCCTTCCGGATGAACGGTACCCTCCGCAGAGAACTGTCCGGCATTAATGTTAAAGGTGGCGCGCATTCCGTACTTACGGAAAATCTCCACCAGGCGTACATCCTGCTCAACACCGTCGTCGTAGCTAAAGGTCAGTGCCTTGGCCTTTCCACCGGGAAATCGTAGATATTTTGCGATCATGGGGTTTCCTCCTTAAGTTCACATACAGTTAATTGATTGTCCTTTACAGAAAAACGAATATCAAAACCGGCAAAACGAATGCCGTAGATCCGCTCGGGCTTTCTTTGATAGGACGGCCTGGGGTCGTGAGACAGTACATCTATAGCTGCCTGGCGCTTATCTGCAGGGAGCTGCTCCAGCAAGGGGGCAGGGAAGTCCACGTTCAGTAAAAAGCTGTCTGCACTGTCTGTAAAGCCCCCGGAGGCCTCCGGATGGCAATCTCCGTAGGGAATATAGGGCTTAATATCAAAAATGGGTGTTCCGTCCATAAGATCAGCCCCGGCAACATGAAGCACAGTTCCGAATTGGGGTGTCTTTTCCGTGCCTAGCAGCCGCACACTGGATAGCCCGATGGCATTGGGACGGAATGGGGAACGGGTGGCAAATACACCCAGCCGTGTATTTCCACCGAGCCTTGGAGGACGAACCGTAGCAGACCAGTCCTCCCGAACGGCTTCGGAAAACTGCCATATCAGCCAAATATGGGAAAAATCCTCGATTCCCCGAAGGGCATCGGCATTGCGGTATTCCGGCTCAAAAATGATAGTGGAGCGCAGAGAGTCCACAAGACCGCTTTGCCTGGGAATGCCGAATTTCGTGGGGAAATCGCTTTGGATCCTTGCGATGATCTTCATATTCACGGTTTCCATATCAGGCCCTGACCTTTCTTAGCGTAAAGGTGATACCGAAAATAACAGCCAAAATCAGGCTGATGGCGGCACCGGCAGAGGCACCGGCCCAATAGGAGATCATCAGACCCAGTACACCGGCCAGCAAAGCAAATACAATAGAGAATCCATGATACTGCCGGGTGTTTTTTGCGATATTCCGGGCAGAAGCACCGGGAAGGATCAATAGGGAATTGAGGATCAAAAGTCCGACCCAGGAGATAGCCAAAGTGACCACCACGGCGATCATTACCGTGAAAACCGTTTGGATTGTGCCGGTTTTTACGCCGCGGGAGTTTGCCAGCTGGGGATGTACCGCAGTCAGAGTCAGCCGGTTACTGCAAAGGAACGAGAAGACCAAGGCTGCCAGCAAAAGAAGCAGAAGCATACCGATCTCGCCGGGAGTAACCGATAGAATATCTCCGATCAGGTATTTGTTATATTTTGTGAAACTGTCACCGCCAAGGGTGGCAATGAAAATGCCCAGGGCCACAGCGGTGCTGGAGAATACGCCGATCAGGGTATCTGCCGCGTGATTGCTCCGATGATTTACATAGGAAAACAGCAGGGCAAAGCATACGGCAAAAATCACAGCGACCCAGGTGGGCGCCGCCACGCCGCAGATACAGCCAATGGCAATGCCGGTAAACGCAGAGTGTCCCAAAGCATCGGAAAAGAAGCTCATACGTCCGGTAACGATCATAGGCGACAGCAGACCAAACAGCGGACCCATGAGAAGGACTGCCAAAAACGCGTTTTTCATGAAATCCCAGTGGAGCATATCCATAGGAAGCAGATCACAGAACCAATACCAAAGACTCAAAAGCTTCCGCCTCCTTTCCGGTTGAAAACCCGGGTGAAGTCCTGGGAAGCCAACACCTCCAAAGGTTTACCCTGACAGACAACTTTATGATCAATAAGGATCACCTGATCGGCATACCTGGGAAGGCTGGCAAAATCGTGGGTGGTCATTAAAATGGAGAGGTCATAGGTCTCCCGAAGCTCATCGAGCATATCCATCAAAGATTCCATGCCCTCCACATCCACACCGGACAAGGGCTCGTCCAAAATCAGAATGTTTGGCAGAGGCTCCAAAGCCAAGGCAAGCAGTACTCTTTGCAGCTCACCTCCGGAGAGCACACCTACACGCTTGTGGATCAGGTCCTGGGCGTGGACACGTGCAAGACATTCCAAAACCTTTTCCTGCATCGCTTTAGACAGACCGCAAAAGGCGGGACGCTTGCTCATACAGCAGGCGAATAGATCCGCAACGGTTACGGGGTCTCCGGGATCAAAGACCGGCGACTGGGGAACATAGCCGATCTTAGGTTTCCGGGTGCGCTGACCGGGAACGGAAAAGGCAATAATGCCATCATGCTCGATCTGACCCAAAATGGCCTTTAGTAAGGTGCTTTTGCCGGCACCGTTGGGACCGATCAGAGCCACCAGCTCACCGCAGTGGACGTGAAGATCCACTCCGGATAAAATGGGGTCGTTTCCGATTTTTACGGACAGTCCCTGCAGGCGGAGACAGCAGGAATGGCCGCAGGATCCCCCGTGAGAACCGATATTCATCCTAATGCCTCCTTTACGGTGTCGATATTATGATACATGGCTTCAAAATAGCTGTTTCCGGCCATGGCCATATCCAAAGTAAAAATGCCTGTGCCGGTTTCGGCAGAAATGATCCTGGCGGCAGAATCGCTGCCGCTTTTTTCAATGAAGATTCCGGGAAGCTGCTGATCGGTTACCAGACCGATCAGTTCGATCAGCTCCTTAGCGGAAGCCTCACTTCCGGCTTCCTCCTCCATGCTGTGAAGGATCTGCAAATCGAAGTGTTCCGCAAAATAGGAGAATCCGTCATGGAAGGTGATCAGTTTTCGACAGCTAAGGTCTCGGAGGACCTCTTTTCCGTAAGCGTCGAGGGCATCCAGTTTTTCAAGCAGCGCAAGGCTGTTTGCTTCCAACTGACCTTTGTGTTCCGGGTACTTGGCGATCAGCCCTTGGGTAATGGTCAGTACCATGCGTTTGGCATGGTCGGGAGAGAGCCAGTAATGGGGGTCGTGTTCGTGGTCATGTCCTTCGTGGGTATGCTCGGTACAGTGCAGTACCGTCTGAGAAGATGCATCGATCACAGTCCCGGGAAGCTGTATACCGTCTAAAAAGCTTTCCAGCCCACCACCGGAGATCACCACGACGGAAGCCCCCTCAAGCATACGCATCTGATGGGTCTGCAGAGAAAAGTCGTGAAGGCAGGAGACCTCCTGGGTGATGAGTCTTTCTATAGAAAGACCAGTACCCTCACAAAGAGACTGGGTAAACTCATATACCGGCAGAGTGGTGGCGACGATCTGTGCCTGAGATTCTGCTTGACAGCCACAGATGCAAAAGGGGATACAAAGACATAAAACTATGATTAGTAACTGTTTCATATATATCATCCTAAGCCGAGGGGAGTTGAACACCGGCAGCCCCACAGCGGCTCTTTTGTTTGTATTTTTCCTTATCCTTCTCGGCTTGCGCCAGCAAGCCTTCGTCGTCTGCGCAAAAATCCAAAGCAAAACTTCTC
>SVLB01000073.1 GCA_015068135.1 Oscillospiraceae bacterium | reverse complement strand
CCTCCAGCGTGGTCACCACACCGGTGGCCTGCTTGGGATTCACATGCTGGCCGATGATGGCATCCACCTTGGGCTGCTCCAGCACACCATCTTCGATCATCCGCTTTGCCCCGCTGTTGTCAGAAGTCTCCTCCGAAGGCTGGAAGATCAGCTTCACACTGCCACAAAGCTCGTTCTTCATTTCATTCAGCACCCACGCCGCACCCAGCAGCATGGCCGTGTGGGCATCGTGACCGCAGGCATGCATCACGCCGGGATTTTGGGAGGCAAAGGGCAGCCCCGACTTTTCCTGAATGGGCAACGCGTCCATGTCCGCCCGTAAGGCCAGACACCGACCCGGTTTAGCTCCTTCGATCAGCGCCACAACACCGTGGCCTCCCACCTGTTCCCGGGGTTCCAGCCCCATCTCTCGCAGACGGGCCGCCACATAGGCCGCCGTCCCCGCCTCCTGCCCGGACAGCTCCGGGTGAGCGTGGAGCCACTTCCAATGCTCCAGCATGGTCGGTTCGTATTCTTTTAACAGCGCTTCTATCCGATCCATATTCGGCACATCCCTCTTCTTTACAGCTTGGAGAACTCTCCGTGGATAAATGTCTTGAAACCTTCAGCTAGAGTATGGGGCGTAAAGGGGTAAATGTCAAGCGTCTTTTTCTCGCTAGCGGCATGATGATAGGCAGAGTAAACGAACTCAGGCAAACACACATCATCGGACAGGCCCTTACGAAACGGAAGAGGGGTGCTTGTCCCTGTTGGGTGGCCCGCGCAAGTGCAAGCGCTATCAGACCATCAAGGTACAGTGGCAAAATGAACAGTTCCAGACCAGAATCAAAACCTTTACCGGCTGGCCGGCGCAGATCATCCAGCACGAGATTGATCATTGTAATGGAATTTTGATTTAACAGACCGATTTTTTGGACGGTTTGCTTGCTATGATTACCCCAAGAGGAGGGGAGTGTATGGCAAGAAAGCGAATCAAAAGCAGACCCGGGTTGTTCGGAATGACCTATTACTATGACGAGCTTGGCCGGACGATCGGGAAGAGCCGTCCGGGGCTATTGGGTGACACACGAGTGTATTTTGACCAAGACGGAACATACGCAGGGCGGAGCCGTCCCGGCGTCTTTGCAAAAGAGGTATTCACCGACAGAAACAACGAGTACATCACATCTTACGACGCATTTTTAGGGGATGTACACTTTAAGAACGGCAGATTGCTCGGGACAACAAGGTCGGGATTCTTTGATTGCGCATACACGACCCTTGATGTAGAGGAAGAGGATGCGGAAGACCTTTGTTTCGATGAAGATTCGGATTATGGCGAATTCGAAGATGTGTACGAAAATGACACTTTCGAAGAAAACAACTGTGTCAGAGAACGTTATAAGGGTTCAAAAAAACTGGTGTTGATTGCATTGCTCGTGTTAGCATTGGTTGTGGGCGCAATTGTGCGGATACGTTAACACTTCAACTAAAGCAGAAAAACAGTGAGGGGTTTATATGGATTTTCTGGATAAAGTGGTTCTTTGACACGAAAGTGACAAAGCATTCTGCTTGTGTCAACTTAGGACTCATTAGTTTGCATCTATCATTTACAAAAAGTATGTGGTGTGGTAAAATATAAGAAAGTCCATGCAAACATATAAACATATAAAGGGGTTATAAGCTATGTTATTTATCAGAAATGGTCGTATTCGGACCATGGCAGGTCCCGACATTGAGAACGGCTGTATTCTCATTGGTGACGACGGCAAGATCGTCTCTGTGGGGTGCGATATCACTCCCCCTTCTGCTGCTCGGGTTATTGATGCAGGCGGTCGTTTAGTGACTCCAGGCTGCGTGGAGGCACATTGCCATATAGGAATGTCCAATCCTACGCCCGAAGTGGGAGATCACAATGAAAAAACCGACCCGATCACACCTCAAATGCGTGTTATTGACGGCTTTAATCCCAATCACAAGCAGTTGAAGATCGCAGCCCAAAGCGGTATCACAACAGTCTGCACCGGTCCTGGCAGCGCCAATATCATCGGCGGAACCTTTGGTGCGTTCAAAACCGCAGGCTCCCGGGCTGACGATATGGTGGTCAAGCACCCTATCGCCATGAAATGCGCCTTTGGCTATAATCCCAAAAAGGTATACGGTGGTATGAATAAGGCACCGTATACCCGTATGGGAACTGCCGCCCTTCTTCGTGATTTTTTGCAAAAGTGCAAGCATTATCTGGAAGCAAAGGAAAACGGAAATCCGCTTTCCTATGACAGTAAAATGGAAGCAATGATTCCTGTGCTGAAGAAGGAAATTCCCTTGAAGGCCCATGCCCATCGCACAGACGATATTTTTACCGCCATCCGCATTGCCCGAGAATTTGATCTTCGTATGACCATTGACCACTGCACTGACGGTCATTTGATCGCCGATGCTTTGGCAAAAGAGGGCTTTCCTGTACTGGCTGGTCCGGCATTCTATGTAGCCCAAAAATCCGAGGTTCAGAACGTCAGCTTTTCCACCCCTGCCGTGCTTCACAACGCCGGTGTTTCTGTGAGTATCATCACCGATGCCTCTGTTACGCCGATTCGCTATCTTCCCTTGTGTGCTGGTCTGGCAGTGGCCGAAGGGTTGCCTTTGGAGGAAGGTTGGAAAGCGATCACCATCAACCCTGCTACCCATACCGGCATTGCTGACCGAGTGGGCAGCCTGGAACCCGGCAAGGATGGAGACGTGGTTATTTGGACAGCAGACCCACTGATCCACATTGGTGGAAAAGCGTATACAACCATCATCAACGGCAATGTGGAATGGCAGGCATAATGTTTTATTGCTCTCTTAAATCAAACACATCTTTATACGATCTCCCAATTAAAAAAGGCTTGACCACTTGGTCAAGCCTTTTTACTAGAATAGAGTTGTAATCCAATAAATAACCCCATAAATCACACTCGTCACGGTGCCGTAGACTTGAAGCGGTGTACTTTTCGCGTTTCTTCCCTGTGGTTACACACCGTTATGGTGCTCTTTGCCATTATGATCGACACATAAATCTACCACGACCTATGTGTCAATTCCTTTTTTATGCCGCAGAGTCAAAATCCATGGAACCACATTGGTTGCAGGGATTTGTTCCGGTGGATGATTGACCTCCCGCACATCAAGCGATGTCAAGGAGTTTGCTGGCGGGGTTTTCTTTGACTTAAGGGCTGTTATTTTATTTTTTAATAAACCGGATAAAGTTGTGAAGTGCAGGAGCTTTTTTAAGGTTTTTTCTGTAAGCGAAGCCGAGGGGACGCTTTAGACGGGGCTCCAGACGCAGAAGGGAGGTGCCCGCCGTATTTCCCTTCAGTGCCAGCGAGGGCAAAACAACAATGCCTAGTCCCTCGCGCACCATATCGATACAGGAGAGATCGTCTTCGGAGCAGAAATAGGTGAGCTCCTTGAAACGCGACACATCAAAATAGTCCCGCAGGGGTTTGTCATCGGTGAAGATCTGGGGATATTCATACAGCTCCTCCCGGGTGATCACATCCCGGTCGCCCAGCATATTTTGGGGTGTTACTGCCAGATACTCATCCTCCATAATAAGACACCATTCATGCGAGCCAAAGGCCGGAGCAGTAGCGAAGACGATATCCGCTTTGTCCTCGTCCAGCCAGCCGACAAGGTTATCCGCCACGGTGACAGAAAGGCGGATCTCCGGGTGGGCGGTTTTGAAGCGCTTCAGAATTCCGGAGAGGTAATTGCGGGATATGCTGGAGTAGGTGGCGATTCGCAGTTCCGAACTTCTGTTGTCGGTCAGCTCGGCAACAGTTTGCATCAGCTCCGTCTCACTGTCCAGCATGGCAGCAAATTTAGAGAGAAGAAGCTGTCCTTCTTTTGTCAGCTCCACCCCGTTGGGGCGGCGGTGAAACAGCTTAACACCAAGCTCTTTTTCAAACGCTGCTGTCATGTGGGAAAAGGCAGAGGGGGTGTAGGAAAACGCCTCAGCCGCACGGGACAGACTTTTATATTGCGCGGCCGCAAGAATGGCCTTGATCTTGAATGTTTCCATGGCATTTCTCCAATCTTTCTGTTCGGAAGCGTTGTGAAAGTTTCTCACAATGGTAGTATGATGCTTCGCATCAAAAAAGTCAATACCTGTGCTAAGATTCAAGAAACAGGGAGATTTCGATGCGGTGCGTGACAGTCTGCCGTTTGGATCAATGCCGACGCAGCGGGATGCCTTGACACCGGATCTGTTATATGAACTATCTTTTGGCGTTTGCTTTGCTCAAAAAAGAATGCGCAAATGCCTATCATAGCAAGGGAGTGTTGCCGAGATGAAAAAAAGCAGAGAAAATGGCTTGTTTCTCGATGTCCCAGACGAGCAGTGGAATGACTGGCGTTGGCAAGTCTCTCACCGCATTGAGACGCTGGACGAACTGAAGAAGTACATCAACCTGACTCCGGAAGAGGAGGAGGGTGTCGCTACCACCCTGGGTAAGCTGCGCATGGCAATTACCCCCTACTACCTGTCCCTGATCGACCTGAACGATCCCTTCGATCCGATCCGCAAGCAGGCCATCCCCACCAGCGCCGAGCTGGAGTTTGCCCCCTATGAGGAGGCTGACCCCCTGCATGAGGACGTGGACTCCTCCACCCCCGGTCTGACCCACCGCTATCCCGACCGTGTGCTGTTCCTCATCACGGATCAGTGCTCCATGTACTGCCGTCA
>SVLB01000034.1 GCA_015068135.1 Oscillospiraceae bacterium | reverse complement strand
TCCTTTTTGATATGGTGATGATCGCACTGTATCCGCTGATGGGCAAGGCACTGGGCATGTCCGATATTGCCTACGGTATTTGGGCAGGTACTTCTGTGAACGACACCGCCAGCGTGGTGGCTTCCGGATATGCCTTTTCCGAAGCCGCCGGCGACTTTGCCACCATGGTCAAGCTGACCCGTACCATTGCTATCATTCCCACCGTGCTGGTGTTCGCCTGGATCGGTGTTCGCATGAAAAAGAAAGAAATGCAAGCCACCGGGGATGGCAAGAAAGTGAACATGATGAAAATCATTCCATGGTTCATTGGCGGATTCCTGTTGCTTGCTATCATCAATAGCGTCGGCTTGATCCCTGCAACGGTTTCCGGCATGATGAAGAGCGCCAGCAAATTTCTGATGGTCACGGCACTGGCTGCTATCGGTTTGAATACCAGCCTTACCGACTTCAAAAGAGCCGGATTGAAACCCATGTTCTACGGCATCACAATTGATACGCTTGTTACTCTGACAGCACTGATTGTCATTTGGTGCATGGGTTTGATGTAAATCGCTGACAAGCGCAAAGCATTCTGCATCAGAAAAATGCACAGGACTGGTTTGTTGCCAAGCCTGTGCATTATCTGTTATTGCGTCCAAATTTTCTTGACGGGTTTAGGAAACCGTGATATAAAGAAGGTGCATCGGAGGACAGTACACCGTAGTGTAGGGGATCGTAAGCAGATTGCTTGCAGGCCGCCTGTCAGATAAGATGTCGAGTGAGCTCGGTCATTGCGTTTACGCAATAACTGGGCTTTTTACAAATCAATCCCTCTGCTGAGAAATCGGCAGAGGGATTTTTTGCACATTCTGTTGAAATTCTTTCACAAATTAATATAATATAATATAATTAAGAGGTGATTTTATTAGCACATTAGCACAGGGGACGGCGTGACAAGTTATAATCTGGAACTACGGTGTCTCAACAGCAAGAATTCCTGTACATTGTATTTTGACTCCGGGAAAATCGCGTTTTTATTTGCTGTGGAACTGAAAAAGCGTCTGCCGCACCTTTTGTATGGCTACAACCCGGAATACGAAAGAATTTACAGGCAAAATCCGGCTGCCCTTTTGCAAATTGCCCAAAGTCAAACGCCCCCATATACCGGGCAATAAACCGCAAAATTTAGAGAAGCATAAAAATGCGCACCCCGGTGGTTTTTGCAGGGTGCGCAGGCAGTGTTCATCCAAATCTGCCTTCCAGGTAAGTAATCGTTCCGGGATGGCTCAGACACAAACGGTAGGTATTGCCGTCTCGCAGGGTTATTTGGTAAACATTTCTGTTTAGGCCGATTCTTGTTCTTTGCCCACTGACAATATCAGAAACCCGCAACCGCAGTGCTTCTTGTCCGTTTTCCATGCGGTTTCCCACATAGCCAAAAGCGACGAGCACCGTTTTGCTTTTTTTGACAAAAACGATTTCCGAAGCCGAAATGTACAGATCTCCGATTTCGCTGTGACCATCGGGGTAGACGATATTGACCCTGTCTTTTACATCGGAAGCGGGAGGTTGCTGCGATGTGGGCTGAGCCGGCTGGGAATAGTTGGTTTGGTAAGAATTGGACGGAGTGGGTCCCTGCGTAACGGGGCTTCCGCACCGATAGCAAAAACGGGCGGTATCATCCACTTGGGTTCCACATTGAGAACAAAACATACTGCTTTCCTCCTTTTGAGTTTAGTATAGCATTTCTCGTTGCTCCCGTCAAGGCGATTCCCCCTGTCTTGCAGTCATGCGCAAGCCGTCTTCTGTACCACTTGCAAAAAGAAAAGAATTATGATATACTTTTTTTAGCGGTGATGGTGTAATTGGTATAACACAGTCTGGTAGTGGATGTACCAGCATTGGGAGAGCTTCTATCAGAAAGTCACGCAGGTTCGAACCCTGCCGCCGAAAGAAATTGCAATGTGCGATTTTTTTCGGGGGCAGAGTTTTCTTTTTTCCGGAGTTGATCATATGGACAGAAGTGACTACTATGGGCATTATCAAGCCAATCTTCAATTGTTGGACTGCGAGATGGAGCAGGTGAAGGCTGCCGCACAGCAGGCAATTGGCGAAAAAGCCTGGCTTGAAAAAAAGCACCGAGATCAAACGCAGATCGCAACAACTGCCAATAGAGTGAAAGCATGTACGAGATTGTACACTTTCCTGCTGTGTTCCTGGTTTGAAGCACGGCTGCTAAAGATGCTTTATGAAAACTCATCCGTTGCGTTTACGGATCAGGAAATTGCCACCATCAGAAGCAATCAACCCCATTATAAGGAAATGAACCAAAAGTGGAAAGAGAGCTTCTCCATAGCCGTCTGCCGAAGCTACGGTTTTTCCTATGCCCCAGCTACAGATTATACCTCTTCCTTTGCTAACGGAAGCGTTGAGCAAAGGTACTACACCACGGTATGCAGTTTCTTTTCTGATATCGCCGAAGCAATCACGATTCGCAACAGATTGGGGCACGGCCAATGGGATATTCAATTCAACGGCAGCAATACCAATGTGGCCAATTATGCTTTCTTCACAGAATACGATAATATTCAGAAACTAAACATGTTGAAGCAGGCATTCAATGAAATTGCTGAAATTATCAATTGCTATGTTACAAATAAAGATAAACACACCTCGAATTTTCATGCGCATATTGAAAAACGGATCAACAATGTGTTTCAAATAAAGACCCGAATTCAAAACTCAGATTTTGAAAAATATGCACGCCAATTAGAGCGACTGCATGCACGAAAAGTCGAACTCTCCAAGCAAAATTAATGATACAGCCCGGTGGGAAACCTTCCCACCGGGCCGTTTTATTCCTCTAAAAACTTGCCGTTTTCGGGCGGGGTCATGACCCCGCCGCAAACTGCCAAAAACCTATGCGTTTTATGGGAAAGGCTCAGAAGCAGACCTTTCCGGGATTCAGGATATTCTTTTCGTCAAAGACCTTTTTAATACCCTGCATCAAGGCGATGGGCGTAGGACCGTATTGACGGCGCAGGTATTCTTTTTTCGCATAGCCGATGCCGTGTTCGCCGGAGACCAGGCCGCCAAGCTCCACGGCCTTTTCGTACATCCGGTCAAAGCAGTCGGCCTTTATCTGCTCCCAGTCCGCATCGGACAGGGCATCCCGGCAGATGTACACGTGCAGATTGCCGTCACCGGCATGACCAAAACTGGGGATCCGGACACCAAATTCCTTGGCAAGCTGGTGGGTGTACTTGATGAAGGTATCCACCTGGTTGCCGGGAACGACCACATCACACTCGTCCATTTCCGTGGTGGAGGACTTGATAGCCTCCAGGAACGCGCCGCGGGCAGACCAAACGGATTTTTTCCGCTCCTCCGTATCCACAATGTAGGCATCCAATGCACCCAACTGCAGGCAAAGCTCTGCCACAGTACTCAGGTCCCGGTCCACCTGTTCCTCGGTATTGCCGTCGAAGGTCAGCAGAATATAGGCATCGTTTTTGGTGTCGGGGAATTTTTTGCCCAAATAGGTTTCGGAAAACAAAATCGTATCCCGGGACATATACTCGATGGCAGTGGGGGTTACCTTGGAGCGAATGATTTGCGGAACTGCTTCGATCGCCTGCTTCATATCCGGGAAGGGCACCAGCAGGCTCAGGGAAACCTTGGGCAGGGGGACAAGCTTCAATACTGCCTCGCAGATAATGGCAAGGGTACCCTCCGAGCCGATGATCATATCCTTCAGGCTGTAGCCGGAGCTGTTCTTTGCCACTGCGGCACCAAAGGTCTGGATCTCACCGTTGGGCAAAACGACGGTCAGGGACCGGACATAATCCCGGGTCACACCGTATTTTACGGCACGCATACCGCCGGCATTGGTAGAGATATTGCCGCCGATGGTTGCGGATTTTTCTCCGGGATCCGGCGGATAGAGAAAATCGTTTTCCTCGGCAAAAGCGGCAAGCTCCATCAAAAGCACACCTGGCTGTACGGTAACAGTCAGATTGTCGGCATCCAGGGAAAGAATTTTGTTCATGGGGGTCGTTTCCAGGAGGATTCCGCCGCAAATGGGAACGGCAGCGCCGACAAGACCGGTGCCGCTGCCCCGCACGGTTACAGGGATCGTCCGCTCCCAGGCGTGACGCATAACGCAAGAGATCTCCTCGGTGGAGTGGACCCGAACCAGCACCTCCGGCATATGGGAGATGCCGCCCAGCTCATCATGGGCGTAGTCCGGGTTGATAGCATCGCCGCAAAGCACATTGGTCTCTCCGCAAATTGCCTTCAGCGCGGTAATATCCGCTTCGGTTACACGGTTATACATCAGGATACCCCCTTGATCTTTTGAATGAGTTTGGGAACAATTTCGTTTACATCGCCAACCACGCAATAATGGGCAATGTCAAAAATCGGTGCCTGCGGGTCGGTGTTCACCGCAACGATGCAGTCAGAAGCCTTCATACCGGCGGCGAACTGCACCGCACCGGAAATGCCCAGGCAGAAGATCATTTTGGGCTTGACGGTTCTGCCGGAAAGGCCGATCTGATGCTTGGCATCAAACAGATTGCTTTCTACCATGGGTCTGGTACAAGCCACAACACCGCCTAAAAGGTCAGCAAGCTCCCGGGCGTAGGCGCGCATGGACTCCGAAGCCGCGCCACGGCCTACGGCAACGATCACCTCCGCTTCGGAGATATCCACATCCTTGGGCTTTTCCCGGGAGGAAAGCACGTTGATGGCGGAGGCCAGCATTTCCTCGGTAACCGCCAGCTTTACGATCTCACCGCTGGACTTATCCGAGGGGGTGGGCTCTCCAAACACCTTATACCGAACGGTACAAAACTGCGGACGGGTGTTGGGGGTGACGATTTGCGCCATAATATTGCCGCCGAATGCGGGACGGATCTGCACCAGATCGGAGTTTTCCTTCATTTCCAGCATGGTGCAGTCGGCAGTCAGGCCGGTGCGGCAGCGAGCCGCCACCCGGGGGGCAAGCTGACGCCCCAGGTTGGTGGCACCTACCAGGACGGAGGAAGGCTTATGTAGCTGGATAAAATCGTAGAAAGCGGCGGTGTAGGGTTCGATCCGGAAATTTGCAAAAGCACTGTGGTCATAAACAAACACCTTATCCACGCCATAATGCAGCAGCTGCTCCGCGCAGGCCTGGACCTGATAGCCGATCACCAGGGCGTATACGGGCTGACCGGTAACAAGGCTCAGCTCCTTTGCCTTGCCGCACAGCTCAAAGGTCACCCGATGCAGTGTTCCCCCGGCGCAATCGGCATAGACGCAAATGCCCTGCCAAAGGGATTTATCCACTTCCTTTTTGTCTTCGGTAAAGGTGATGAGTCCCTGCCCCTTTCGGACACACATTTTGCACATTTTACAGCCGGAGGAAATATCCAGCGTACCCGTTTCATAGGAGATAGCGCCAAAGGGGCACAGCGCAACCAATTCCGATGCATTTTGCGGGGTAATACGTTCGTGGTGAATAACAAGCTTTCCCATCGCACGCGCCTCCTTTACAGCATTTTATGCGCGCCCAGCAGTGTCAGTAACGCATCTGTCTGGGTCTGAGCATCGCCGGTGATCGTCTGCTTCTCCGAGACCTTTTCCGGTGGGAAAATCCGCTCCACCTGGGTGGCAGAGCCGGAAAGGCCGTAATGCTCCGGGTCTTGATCCTCAAAATCCCCAAAGCCAAGAAAACGGACGGCATCGGCAGACAGGGTCTTGCGAATCTTATAGGACGGCAAGCGCGGTGTATTGATGTCGGCGTCCATGGAGATCAGGCAGGGAAGGGCGATCTCCAGAGAAACAATAGCCTCGTCCAGATTCACGGTCAGCACCAGCTTACCATCCTGAACGCCGTCTACCGACAGAACATTCGCCACATTGGGGATCCCCAGATACTCCGACAGCTCGGCACCGACCTGGGCGGTATCCCCGTCGGTGGTTTGCTTGCCGCAGAGGATCAGATCATAGCTTCCGACCTTTTGAATGCCCTGGGACAGCGTGTAAGCGGTCGCCAGCACGTCGGCCCCTGCGAATTTCCGATCGGACAATACAGTTCCGCCCCGAACGCCCATGCAAACCGCCTCGTCAATAATGGCCTTCGCCTGCGGTGGGCCCATGGTGATGCAGTCCACAGTGCCGCCAAACTGTTCTGTCAGGGACAGGGCAGTTTCAATGGCGTACAGATCGTAGGGATTGATTTTGCTGGGAATGCCACTGCGCTTCAAAACACCGGTAATCGGGTCCACTTCTACGTTGGTAGATCCGGGGACTTGTTTGATACATACTAATATTCTCACAGAGAAGTCCTCCTTTTTGTGACAATTGCCAATTGTATTCTATCACACAGAACGCAACTTGGCAAGGGCAGTTTCTATGATCTTTCGCAAACTCCAGAATATTGTTCCGTTAAGGTTGCTATTGTTCCCATAAGGTGATATACTTACGGCGAAGAGGTGATTTTTATGAAACAAACAGTTCTGTTTCGCGCAATAGCTTTCCTTTTGGCTTTGGTGTGCCTGGCCGGTTGCGGGCATGCCAAAAAGGAGCCTGCTGCGTATGTGCCGCCTGCACCGGCAGAAACCACCCAGCCTGCACCCGCAGAGACGACCTTGCCCCCACAGGAGCAGATGCCTCAAAAGCTTCTGGATCAGGCTCTGGCACAGATCGATATGTCTTTGCTGTGCGCCGGACTGGATGCCGAGCTGCGGCAGGAAAAACTGGAAGAGCCCTGGCGGTTGGTACAGGCCCAGGTGGTTTATGCGGACTATAACCAGGACGGCTACCGGGACGTGCTTTTGGGAAGGACCAATCATTTGATCTTTTCTTTGTATCCCCAACGGGAGGCCGGCTTCAGCTTTGCCCAGTCCAGCCCCACCTACTACACAGACGATACCGGAGCGCTCTATCAGTGTAACGGACTGGGAGACGGCTTTGATATCGAGGTGGACGGAAAGTCTGCCTGGGTGGAGCATATGAACTATTGGTATCACCAGTGGCAGGGCGGCGATTGGAAAACCGCCTATTCCTATAACGGCACCGTTACTTATGTAGAGGGTGCAGACGGGACACTTGTGGAAACAGAAAATACCTTGGTCGCAGATATCCAGGGCACCCAGGGAACCAAGCAGGACCTGGACCAGCGGTTTGCCGAGATCGGTATGCGAAAGATCACTACCCGGCCTGTCGCCTACCTGCAATCTGTGTACGACAGCATCTACCAGGAGAGCTTGCTGGGAGCTTTGGATGCCTACCTGGCCCAAAACTACAGCGGCTATCGGCAGATGCTTCGCCGGGATCTGGACGGCGACGGTGTGGAGGAAGCCATCTTCCTGGTTCCGGAGTTTGAGAATGTCTGGTATGACAGTCTGAAGACGCTGGACGAATACTCCGCCATCGAAGACGCCCGCAACTGGTTTTCCCACGCATTCTCCGACAGTCACGACCGGACCGGCGTGATCATTGCCCAGGTAAAGGGTGGAGAATTGACCGTTACGGCCCATTGCGCCCTGACCCATTTGTCCGCTTATGAGGAAATGGAGCTGCGGACGGAAAACGGCTATTTGTGGATCGACGGCAACCGGGTGTATCTGAACGGGCGGTTTGCCGGATTTGCGGCAGAAACCCTCCCGGAAGAATTGGCGGCCTATTTGGCTGATTACGGCTATGCAGACGGATATTTTTGCACAGTGGATGTTTCTGACCTGGAAAATACAGAATACCTCTGTGTCTGCCGGAAGGACGGAAGCTGGTACATATTTATCATTATTATAGATAGCGGTGATCCGGTGATCCTCTACAGCCAGGAGCTTTCCGACAGTGCTGTATATCTGACGGAGTATGATGGCCAGCAGTGCCTGCTGACTTACTATCAGTCTGTGTATTCCTACAACGGGGGATCCGAGACCTATTATAATTACGAGGTTTTTCGTGTTACCGGACCCGGCGAAACGAAGCTCCTGGATTCGGACTATGTCAGCCATACTGACCAAGATCAGGATGCTACCCCGGTATCAGACTTCTTCCAAAAGCTCAATACCTATCTGATCCGCATTATCGTCCTGCGTGACCCTTATAAGCTTACAGGCAGACAGTGGATGGATCCGGCCCAGGCAGAACACGGGACCGTACCCCAGGAGGAGCCCGCCGATCCTCAGCAGCCGGAGCAGAACCCCTCCCAGGAGCCGGTGATGGGCTTTGTACAGATCGAAGATCCTGCCTCCTGGCTGAATCTGCGTGTGGGTCCGGGTGTGGAATATGATATGGTGCTGATGGACCCTGCAGACCCTGGCAGCTTTGTCCGGCAGGCTTTGGGCTCTCCCGTAACGGTGCTGGAAACCGTCGATACCGACGATCCCAACCACCCCGTATGGCTGAAGATCCGCATCACCTACGCAGACCGGGAGATCATAGGCTACTCTTCCAAAACCTATATCCGGTTGGTAAATGAATAATACCGAAAAAACAGCCCTTGTCGGGTCACCTCTCCCGAGGTGACCGCAGCCAAAATAGAAATAGCGCAAAATCCGCATATTTCTTGCAGATTTTGCGCTATTTTTACGTCCCGGACACCCAAGGACGGGTGTCCCTACAGCATACACAATCGGTTTGACCCAGTGAGACAGTCCCTTCTATCGCCTTCAGAACCCGTTGATGATGGAAACGATCTCGTCGCCAATGCGGCTTTGGGCCTCGGCGGTTTGACCGCCGATATGGGGGGTGACGGATACCTTGGGGTGGGCGCACAAGGCTTCATTGCCGGTGGGCTCGTCCTCAAATACGTCCAGGGCCGCCCCGGCAAGCTTGTCCTCGTTCAATGCCTTCAGTAAGGCATCCTCCGCAACCACGCCTCCACGGGCGGTATTGATCAAAAAAGCTGTGGGCTTCATAAGGGCAAGCTCCGCTTCCCCCAGTACGGGCTTGCGGTCCGCCGGCATGGGAATGTGCAATGATACATAGTCGGAGGTTTTCAGCAGCTCCGCCAAAGGCAGGTAGGTATACTGGGGCAATTCCTTTTTCTCACCGTTGCGGCAGGTGTATACCACCTGCATCCCCAGAGCCTGCGCCCGCTTGGCAAGCTCCTGAGCGATCCGGCCCATGCCGATCAGGCCCAAGGTCTTGCCGCTGATCTCTGTGCCCTCATATGCTTTTTTGTTCCACTGGCCGGCACGCATGGTGGCATTGGAAATGCCGATATACCGGGCTAAAGCGAACATATGGCCCAGGGCCAGCTCTGCTACGGAGGCGGAACTGGCACAGGGGGTATTGCGGACGGCAATGCCCTTGCTCTCGGCATAGGTCACATCAATATTGTCCACACCCACGCCCCCACGGATGATCAGCTTCAGCTTTCCCTTGACCGCCTCATCCATGTGGCTTGCCTGGATCTTCGTCTTGGAGCGAACCACCACGCAGTCAAATTCCTGCAGGGCGGCACCCAAAGCCTCCGGGGCATAAAACTGCTCCACCACTTCGTGACCATTGTCCCGCAATTGGGCAATGGCAGATTTGCTCATACCGTCTGTAACCAAGATCCGCATAGTGATTCCTTCCTTATATCAGATTTTTATGGATGGCTAGGAACATCCGAGAGTACTCTGGAATTATTATAGACGTTCTTCGGTAAATCGTAAAGAATTTTCAGCAATTGGGTTGCTAAACCTTCAAAAGTTTGGTAAGATATTAAAAAAATAGGGAGGAATGTGGGAAATGGAACTGTTACAGCTGCAATATTTTTTAGAAAGTGCAAAATCAGAGAATTTTGCCAAGGTGGCCCAGCGGCATCTTGTGCCCACCTCCTCCGTATCCGGTTCCGTGCGTCGGCTGGAAAAGGAGCTGGGCTGTCCGCTGTTTGAGCGTTCCGGGAATCGACTGGCGCTGAACCGCAACGGCAAGCGCCTGGCCAATGCCCTGCAGGTGGCCTTTGAGGAGATCGACAGTGCCGTAAGGGATCTGCGCACGGTAGAAGACAATCGGGAGATCCGTATGCTGGTGCGGACCATGCGGGGAACGGTAACAGATTATATCATTGAGCATAACCGCACCAAGCCCCATATCCGGTTCCAAATCAATTTTGACAATGCAGACCAGGACTTTGAAAAATACGATATCATTATCGATGTGCGATCGGATCTGTATCCCGAGTATGATCGTATTGAGCTGTGCCGTATGCGAATGCGACTGGTGGTTTCCCGGGACAATCCGCTGTACCAGAAAAAGCTGACCATGAAACAGCTGGCCTCCCAGCAGTTCATCACCCTGGGTGAGCAGAGCCATATGCACAAGATCCTGCTGGATGCCTGTAAAAAGGCCGGATTCCGACCCCATATTTCCATCCGCAGCAATGATATGAAGTATTACGAAAAGCTGGTGGATTCCGGCATCGCCATCGGCGTGGAGCGGGAGAACCCCAGGAACATGCAGCTGCGGAGCATTGCTTACCTGGATGTTTCGGATTTTGTGGAAGAAACGGTGGTTTACGCCTATTATAAACGGGAGATCGCCTACGGCAATGTGGAACAGTTCCTGCAATTTTTAAGCAGTAAGGATTTTATGTAAACCAGGATGGGGTTTGAAAAAGCCAATTGTAATGAGAACAATTATAACGAAGGCGCTGTCTCACGATACAATGAGACAGCGCCTTTTATATTGGGGGTATTGGCGCTTTCGCGCCCAAGCAGACCTTAACTTATGAATGCTCTGCCTCGAATTTCTTCAGGAATGCAACCAGAGCCTCCACACCCTCCTTGGGCATGGCGTTGTAGATGGAGGCACGCAAGCCACCTACAGATTTGTGTCCCTTCAGATTGTCGTAGCCGGCAGCCTTGGTGGCGGCGACCACCTCTGCATCCAGCTCCTTGGACTCGGTGACAAAGGGAACGTTCATCAGGCTGCGGACCTCCTTGTCCACGGTGCCGCGGAACATCCGGGACTGGTCCAAAAAGTCATACATGACCTTGGCCTTCTCCTCGTTGAGCTTGTTGATGGCTTCCAGGCCGCCGATGCTCTTAAGGTAGCGGAACACCTTGCCGCAGCAGTAGATGGCCCAGCAGTTGGGGGTATTGTACATAGAACCGGCATCGGCATGGGTCTTGTACTGCAGATAAACCGGCAGATTATCCAGGTCGTCCCGGATCAGATCCTCACGGATGATCGCCACAACCATACCGGCAGGTCCCACATTCTTCTGCACACCTGCGTAAATGAGGCCGTAATCGGACACATTGCAGGGCTTGCTCAGGAACATGGAGGACTGGTCGGACACCAAAACCTTACCCTTGGTGTTGGGAAGCTTCTGCCAGGTGGTGCCGTGGATGGTCTCATTCTCGCAGATGTAAACATAGTCCGTATCCTCGGGAATGTCCAGGTCGGAGCAATCGGGGATGTAGGTATAGTTCTTATCCTTGGAGGAAATGACGGTGACCTCGCCCACCTTCTTGGCCTCGGCGATAGCCTTCTTGGACCAAGCGCCGGTCTCGATGTAGACGGCCTTGCCGTTTTTCATGAGATTCATGGGGATCATGGAAAACTGCAGGGTCGCGCCGCCCTGGATGAACAGGACTTTATATTTTTCGGGAATGCCCATAAGCTCCCGCAGATCCTGCTCAGCCTCATCAACGATCTTCTGGAACACAGCACTGCGGTGGGACATCTCCATCACGCTCATGCCGCTTCCGCGGTAGTTCAGAAGCTCCTCCCGGATCTCCTCCAGCACCGGCTCCGGCATCATGGCAGGACCGGCAGAAAAATTAAATGTGCGGCCGTATTTCATATAGATAACCTCCTGATTGCAAAATTAAAACTTGCTTTTCTATTATAGCTCCTTTCCGGTGAATCGTAAAGAATTTTCTGCAATTTTGTTGGATAAATTTTTCAGTTTTATAAAAAAATCGGGGCATCCAGCCCCGATTTTAAATCACAAGGATCCGTCTTCCCGGTTTTCTGTTGTGCCGGCCAAAAGCTTATAAAGTAAATGATACAACTGCTGGATCTCCTGGGGATCCAGATTGACCGTGCTTCCCAAATCCCGGGGGATCTCCATGGCCTTGGCTTGCAGACGCTCTCCGGCCTTGGTCAGAGAGACGTTCAGGATCCGCTCGTCTGTTTGGGATCTGCGGCGGATAATAAGCCCCTTGGCTTCCAGCTTTTTCAGCAGGGGGGTCAAGGTTCCGGAGTCCAGATACAGCCGTTCTCCCAGGACTTTTACGCTGACCACCTTTTCCTCCCACAGTACCAGCATAGTGATATACTGGGTATAGGTAAGATCCAGCACATCCAAATAGGGCTTGTATAGCTTTACGGTCTCCCGGGCACAGGCATACAGGGGAAAACAGAGCTGGTTTTTCAGCTCCAAACGGTCATACTTAGGGCCTTCCACGATATGCACCTCCGACATAATATTATATTATGTCGATTATAACACATTTCGATGGATTTCTCAACCCCTTGTGGAGAAAATTCAGCGAACCGTCAGAACGATTTTTCCGGCACTTTTCCCGGACTGCATCAGAGCCTGGGCCTCCTCAGCCTGCTGAATGGGGAAGACCTTAAAAATTGTGGGACGGATCTCACCGCTCTCCACCTTGGGCCAGATAAGATCTACCATATCGGTGAGCAGCTTCTTTTTCTGTGCAGGCGTTCGGCTTCTGAGGTTGGTGCCAATGAGACGGGTTCGGCGGGCGTACATGCTCCTCAGGTCCACAGTGGTAGGGTCACCTGCCAGGGTGGCGATCATGATCCAGCGTCCGTCAAAGTTCATATAGGGCAGGCACTGTCCGGCGGTCTCACCTCCCAGGCAGTCGATGCAAATATCTACGCCGTGACCGGCCTCCAGCTCCTGCTTCATCACCTCTGCCAGGGATTCCCGGGAAGTGTTGATCACCCGGTCAGCAGGCAGATGGGAGATGGCGGCTTCCAGTTCGTCGTTCATCACCGTTGTCAGGACCCTTGCGCCAAAGGCCTTGGCCATGGGGATCACCACAGAGGCCAATCCGCTGGCACCGGCCTGCATCAGCAGGGTATCTCCGGCCTTCAAGCCGCCTTCCAGGAATAAAAACAGATACGCCGCACCGTAGACCTCAGGAAGGGCTGCGGCCTCCATCATGGAAAGACCCTTGGGAATGGGCATGAGCAGACCTTCCGGCACTGCCACATATTCGGCATAGCCGCCGCTGCCCAGCAGAGCGCAAACCTGGTCGCCTACCTGCCAGCGGCCCTCGGCGGCAACCTGCTTGCCCACAGCCTTGATCACACCGGCAGCCTCCAGACCGAAGCGGTCAGGCCAGCCGGGAGGGGGCGGATACTGACCGGCTCTTTGGAGCAGGTCTGCCCGGTTCAGGGCGGCAGCATGGACTTCCAGCAGGACTTCATCGTCTTTGATCACGGGATCCTCGGCCTCCGCCCATAGGAGCTTGCCGTCTTCCCCAATTTTTGTTGCAAACATAAATATTCTCCTTATTTCGTATATGAAAACTATGGGAACGGAAAATCTTCGACAAAGGCTTCTCCCTAGGGAGAAGGCTTACAGCAGGTAAGCAGAAGCTTGAAAAGCTCCAATTCATAATCCGGGGTAAATTCGTTTTCAATTTCCCCACGGACACATCGGGCAAAATGGGTGAGCATGGGGATGTACCGGTCAAAGGGCTCTGTTTCCGAATCTACACCGGGATGGGACCAGGCTCTTTCGGAGGAGATATTCCGCTTGGTGGTCATGGCGGCCTCCTTGCCCCATTCCAAAGGCTTGAGCTCCCAGGTGGCCTTGGTTCCTGTGACCACCAGCTGACGGCGGCGATAACCGCCCAGCTCCGTAGCGGTGGTCCGGGCGAAGGAAACACCGCCGGGGTACTGGAGGACCACCATGCCGTGATCCTCTCCGCTTTCACCGATGCCGGATCGGCAGCTAAGGGGGATCACCTTTTGGGGCATTCCCTGAAGGCGGTAAATAAGATCCACCAAATGACAGCCCAAAAAGAACAGCATGCCCCCCTCAAACTGGCTTAACCATTGACGGGACTCGGGGGTATGGATACAGTTCATCTGCGCCTCTACATACTGGATCTGCCCCAGCTCTCCCGCCTGAACGGCGGCAAACAGCTCCTGAACATAGGGATTATACCGATACATATATCCGGGACAGAAGAT
This sequence comes from Oscillospiraceae bacterium, assembly GCA_015068135.1. GTDB lineage: Bacteria > Bacillota > Clostridia > Oscillospirales > Oscillospiraceae > Faecousia. The sequence goes on along the minus strand of SVLB01000034.1, from coordinate 15,181 downwards.
CAGGTTTTTCTCCTTCACCGTGGCGATCAGTTCCTCAAAGTCCGCCAGCTCCCGGCCACCGGGTTTTTCCATGTGGACATGCTTTCCGGCCTTTGCCGCCATGAGGGCGTACTTGGTGCAATAGATCTCGTCTGTTTCCACAGCCACCGCCTCGATGGTGGGATCACACAGGATCTGTTCCACGGTCAGCCGGGGCAGATCGCCGATCCGCTCCACCTTGCCGGGAAGCAGCTGCTCCTCGTTTTCGGGGTAGGCGATGCCCACCACCTCAAAAAGCTCCGTCAACTGTTGGATCCGGGTATGGATCTGCACGCAATGGCTGTTGCGGTTGGCGCCGATCAGGGCAATACGAATAGGCTTCATAGGCTACCTCCAATCAAACTGCACCAGAGGGAAGGTCCGCTCCGTTGCCAAACGGCGATAAACCTGGGGGGCCTCCTCCGGCGTGTGGGTTTCTTCTACCATACTGTCCAAAGATAGCCGGCCGAAGCGGTGCAGATCGCAGAGGGTCTGCCGGTCATCCTGCTCCGTCCACCAGCCGGGAGCGGAATCCTGCCCGGGACGGGCCTGAGTATGGGCACCGATCAGGGTGATGCCCGGTCCGTGGACCTTCCGGTAGTAGTCAATGGTAAAGTCAGAATCCCGGGTACAGCCCAAAAGAGCCACCCGTCCGGCTCTGCGCATACAATCCAATGCCCCGTCCAGGCCTGCGCCCTTGCCGGTGACCTCGATGCACACCTTCACACCGCCGCCGGTGAGCGCCTTGGCAGTTTCCGCAAAATCCGGAGCCATGGGATCCAGGGCGTAGTCTGCCCCCAGGGTCAAAGCCTGCTCCCGTTTGTGGGCCACAGGATCCACGGCGATGATCGGCATGGCACCGGCGGCCCGCAGAAGCCGCACGGCGATGAGACCCAAAACACCCAGGCCCATGACCATGGCGCTCTCTCCCAGCTCCAACCGGCATTTGCGAATGGCGGCCATGGGGAAGGTGGCAATGTTCCAGATGGCGGCAGCTTCAAAGGGGACTTCCGGAGGAAGCTTGAAAAGATCTTTGGCAGAAACGGTCACAAACCGTCCGTGATGACCCCAAAAAATCGCTACCCGGTCTCCTACCTGGAAATCCTCGACCCCTTCTCCCACCTCCACCACCGTACCGGCAGAGCTGTAGCCACCGGAACGGGGGAACTTGGCCTCCTTCAGGGCAGGCTTGGTGGAGTTGATATTCACGTCGCCAATGAGATTGGCTCGCTCCGTGCCGCTGGAAATGGTGGAGACCGCCAGCTGTACGGTCACCTTTCCCGGCTCGGGCTTCCGGTAGGGGGCATCCAAATATTCCGCAACCCCGGGGGCGGTGAATAAAATACGCTTGTTTTCCATGTCTTCCCTCCTTTTTTCTTCATTATAGGCGGTTGACGGGAGGGTGTAAATAGTGTATTCTCTTAATGATGGGGTAAAATTCTGCAAAGGAGAAGGGAATATGGCAAACAATCGAGTAAAATTTTCCAAAGACTATGCCTTTGTGTACTACCGGTTTGAAAAAAGCCGCTATACCGATGCCCGCAGTGGTGCCGACCGGCATTTTATTGGGGTTTTAGAGGCAGGTCACTGCCGGATCGTCACCCGGGATCAGGTTTTGGAGCTTTCTCCCGGAGACAGCTTCTATATCCCTTTGGGCCTTTCCTATCAGTCCTATTGGGACGGAGCGATCATCGCCTTTCGCTCCTACGGATTTTTGCCCTTCCCCGATGGAGCGGCAAACCGTTACCGCCTGCAGGCCCTTCCTCCCGGGTTTACCCCCAAATTTCAGGCGGTTGCCACCCAAAAGACCCCGGATACGGCGGCATTAGGGGCTTTTTACACAGTGCTGGCTGAGGCCCTGCCCTATATGCAGACCCAGCCGGAGGATCCTGCGGTGGAGCTTTTGGAAATGGCCCGGGCGTACCTGTACCGCCATCCCCATTGCCGAATGGCGGCCCTTGCAAAGCACTGCGCTGTAAGCCAGTCGGCACTGTACCACGCCTTTTCCCGAAACGGCCTGCCTACCCCCAACGCTTTACGTCAGCAGGTACAGGTGGAAAGGGCAGTGACATTGCTCACCACCACCGACCTTCCCGTAGGTCAGATCAGTGACCGCCTGGGCTTCAGTTCCCCCTCCTACTTCCGGAAGATCTTCAAAGCCCATACAGGCAGATCCCCCCTCCAGCTGCGCTCCCAGGCCCGCATCCCATAATCTCGCCGCCAAGGGCGGCATATCGAGTTTTGCGCTTTGCACTTAAAACCAGCGGTCCGCTTTTGCAGACCGCTGGTTTTTATTCCGGCTTATACTTTTCCATATGCTCTTTGATGGCAGCAAAGGTTTTGTCGCTGATCACATGCTCGATCTTGCAGGCATCCTCTGCGGCGGTGTCCTTGCCCACACCCAGGGCCATGAGGGCGGCGGTCAGGACCGTATGCCGCTCGTAGATCTTTTCGGCAACGGTGATTCCCTGCTCCGTTAAGGTCAGGAAGCCATCCTTGTCTGCCAGCAAATAGCCGTTTTGCTTCAATAGGCCCACAGCCCGGCTGATGCTGGGCTTGGAGTAGCCCATAGCCTCCGCAATGTCGATACTGCGCACACCGGACTGGTTCTTTGACAGCTGATATATGGTTTCGAGATACATCTCGGCAGATTCGTGCAGGGACATCTCCAATTCCTCCGAAAGTTTAGAATAATCCGATTATATCACGAAAAAAGCCAATTTTCAAGGGGAAGTTTTCCTGCAGAAACGTAGGGTGTTTCCTACAGCGGCAAAGGCTTCTCTCTCGGGAGAAGGCTTGCGCATCGAAATGACATTTTCATAACAATGACGCTGCCATTACGCATTATTCCTTGGCGGGGTCATGACCTCGCCCTACTTCCCGGTGGTTGCTGGAAAAAATATGCTTTTGAGAACAAAAAACTATTGACAAATCCTTCCTTGGGCGTTATTATATGGGGGTAGTTAGCGTCCGCTAACCTATTTTTTGGCACTGCAGTTAGCCTTGGCAAACTGCTAAATTACAGGAATTTCAAATCAGGTGAGTACATATGAACTTATTGGTTGCAGAGGAAGGCAAAGAGTACATCATCCAGGGAATCGAAACAGATGATGAAGAACTCAACAGTTTTCTGTTCTCCCTTGGTTGTTACAGCGGTGAGCCCATCACCGTAGTCTCCCGCAGAAGAGGCGGCTGTACGGTTTCCATCAAGGACGGCAGATACAACATTGACAATCAGCTGGCTGAGGCGATCATTGTCTGATCCGGGCGAATGCCCAACGGCAGTCCGCTGATTGCCTTTTGTCCGTTGGTTAGCAGTGACTAACTTCCTGTGCAATTTATAAATATCCGGAGTTTAAGAATCAGAAGGAGGAAAACCAAAATGAGAATTGCTTTCGCAGGCAATCCCAACAGCGGTAAAACCACCATGTACAATGCCCTGACCGGCCGTAACGAAAAGGTGGGCAACTGGGCAGGCGTTACCGTTGACAAAAAAGAGGCCCCCATCAAGAAGGCCTACGCGGAGGGTCAGGAGCTGATCGCCGTGGATCTTCCCGGTGCCTACTCCATGTCACCCTTCACTTCTGAGGAGAGCATCACCAGCTCCTATGTAAAGAACGAACAGCCGGATGTGATCATCAACATTGTGGATGCCACCAATCTGAGCCGCAGTCTGTTCTTTACCACCCAGCTGTTGGAGCTGGGGATCCCCGTTGTTGTGGCCCTGAACAAGCACGATATCAACGAAAAGAAGCAGACCAATATCGATGCCAAGACCCTCGCCGAAAAGCTGGGCTGTCCCGTGGTGGATACCACCTCCACCACCGGAAGCGGACTGCAGGAGCTGGTTCGGGCGGCTGTGGCCCAGGTGGGCCAGGGGCAGAAGGCTCCCTACAATCAGGGAAATGTAAACCTGACCGATAAAAAGGCCGTTGAGGCCGCTGACCGGAAGCGCTTTGCCTTTGTCAACAAGATCGTCGGCAAGGTGGAAAGCCGCAAGATTTTGACCAGGAATAAAAACTTCCAGGATAAGATCGATGCTGTGCTGACCCATCCTTTGGCGGGCTTGCCCATTTTTGCTGTGGTGATGTTCCTGGTGTTCCAGATCTCCCAGGCATGGCTCGGTCCCTGGATCGCTGAGGGCTATGAGTTCTCCAACGGCTTCACCATTCCCGGCCTGGTCACGCTGATCGATATGTTCAAAGAGTGGATCGCCGGTCTGTTGGAGGGCGGTAACGCGTTTTTGGTGGCTCTGCTGACAGAGGGCATCATCGGCGGTGTTTCCGCAGTGGTAGGCTTCCTGCCTCTGGTCATGGTCATGTACTTTTTGATCGCCCTGCTGGAGGACTGCGGCTATATGGCCCGTGCCACTGTGGTTCTGGATCCCATCTTCAAGAAGGTTGGTCTTTCCGGTAAATCCGTGATCCCCTTTGTGATCGGCACCGGCTGTGCCATCCCCGGCGTTATGGCCGCCCGTACCATCCGCAACGAGCGGGAACGCAATGCCACCGCCATGCTGACCCCCTTCATGCCCTGCGGCGCAAAGCTGCCTGTAATCGCTTTGTTTGCCGGTGCTTTCTTTGAAGAAGCCTCCTGGGTGGGCACCATGATGTATTTCGTGGGCATTCTCTTCATTCTCCTGGGTGCTCTGCTGATCAACAAGATCGCAGGCCACAAAAATCGCAAATCCTTCTTTATTATTGAATTGCCCGAGTATAAAACGCCCTCTTTTAAGCGTGCTTTCCTTTCCATGTGCAGCCGTGGCTGGGCGTACATTGTGAAGGCCGGAACCATTATTTTAGTCTGTAACGCCCTTGTGTATGTGATGCAGTCCTTTAACTGGAGCTTCCAGCTGGTGGAAGAGGGCATGGAGGAGACCTCCATTTTGGCGACCATTGCCAATCCTATCGCTGTGTGTCTGGTGCCGATCGTAGGCATCACTGCCTGGCAGCTGGCCGCCGGTGCGGTCACCGGCTTCATTGCCAAGGAGAATGTTGTGGGTACGCTGGCTGTTTGCTACGGGTTCGTGGTCAATGACGATCTGGAAATGGTTGGCTCCGGCAACGAGGTCGCCGATACCATGGTTGGCCTGACCAAGGTCGCCGCTTTGGCTTACCTGATGTTCAATCTGTTCACGCCCCCCTGCTTCGCGGCATTGGGTGCAATGAATGCCGAAATCACGGACCGAAAATGGTTCTGGGGCGGCATTGCCCTTCAGCTGGGTACAGGCTACACGGTGGCATACCTGGTTTACCAGGTTGGTACCCTGATCACCACAGGCTCCCTGGGCGCAGGCTTTTTGGGTGGCTTGCTCTTTGTATTGGCCTTTGCGGCTGTCCTGATTTACCTGTGTGTCAACGCTGACAAGAAGGTAAAAAAGGCGTACACCCTGACAAGTAAGTAATTGCCTATGAATACTATCGACTACTTCCTCATTGCTTTGATCGCCGGGATCCTTGGCGCTGTGATCTGGTATCTGCACAGAGCCAAGAAACGTGGGGTCAAGTGCATTGGCTGTCCCGATGGGGCAAAATGCTCCGGCCACTGTGCAGGCTGCTCCGGCGGCTGCAGCCATAAACAAGAAAACTAACCTTAAATGGGTCAGGCTCAAAAGTGAGCCTGACCCATTTCTTATAGAACCTATTTTTTACTTAGTGCCGAAGATCCGGTCGCCGGCATCGCCCAGACCGGGAATGATATAGGCGTGCTCATTGAGCCGCTCGTCCACCGCCGCCAGGTACATTTCCACATCGGGGTGGGCTTCCTGCACCGCCTTTATGCCCTCGGGACAGCCGATCACATTCATCATAATGATCTGCTTACAGCCGTGCTTTTTCAGAAAATCAATGGCCGCCACTGCACTGCCGCCGGTTGCCAGCATGGGATCTACCACAAAGACCTGACGGTTGCCGATATCCTCGGGCAGCTTGCAGTAGTATTCCACAGGCTTATGGGTCTCGGGATCCCGGTACAGACCGATATGACCGATTTTGGCAGAGGGGATCATGTCCACCATGGAGTCTACCATGCCCAAACCGGCACGGAGGATGGGGATGATCGCCAGCTTCTTACCGGCAAGCATCCGGCACTTGGCAACCGCCACGGGAGTCTGGACCTCTACCTCTTCCGTAGGCAGATTCCGGGTGGCCTCATAACACATCAGGCCGGCGATCTCGCTGATCAGCTCCCGAAATTCCTTAACGCCGGTGCTCACATTGCGCAAAATTGCCAGCTTGTGCTGGATCAGGGGGTGGTCTAAAACATGTACTTGTGCCATAATCTATTTCTCCTTTACGGTTTGTTACGTTCCAGTTTTTCCCGTTCTGCCTGGGAAAGGCGCAGGTAGTTGGGCTCCAGGGCTCCGGCATCACAGCTTATGCCCGCTTCCAGCATGGCATGGGCCACCAGCGCCACACCGGCGGCTCTTTGGTGCATCCGATGCTCCGGAGGCAGGATCAGACCGGAAACCACATCTTTTAATGTATTGTAGCACAAAATACTGCCATCGCCAACCAAAAAAATCGGTTTCGTTTCGGTTTTTAATTCCTCCCCCAGGTCTGCCAGGGAAATGGCCCGATCAGGACACCGACGGGTCAGCACGCCCTCGTGGGCTTCAAAAACGGCATTGTAGACCTGATTTCTTCGGGCGTCCATGGCGCAGACTACCAGTCCGTCCCAAATGCCCAAATTCTGTGCCATAGCCTCCAGGGTGGAAACGCCGCAGCAGGGCAGCTGGGCGCCCCAGGCAAAGCCCTTTGCCGCCGCCACACCGATGCGCACACCGGTAAAGCTGCCGGGACCAGCGGCAACTGCCACCGCTTCCACATCCTTGGGGCTTTTTCCGCAGTGGCGCAAAAGCGCCTCCGCCATGGAAAGCAGGGTCTGAGAATGGGTCAAGCCGGTATTCTGATAGTCTTCTGCCAACAGCTTTCCGCCCTCCATGAGGGCGACGGAACCGGCCTTGGCAGAGGTCTCAAAGGCTAAGATCAGCAAGACAAGCCCCTCCTTCCAGGGTGATCCGGCGGCTTTCCTCGCCGGTTTTTTCAATGCGGACCCAAATGGGGGATTCCATGGCATCTGCTACATTTTCGCTCCATTCCACAGCGCAGACACCGCCCCGTTCCAAATAATCCTCCCAGCCGATGTCCCAAAGGTCCTCGGCGCAGGACAGCCGGTACATATCAAAATGAAACAGCGGCAGCCGCCCGGAAAGATACTCGTTGACGATGGTATAGGTGGGGCTGGTCACAGGCTCGGTAATGCCCAGGCCCCGGGCAAGCCCCCGGGTAAAGGCAGTCTTGCCCGCACCCAGATCTCCCTGATAGGCGATCACCGTACCCGGGCGCACCACCCGGCCCAACGCCGCCCCAACCGCCTCCGTCTGCTCCGGCGACTGTGTAAAAAATTCCATAGAATAGCCACTCCGTTTCGTAGGGCGGAGTCATGACTCCGCCGCTTCCATACATTGTTGGATATAATAACAGTCTTCCGACCATTTGAAGGGATTTCCGTCAATATAATTCCATATACGCAAATAATCCGCTTCACTCCGAATAACATGGTCATGAAAAGAGCTTTGCCAAACCTTGATATCCGGATCATGCAAATGGATTTTCCGGGAAACAAAGGCTTTGAACTGTCCAATAATGGTTGGGAGGCTGATCTCCCTGCCATTGAGAATAATTATAGCATGGATGTGATTGGGCATAACGATATATTTATCCAAAGATACACCCGGAAAATGCTGGGGTATTTGTTCTAACCCCTGTTTTGCTATTTCTCCCAAATGGTTCAGATCCCCAGGCTGACCGAAATAGCAGACCTTATTGTGGGCACAAACTGTGATGAAATAATAATTGGGAGTCTTGTAGTCATAACCCTTTAGCCGTGGGCTTTTTCGGGATGGTAGCATTCCTGACCAACTCCGTTTCCTTTTCTTAGGGCAGAATTTATGGCAGCTGCGGCGGGGTCATGACCCCGCCCTACGAAGACGTGTTTTTCAGCTTTTCGGCCTGGTCGGCAGTGGCCAGGGCATCGATGATCTCGTCGATGGCACCGTCCATAAACTGCTCGATCTTATAAATGGTCAGACCGATCCGGTGATCTGTCACCCGGCCCTGGGGGAAATTATAGGTGCGGATCCGCTCGTTACGCATACCCGTACCCACCTGACTGCGGCGCATTCCGGTAACCTGGGACTGCAGCTTCTCCTGCTCGATCTCGTAGAGCTTGGAGGCCAGCATCCGCATACATTTTTCCCGGTTTTGCAATTGGCTTCGCTCCTCCTGGCAGGCGACCACGATCCCCGAGGGCTTGTGGATGAGCCGCACAGCGGAGGATGTCTTATTCACGTGCTGTCCACCGGCACCGGAGGCCCGGTAGACCTGCATTTCGATATCCTTGGGGTCGATCTGTACGTCCACTTCCTCCATTTCCGGAAGCACCGCCACCGTTGCGGTGGAGGTGTGGACCCGTCCGCCGGACTCCGTCTCCGGGACCCGCTGGACCCGGTGGACGCCGGACTCATATTTCAGCCTGGAGTAGGCGCCCCGTCCGTTGATAACGAAGTCTGCCTCCTTCACGCCCCCCAACTCTGTTTCGTTATAGTTCATCAGCTCCACGGCCCAGCCCATTTTGGCGGCATACATGGAGTACATACGGAAAAGACTGTGGGCAAACAAGGCACTTTCCTCACCGCCCACGCCGCCGCGGATCTCCACGATCACGCTCTTGTCGTCGTTGGGGTCTTTGGGAAGCAGCAGGATCCGCAGCTTTTCCGTCAGCTCCTCGCAGGCGGCCTTGGCCTCCTGGTAGGTCTGCTGACACAGCTCCTTCATCTCCGGATCGCTCATCAGCTCCTGGGCATCGGCCATATCCTGCTGGGCGGCCTTATAGGCAGTATAAGTGGAAATAATGGGCTCCAGATCGTTGCGCTCCCGCAGGATCGCCGCGGCCTTTTTGGGATCCGCGTAAAAATCCGGCTGTTCGGACCGGATGCATAGCTCCTCATAGCGGTCTGCCACCGCCTGCAATTTATCAAGCATAGATGACTCCTAATGGCATATTTTATATAGTATACCAACTTCCGGGGGGAAAGGCAAATATTAATTATAAATTATGAATGATAAATGATAAATTTGTCCGACCTAACTGGTAACTACAAACACTTGCTTTTCAGAAACAGGAATTCTTTTGTCATGGGGTGGGAAAAGGCCAGGGTTTTTGCGCATAGCTGTTGGTAGGTATAACCCAGTGCCGCCGAGAGGGCCTGGCTTTCTTCGGTGCCGTACTGGGGATCACCCAAAATGGGACAGCCTAAGTGGGCGCAGTGGACCCGAAGCTGATGGGTCCTGCCGGTGACGGGGGTCAGGCTGACCCGGCTATAACCGTCATAGGTTTCCATGACCCGGTATTCCGTCAGGCAGGGTTTCCCCTGGGGATCTACCCGGCGCAAAAGACTGGGCAGGGGCAATCTTGCAATGGGGGCATCGATCTGCCCCTCCTGCCGGGGCAAACATCCATAGACCAACGCCTCATAGGTCTTTTCCAGGGGAGCGGCACTGATGAGGGCATGGATATGGGAGTTTTTTGCCAACAAAACGATGCCGAAGGTATCCCGGTCCAGCCGGGTCAGGGGATGAAAGGCCGAGGCCTGACCGGTTTTTTGATAATAACCCAAAACGATATTGGCTAAGGTCCCTGTCAGGCGGCTCCGGGAGGGATGGATGAGCATCCCCGCAGGCTTGTCCACCGCCAAAATATGGTCATCCTCATAGAGGATCTCCAAGGGTCCTTCCTCCGGAGGATACTCCGGCTCCGGCTCGTCTAAAGGCACTGTGATCACATCCCCGGGGGCAACGGCATAGTCTGTATGCCGGGGAACGCCGTTGACAAACAGCTTTTCCTGCCATTTCAGCCGGTTCATCAGCCCTGCAGACATTTCCATCTCCTCCCGCAAAAAAGAGGACAGCCGCCCTGCCCGGGTGGCAATATGCTGCAGCTGCATGGGATCACATCCTTTCGCAGAGATCATTCATTAAAAAACAGCATGGAATACCAGGTGATCAGGTTATCCCCGTACTGAAATTCCAGGCCGTTGGCTTCCAGGGTGGGGATCACGTTGATGCCGTGACTTTCCACGCAGGGATGCATCCGTCCGGGGAACCGGCAGGGCTGTCCGTCCAAATAAGAACAACGGTCACAATGGGCGCAGGCCTCTGTGGACAAAATATACGGCTCAACCCCCTGCTCCCGGAACAGCTCCCGGATCCCGTTGGTCAGGTCCTCATGCTCCGGACGGGTAGCCAGGGCCGCCTCCATGGAATAGGCTTCCTCGGGCTCTGTAATGGTGCCGATCATCAGGCAGTTTGTGTAGGTCAGGCATTTGGCCTTGCATTCGGCAACAGAGCCCACACCGGGAGGACAGGCCCAGGATTTTCCGTACATAGGGCATTCATTTTGACAGATCCAGCGGATCCGCTCGGAAAAATCCAGGGTCTTGGGGTCTACATAGAAATAGGTATACAGGGGAAACTGGGCAAGCTTCTCCTCCAAAAGCGCCTTATTCATAGTCGATCTCCTTTCCGGTCAGTTCCCGGAATATCTGCCTGCAGCCCAGGCAGATATCCGCCCAGGTCTGGGTGAAGTCCCCGGTATACCAGGGGTCTGCCACATTCCGGTCCAAAAAGGGCATAAATTTGGTCTGTCCGGGGAACATCCGGTTCAGCCACCGCAAATTATTACTGTCCATATAGTAAATGAAGCCGTAGCTGTCCACATCCTTTTGGGTGATCTGCCGGGAACGCTTTCCCTCACAGCCGATGCCGTGCCTTGCCAGCTCCCGCCGGGCAGGAGGATACACGGGATTTCCCAGCTCCTCAGTGCTCACCGCCACAGAGGCCACCTCCACACCGGTCACCCCCGCCTTTTTCAGCATATCCTTCAATACAAACTCCGCCATAGGACTTCTGCAAATGTTTCCGTGGCAGACGAACAGTACTTTTCTCATACAAATTCCTCGCTTTCCTGGTGACAGTATACCACGACCCGGCAAAGATTGCAATAAAGGCTTCTCCCGGGAGAAGCTGTCGCCGCAGGTGACTGATGAGGGGAAAGCATGTACCAAGTTATCTGCAGCCGCCCGGTTAGCCCCTCATCCGGCCTCGCGGTCGCCCGGCCACCTTCCCCCAGGGGAAGGCTTTTCTCCCATCGGTAAGAGTTACGCATCTAAAGTAGATGACGAAAAATCGGCTTTTTGGAAGCGGAACAAACACCCGACAGCATAGGCATAAAAATTCCGCTACCTCCATTGTAGCTGCTTTTGCAGATAAGGGCGGGTAGCGGAAAAACTTGATTTCTGTGAGCTATGGGAGTATAATTTTGTTATACAGATTTTATGGTTGGGGGGCGAATTGGATGGGGAAAATAGATGAATTTGAGCAAAAAATCATCAAGCAAGGAATGACTGATGCGGATTTTGTTGAATACGAAAAACTGCTAAAAAGAGTTCGGGGTAATTTCTCAAAACGCCAACATTGTTATACTACGGCTATCCAGTTTCCCCGCCAGTATGCTGAACAGGCAATAGGGCTAATACAATATGGCTTGGAAAAATTCGAGGACGATTGGTTTTCTACATACACATCCTATTTGCACATGGGGCATATCTACGAAGGGATAAGCAATTATCAAAAAGCCTTTGATGCCTACTTGCTGGCCAAAGAAGCGCTTGGACAAGGCCATCCAGGATATGTTGAGGAACTATCAAAAGACCTTATGTGGATGAAGCTTCATGTGGATTCCTTCAAGTATTCGGTGGAGTTAGAGGAGTATCTCTCCTGCTATGAAAAAACCAGTGATTTTTCAAAATCTTTTGTAAATACTGAGTTCAAAGTCGCCGTTGCTAATATAGTGATTTCGATGCATCACGGGAGGCTTGACGAGGCAAAGCAATTCCACGAAAAGCTCAAGGGAATATGCAAACCGAACTATGTAGGAAAGCTAAATAACATTTTGGCCAAACACAAATACTACGAATCACTAAATACAACACCGGAAGCAACCGCCTTTATTAAGCACCTTAAAATATAGCTATCATTTTTAGATAGGGGGAAAACCTATGCCACAAATCATTGAAAATCTATCCAAACACCCCACTGTGTGCATAATCCTTTCGGTGCTTATCTTTCTGTTCTGCTTCTTTACGAACTACTTGCTGCTGGATTCTTTGCTGAAAATGCACAGAAGCAATTCTGCGGTCAAGAAGCTCAAGAAAGAATATACCTTTCTGCAAAGGATGCGCTTGCTCCATTTCAAAGAGAATTGCCGCCACGCAATCAAGTTTTGCAACGGCATGATAATCTATCAAAAAATCGGTTGGGTCGGTCTTGCAATATATCTGTTCATATCCTTACTTTTTGCCTTTGGGTTGTTTTCGGCAACATTCATAACTTGGCTTACTGTAGGAATCTTTTTGTTATTTGATGTACCTGCTTTCGTAATTAATCGGCTCTTAGCAAGGCCCATTATATTTGGGCGATTCAAAGAATTTAGTTTTGAGAAGTATCACAATACCGAAAACTACGATAGTCTTCTCTAACACTTCCAATAACCAATATATACAGAAAGCGCCAACCGCTGCAAACATAGCGGTTGGCGTTTTTTAGTGTCATGTTGGGGGCTAGCGGTCGCTCGGCCACCTTCCCCCAGGGGAAGGCTTTTTGCCCCACAAACATGTTATTAGGACATATTGTCCTAAATGTCAATAGGACGATGCGTCCTATTGTATGCTAATGCTGGGTGATAACATGAAACTACGAATCCGGGATCTACGGGAAGACAAGGATTATACACAAAAGCAGGTTGCAGATCATCTTATGTGCGACCAATCGCTGTACTCCAAATATGAACGGGGCGAGAGAGATCTGCCCCTGGAATATGCCGACAAACTGGCAGATTATTACGGCGTAAGTGTAGACTATCTGTTGTGCCGGACAAACCGAAAACAGCCCTATCCCAGAAAGTAATATAATAACACCCGCTCCTTACTTTCAGGAGCGGGTGTGTGTTATCGCGCAGGCAGACAGGGGAGGCGAAACGCCTCCCCTGTAAATTATCCGTTGCCTTCTGGGACATATTCTGCAATATCTTCCAGGCGGCAATCCAAAAAAGCACACAGCTTGTTTAAGGTTTTTGTTTCCATATTGTCGTCAGCCTTCAGTCGGCGAACGGTCTTGCTGTCGATGCCGCAATGCTCCCTCAGCTGATAGGTGGAAATATTCTTTTTCTCCATAGTCTTCCACAGTCGGTCAAATTTGATCATTGCCATTCCCCCTTGCTTGACAATGTTTATTATGGGGGTTATAATCCTGAATATTAAGGGGATATAGCCCCCATATATTCAGGAGGAGAAGCATGGACCATTCTGTAGAAGCATACCTGCGGCAACTGTCTTCAAGGGAATTGGAGTTATTTCTGTGGCACTGTACGTGGAAAAGCCAATGGACCAGCTATGCTTATGTCATACCGCAGATCATTGATATCCTGAAAGAACGCGGCAAATGTATACCGGAACTGATTTTAGATTCCTGGGAAGCTTTCCTGCAAAGCCATCCTTGACAGGCGGACAGGGGATACAGAACCGTCCTGTCCTCTGTGCAACCAATCGCTGTATTCCAAATATGAACGGGGCGAGAGAGATCTGCCCCTGGAATATGCCGACAAACTGGCAGATTATTACGGCGTAAGTGTTGACTATCTGTTATGCCGGACAAATTGCAAACAGCCATATCCCAGGAAGTGATAGAAAAACGGGGCTATCTCAAAAGAAAATGAGATAGCCCCTGATTATTTTACAATTCTACAGCCTGCGGACGTACAGTATTTTAAGGAAGGGCTCCTACTTTTGGGGCAGGCAAGTGAATTTGACATAGATCGTATACATCCGATATTCCTCCAAATATTACTGCACAGGAACCGGGGAGGCTTCCTGCGCCGGCATGTACACCAGGTACAAAAGGTCCACATACCATTTTCCTTCCAGCTTGACGCAAGGCAGGACCGATCTGAAATCGGACAGGGAGAAGGTCTGCCCGTTCCCGTAGGTCACGTCACAGTTAAAGGCCACAAAGACAACATCTTCGATTTTTTCCAGAACCTCTTCAGAAACCACACCTTCTGCCACATAGTAAGTCCGGGCAGTTTCCATATAGGCTTTTTTATAGTCATTTTTCTTCATGGTCGTAGAGATCTTGGTTTCCACCGTTACTTCGGCAGCCAGCTCCTCAGGCTCCTGGGCCATGTTTTGGGCGAAATAGTCATAGACAACATCTGCCTTGGTTTTGCCCTCGGGGATTTCCAGCCCCTCCATTCCGATCAGAGCATCATAGGCAAACGCAGGGATATGAACAAAAAATCCGTCCAGATCGCCCACATACATTGCCCGGACAAACTCCGACACGATCTCTTTTGGGGATTCTCCGGGAGCGGTTTCCGGTTCATCACTGCCGCAGGCACATAACCCCAGGCAAAGGACACAGACCAGGAGAAAAAACCGTTTCATAAATCATTCCTTCTTTAGAATTATTTTTTTACAAAGATATAGGTATCACCCTCAGACTGCAGGGTAACTCTGCCGTTGCTGACCGAGAAGTCATAGGAAATGAGTTCGGAGTCGATTTGCCACATTTTATCCTCTGAAAACTCCATATCATGGATTTGGCTATACAAAGCCAGCTGGGCAGTGTTGTCGCTAAACAGCTCAACATACATATCCCCCATAACCGCCTCCACTTCCTCCAAAACCGACCCGGATGCGGTGGTGCCGTCTGCCCAGAGGATCTCCTCCAGTTCGTATCTGCCGGTAATGTACTGCTTCCGTGCAGGTTTTTCTGTAGCATCAGATTTGCCATCCGCACCGCAAGCGGCAAAGGAGCAAAAAGCGCCCAAAATGCAGAGGATGCACAAAAGGCTTTTTACAGTTTTTTTCATTCTTGGTTACCTTCTTTCCTGAAATAACGTGATTATACCACGTAAAACGGTTCTTTACAATATAAAATAACGGTTCTATAATAAATGTTGGGGTCAGGCGATGAGCCTGACCCCATTGTCATAAATAAAAGTTGAGCATAGAGACAAAAAGCCTTAAAATGAAAGTACCCCTACC
>SVLB01000072.1 GCA_015068135.1 Oscillospiraceae bacterium | reverse complement strand
AGCCGCTTTTCGGCAAGACAAGAAAAATCACGAAGGGAATACCCGTTGGTATTTTCGAGGGATTTTCCGCAGTATTGGCGGAAAGCGGCCTCCGAAAACCTGTCGGGGTTCGACTCCCCTCGGCTTACTCCCATTATCGACTTTTTCCGGGGATTGGAGATCCTGACCCCCAGATGGAAAACTCTTTTGTCCACCGCGCAGCTGCGTCCCTGGAAGGAGAAGCTGAAATACCTTGCCATTTATGCCGTTGAACGTTACTGGCTACAGGCAGTCTCCGATTACGACCTTTTGGGCAGGGCGAAATTTATCCTCACCGCCTGCATTTTGGTCAATTCTCTGGAGGGCGACCCGGTGACCAATGCCCAGCTGTTTTCCAAGGAGATCGAAAACGACCAGGATAATCTGGATGCCCTTTGGGATGCCGCCTATGCAGACCCCGCCTTCACCGACCGGAATCTTTTGAGTATTCTCAGCAAAATATGATACGATTTGCAATGCAGGTCGAATCCTTTTCCACTGTAATTTTCCCCCCTTTTGTTGTATGATCAGCATAATGAAAGGTTGTTTCCGCAATTCAAAACACGGCGTCAGCAGGAAATTGGGAGGTTTCTTATGGTATTTCAGTTCAGTGCCTTTGCCGATGAATCCGGCAAGGAATTTTCCGCTCAGGTGGATGCGCTGAAGCGCAACCGTTACCAGTATCTTGAGATCCGCAATGTAGACGGTCAAAAGCTCACCGACGTGACCCTTCCCCAGGCTAAGGAAATGGCCGGGATCCTGGCGGACAACGGGCTTTCCGTCTGGTCCATGGGCAGTCCCATCGGCAAGATGCAGGTAGACGGGGACTGGAATGGGCATTTGGATCAGTACCGCCATGTTTTGGATATGGCCGGCATCTTCGGTGCCAGGCATATCCGTCTGTTCAGCTTCTTTATGCCCAGGGGGGAAGATCCCACCCAGTATCGCAGCCTGGTCATGGACCGGATGCACGTGTTTGCGGAAATTGCCAAAGCCTACGGTGTGATCTGCTGCCACGAAAACGAAAAGGGCATTTACGGTGATATCGCCTCCCGTTGCCTGGAGATCCATCAGGAGGTTCCCGAGATCAAGGCTGTCTTTGACCCTGCCAACTTCGTCCAGTGCGGTCAGGATACCCTGCAGGCCTGGGAGCTGCTTTCCGGACATGTTGCGTATATGCACATCAAGGACGCACTGCCCGACGGCAGAGTGGTACCGCCCGGGCAAGGACACGGTAATGTTCCCGCTCTGATCCAAAAATACGCTGCCCAGGGCGGAAAGGTTTTATCTTTGGAGCCTCACCTGACTAAATTCGTAGGTCTGAGTGCATTGGAGCAGGAGGGTGACACCTCTGTGATCGGCACCATCTCTTTTGAATCCAAGGAAGCGGCCTTTGACTTTGCGGCTAACAATCTTTACAAGATCGTGGAGGAATTGGCATGAAAATCGGTGCCCAACTCTATACCCTCCGGGAGTTCTGCAAAACCCCGGAAGGGCTGTCCGAATCCCTGAAAAAGGTTGCGGACATTGGCTACACCACAGTCCAGATTTCCGGCACCTGCCCCTTTGAAGCCCAGTGGCTCAAAAATGAGCTGGACAAAAACGGACTTTCCTGCGTGATCACCCACACCCCCGCTACTCAGCTTAAAGAAGATCCCGCCAAGGTCTGCGCAGACCATAAGGTGTTCGACTGCCAGTATGTGGGCTTGGGCTGGTATAAGTTCAAGGATGGGGACCTTTCTCAGATCTATCAGGAGTTTTCCGCCACTTACGGTCCCATCGCCAAGACCATCCGGGAAAACGGCCGGTACTTTATGTACCACCATCACGATATGGAGTTCCAAAAACTGGAAGGTCAGACCATTCTGCGCAAGCTTTATCAGGACTTTTCGCCTGAAGACATGGGCTTTACCCTGGATACCTACTGGATCCAGAAGGGCGGCGCCGATCCTGCCCAGTATATCCGGGAGTTTGCCGGTCGGATCCCCTGCATCCACCTGAAGGACTACGGCTACACCGCCACTATGGAGGCTGTGGGCCAGGGCAATATCAACTGGAATGCCGTGTTCTCCGCCGCCGCAGATTCCCAGGTGGATTATATGCTGGTGGAGCAGGACAACTGCAACGGCCTGGATCCCTTCGACTGTCTGAAAACCAGCTACGACTTCTTAAAAGCCAACGGCTTCGAATAAGGAGGATCACTATGGAAACCATTCGTCTTGGTGTCATCGGCATCGGTAACATGGGTACTTCCCATTGCAAAAACCTACTGGCCGGTAAATGCCCCGACTTTACCCTGGTCGCGATCTGCGACCGTAACCACGCCCGGATCACCTGGGCTAAGGAGAATTTTGACGCTCCTATCACCTATTTTGACAATGCTGAGGCTATGCTGGACAGCGGTCTGATCGACGCTTGTATTATAGCTGTTCCTCACTATGATCACCCCAAATACGCTATGGCCTGTATGGCCCGGGGTATTCACGTTCTGGTGGAAAAGCCCGCCGGTGTTTACACCAGGCAGGTACGGGAAATGAACGAATTTGCCGCAAAGCATGATGTGGTCTTTGCCATGATGTTCAACCAGCGTACCAATCCCGTGTATATCAAAATGCGGGAGCTGGTCCAGTCCGGCAAATACGGTCAGATCCGCCGTACCAACTGGCTCATCACCAATTGGTACCGACCCCAGTTTTACTATGACTCCGGTGACTGGCGTGCGACCTGGTCCGGTGAAGGCGGCGGCGTTCTGCTGAACCAGTGCCCCCATCAGCTGGATCTGTGGCAGTGGATCTGCGGTATGCCCAAGTCCGTCCATGCGCACATCAAGTTCGGTCAGTGGCACGATATCGAAGTAGATGACGATGTGACCGCTTATGTGGAGTACGAAAACGGTGCCACCGGTGTGTTCATCACCTCCACCGGCGATGCCTGCGGCTCCAACCGCTTCGAGATCCAAATGGACAGAGCCAAGCTTGTGGTGGACAACGACAAGCTGACTGTGATCGAATTTGACGTGGCGGAACCCGAATTCACCAAGACCTGCACCAAGGCCTTCGGACATCCGGAATACACCGAGCTGGATCTGGGCGAGTTTGCCAAGGCCCCTGCCCATGTGGGTGTTATCAATGCCTTCGGCGGCAAGATCCTCCGCAACGAGCCTCTGATCGCCCACGGCAGTGAGGGTATCAACGCTCTGACCCTGAGCAACGCTATGCATCTGTCCGCATGGCTGGGCAAGACTGTGGAGCTGCCCTTGGACGAGGATCTGTACTACAATGAGCTTATGAAGCGTGTCGCTACCTCCCGTCGCAAGGAGGCCGTGGTCTCCGTGGTAGCAGATACCGAAGGCAGCTACGGCGGCGCGAAATAATGCTCAGGGTCGGAATCATCGGGGTGGGCAATATCGGCTACACCCACGCCCGATCCGTCTATGACGGGCATATTGAGAATATGTGTCTGGTTGGCCTGTGCGATATTTCCCGGGAAATCCGGACCATGGCAGCCCAGGAGTTTCCCAATGTGGCCTTTTTTGAGGGATATGAGGATCTGCTCTCCCAGGATCTGGATGCGGTGATCGTATCGGTCCCCCATCCCCTGCACGCCCAGGTGGCGACTGCCGCCTTCCGTGCCGGTAAGCATGTGCTGGTGGAAAAGCCCATGGAAATCACCCTCTCCCGCGCCAAGGCCCTGGCTTTTGAAGCGAAAAAAAGCGGCAAGGTTTTCGGGATCATGTTCAATCAGCGTACCGGCAGTTTGTTCCAAAAAGCCAGAGATATCGTCAGAGGCGGCCTTTTGGGACAGCTCAAACGCACCAGCTGGGTAATCACCAACTGGTACCGCTCCCAGCACTACTACGATTCCGGCTCCTGGCGAGCCACCTGGTCCGGTGAGGGCGGTGGGGTTCTTATGAACCAGGCCCCCCATCAGCTGGATCTGTGGCAGTGGATCTGCGGTATGCCCGAATCGGTCACCGCCTTCTGTGATGTGGCAAAATACCACCATATTCAGGTAGAAGACAGCGCCACCATCCATGTACGTTTCCCCGGCGGTGCGGACGGCACCTTCATCACCTCCACCGGCGAGTACCCCGGCACCAATCGCCTGGAGATCGTCGGAACCAAGGGGAAGCTGGTCCTGGAGGACGGTAAGCTGAAATGGTGGCAGCTGGAGGAGGACGAACGGGATGTTTGCAGATCCGCTGCAGTCAGCTTTCCGAAGATCCCCTGCAGCTACCGGGAGATCCCCCAGGACGATACCGGCAGCTCCCACCGGAAGATCCTGCAAAACTTTGCCAATGCCATTGAAAAGGGGGAACCCCTCCTGGCACCCGGTTGCGACGGCATTTGCGAAGTAACCCTGCAGAATGCCGCATACCTGTCTGCCTGGACAGGACGTACGGTAACGCTCCCCCTGGACGAGGCACTCTACGATCAGCTCCTTGCCCGGCTGCAGACCGATAGCCCTCGGCAGGTTTCTACCGTTGCCGAGCGCCATCCGGATTACAGCACTCGCTGGCAAATCAATTGGTAATGAAACTGCTCCGACACCCGTCGGCGCAGTTTTCAGAGTGTCAAAAAAGCCGCAAACCGTCAAAATATGTGTGAATGGAAAAAGAAAGCAGCGTCATTGCGAGGCCACTTGTGGCCGTGGCAATCCGTTCTTCTTAAGACCCAGAAAGGCTTGCTGCGCAAGACATTTTGACTTACTGCGCAAACCGGACTCTACCGTACCTATGTACGC
>SVLB01000033.1 GCA_015068135.1 Oscillospiraceae bacterium | reverse complement strand
GGTGCAAATAATTCTTTGTGATATTAAACACTCGGTCGTTCTTTTGCAGACCGTAGATCTTAGCAAGGTACTCCTTGATTTCCTCAATAAGAAAATCGGGCATTTTTATCACACGGTTGCTTTTCGGAGTTTTCGGCTCGGTAATAACATCTCTGCCGTCAATACGCTGATAGGACTTATTGATCGTGACCGTACCACGCTCAAAATCGAAGTCGCCGGCAGTTAATGCTAATAGCTCGCCCTCACGGATACCGCACCAATAAAGCATTTCAAATGCGTAATAGGATATGGGTTTGTCCATTATCGCAAAGGCAAATTTCTGATATTCTTCTTGTGTCCAAAAGAGCATTTCACGGCTTCTCGCCTTGCCCATATTGCCGACCTTAGCGGCTGGATTCTCTTTCAAACCATAGAACTTGACGGCGTGATTGAAAATGGCGCTGAGCTGATTGTGAAGCGTTTTAAGGTACACAGGAGAGTATTTCTTTCCGTTCTTATCACACCCCTTAATCATTTCATTCTGCCAAGCAATAACATCTCTCGGCTGAATATCGCTGATTTTTCGCTTACCGAAATACGGCAGGATCTTCGTGCGGATAATATGCTCTTTGGTCTGCCAAGTGTTTTCTTTAATGCGGTTCTTCATATCCACCGTATAGGTTTCAATAAAGCTCGCAAAGGTCATACTCAGGTCTGCCTGAGTTTTGTTCAAAAACTCACGCTCCCAAGTAAGTGCGTCTCGCTTGGTCGGGAAGCCTCGCTTTGTGCTTTGCTTACGGTCTCCCTTCCAATCGGTTACTCGGTAGTAAACCATCCAAGTATTAGTTTTTTCATCTTTATAAACAGCCATTTACATCACTTCCTTTCCTTAACTTTGGCTGCATCATAGCAAGTCTTGTCTAAAAAGAATTGTTTGTTGACTTTCCCCGCCATTGTGAAAAATCCTTGTTCTTGCAGTTCGGCATTCATTTTCCGAATCACCTTATAGGCGAATGATTTGGAAATCTTGAGCGCCTTTGCAACGTCGTCTGCGGTCATATAATAATCTTCAAACATTGCAGTACCTCCTTTCTTAGTTTTTAATGTTGTGTTTGGATTTGCCGTTCTTCCCAAGTGCCGTTCCTGCCCCTGCCTTTTTCAGCGGCGTTTTCTCGCTCGTTCCTTTTGGAAGTCTTGGCGGAGTATCCCACGTGGACGGTCATTCAGTTGTAGTAACTTAACTGTATTTGTTTAAGTTGCCCTTATTATACTAAACATATTCCGTTAAGTCAAGTGGTTTTCGAGAAAATATTAAACTTTTTTGTTTATATTATCTTGACAGCACTTAAACATTTGTGTTATACTCAATACAAAGCACATAAGTAAGGAGTGACATTACTATGGCAATTGGTGAAAGAATCAGATTTTTTCGCAACCTAAAAGGTATGACACAAAAGTTTCTTGGTGTAAAAGTCGGTTTTCCGGAGAAAACTGCCGACATCCGCTTGGCTCAGTATGAGTCCGGCACAAGAACACCCAAATCAGATTTAACCGAAGCACTTGCCGATGCTTTGGGCGTTTCTACTATGGCATTGAATGTTCCTGATATTGATACGGATCTCGGCTTTATGCATACGCTCTTTGCGTTAGAGGACATTTACGGCTTGAAGATTGACAAGCTCGATGACGAGATTTGTATTCGCCTTGATAAAAACAGAGGGACATCTTACATTTCTTTGCTTGAGCGTTTTACCGCTTGGCAGAAAGAAGCAGAGAAGTATCGCAACGGCGAAATCAGCAAAGAGGAATATGACCGTTGGCGTTATACATATCCCGAGGTAGAGGTAAAGCGCACAAGGGAAGCTCTTGATGCCATGAGAGCCAAAGGAGAATAAGATGAAAGATAAAAAGTATCAGGTATTTATTAGCTCTACCTATACTGATCTCATTGAAGAACGACGGAAAGTCTTAGATGTTCTTTTAATGGCAGATTGCATTCCAGCAGGCATGGAAGCGTTTGTTGCAACTGACAATGAACAGTTTGAGGTTATAAAGAAAGTAATCGATCTATGTGATTATTACATTTTGATTTTGGGAATGAGGTATGGGTCAATAAGTCCAACAACCGGAATCAGCTATACCGAAATGGAATATGAATATGCCAAAGAGAAAGGTATTCCTGTACTTGTATTCGCTATAGATGATACAATCAGCATTTCCGAAGAAAAATGCGAGTCTGATCAATCAAAAATCGAAAAGCTGCGCATTTTCAGAGCAAAGGCACTTGAAAACCGTCTTGCAAGCATTTGGAAAAATAGCGATGATCTTTCAGGCAAGGTTGCAATTTCGATTATGCGTGCCAAGGCCGAAATTGAAAGACCGGGTTGGCAGCGAGCTGTTGATTACGACGAAGCCTCTCTAAGAAAGCAAATTATGGATTTGACATCAGCAAACAAAGAACTTCAACACAAATTGACAACTGCACAAAAAACGATTGAAGACCTAACCTCTACTGCTGATATTGCATTTGAAGAATGTGTATATGAAATAGAATATAGTTACAGCGTTTCTCAGGGAACTGATTCAAGCGGAAGAAGAAAAAGCAAAACATACAATTCAAGCCAAACAATATCTCTTCCTAAGATATTTGAATCGGTAGCAACCGAAATGATGGATGTAATGATTGGTGAAAGGGCTGTCGAAAGGGTAATAAAAAATCTAATAAACTGCAGTCATAGTGTATATCTATCAGACAACCTATTAGTCAAAAGAATATTGAATCAATTAAGACAACTTAATTTGATCCATTCTACTTGGGATGAAAAAAATAAGATTTTGTATTGGGGATTAACCCCCAAAGGCATAAAAGTCCGTGATGACAGAATATTAGTCAAAAACACATAATGAACAAAAAACAACCCCTCTCAAATGAACTTTGATAGTCCAAATGAGAGGGGTTGCCTCTTTTATTATTTTTGAATAATCTGAAATTGTTGTCAAAACGTTGTCACGAGGCTTTTCGAAACCTCAAAAACCCAGTGTTTATGCGGGTTTTCAGCGTTTTTGGTATTATTCCCACTCGATGGTGCCGGTGGGCTTGGGGGTCAGGTCGAAGAGGACGCGGTTGATGCCTTCGACTTCGGCGGTGATCCGGGCTACGATCTTGTGGAGGACGGGGTAGGGGATCTCCTCGATGGTGGCGGTCATGGCATCGGTGGTATTGACGGCGCGGATGATGGCGGGCCAGCCCTCGTAGCGGCTGTCGTCCTTCACGCCCACGCTCTTGATATCGGGAACGGCGATGAAATACTGCCAGGTCTTTTCTGCCAGACCGCAATTGTCAAACTCCTCGCGCAAAATGGCATCGGCCTCCCGGAGAGCCTCCAAACGGTCCCGGGTGATGGCACCCAGGCAGCGCACACCCAGGCCGGGGCCGGGGAAGGGCTGACGGTAGACCATGGCATGGGGCAGACCCAAAGCCTCACCTACCACGCGGACCTCGTCCTTGAACAGCAGCTTGATGGGCTCCACAAGGGTGAACTTCAGATCCTTAGGCAGACCGCCCACATTATGATGGGACTTGACGGCCTTCTTGCCCTCGGCCTGCTTCACGGATTCCAGGATATCGGGGTAGATGGTACCCTGGGCCAGGAAGGTCACATCCTCCAGCTTCCGGGCTTCGTCGGCAAAGACCTCGATAAACTCCTTGCCGATGATCTTACGCTTGGTCTCAGGATCGGAGACACCAGCCAAAAGGTTCAAAAACCGGTCGGTGGCATCCACATAGATCAGGTTGGCATCCAGGCCCTCACCAAAGAGCTTGATTACATTTTCAGACTCGTTCTTGCGCATCAGACCGTGGTTCACATGGACACAGATCAGCTGCTTGCCAATGGCCTTGATCAGCAGGGCCGCGACCACAGAGGAGTCAACGCCGCCGGACAGAGCCAGCAATACCTTCTGATCGCCAACCTGGGCGCGGATAGCGGCCACCTGCTCTTCAATAAAAGCATTGGCCAGCTGGAAATTTGTAATGCGCTGCATGGATTCAGGACGAAGATTATCGGACATAGTGAATACCTCCTGTTCAGGCTCAAAAAAATTATGCTTTATTTTACAGCATCCGTTTCAATTTTTCAATATTTTTCTTGCCGAAGGTCACAAAAATTTTTCGTTATCCAGCAGCTGGTCGATCTCCCGGACGGGCTGGCCCTTTTGGATATACTGCCGGGGGACCCGACGGCTCAGACCGCAGATGATCTCGTAGCTGATGGTGCCGATGACTTCGGCCATTTCGTCGGCAGTGACGGTATTTTCCCCCTGGGTGCCGATGAGCACCACCGGGTCACCGGCCTGAACGCCGGGAATATCTGTCACATCCACCACAAGCTGATCCATACAGACTCTGCCCAAAATGGGGGCCTTCTGACCCCGGATCAGCACATGGAACTTACCGGATAAATGCCGCCGGTAGCCGTCGGCATAACCGGCAGAGACGGTAGCCACCAGGCTGGGCCGGGTGACGGTATGGCTGGCGCCGTAGCTGATCACCCGACCGGGCTCCAGGGGCTTGACCAGGGTCACATGGCTGTACCAGCTTAAGCAGGGCTTTACGGGGACATTTTGTCTGGCGACCTTATCGGAGGGGTGGATGCCATAGACTACGATGCCGGCACGCACCATATCGTAATGGGAAGAAAAATTGGTCAGTCCGGCAGAGTTTTCCGCATGGCGCAAGGGAATGTGGATGCCCCGTTCCCTGAGCATGGCATCGAAGGCATCGAACAGCGCGATCTGCTGCCGGGTCTGGGTCTGATCCTCCTCGTCGGCTGTAGCAAAGTGGGTAAAAAGGCCCTCCGGGAACAGCCCGGGAAGCTCTGCAATGGATCTACACAGATCGGCAGCCTCCTGGGTAGCCTGAAAGCCGATGCGGCTCATGCCCGTATCCAAGGCGAAATGGAACGGTGCGGTGACCCCTTGATTCTGCGCCTCCCGAGAGAGGGCCAGGGCATCCTCATATCGGAAAATAGCAGGGCGAATGCCCAGCTTGACTGCCAAAGGGAAGGCGTTTACCGGGGTATGCCCCAGCATCAGGATGGGGGTTTGAATCCCGGCATTGCGAAGCTCCAGCGCCTCGCTCATGGCCGCTACACCAAAGAAATCACATTCTCTTTCCAGACATTTGGCAACGGGGATCGCCCCGTGACCGTAGGCATCCGCCTTGACCACCATCAAAACCTTGGTTTTGACGTGATTGCGCACTGCCCGGAGGTTATCTTTCAGGATATCCAGATCGATCCTGGCGAAATTGTTGTTGAATTCCATCTGCTTCATCTCCTGGGGCTATCATAGCACATTGCGCCCCAGTTTGCAAGTTTAACGAAATTCCAGTGCCTTCCTTTTCCCGTGGTGGGTGCTTGCCCCCGCCGCAAACACGGCTCCCTCTGACGAGGGAGCTGTCAATTGCCGATCTGAGGCAATTGACTGAGGGAGAGAAGCCAAGAGAATACTACACTTTTCGGGTTATCGGAGGATCCCGTTTTTTTCTCCCTTTGGTCCTGCGGGCCACCCGGTAAAATCGGTGGGGGGCAAGCTCCCACCCTACGCTCTGTGTTTTCGTTTATAGCGGTGTGCTTACACGCGTGGATTGTTACAGCTAAAGATGACAAAAAACTCCGGGACCATTGCGGATGCATAGATTCCGGAGCTTGATTGCTCAACATTTATAAATTCTTTTCCAAAGACTTTTTGGTGTTTATCACCAGGTCGGCGATGATTCGGGCCTCCCGGAGACTGCATTGGTCCAAAACGGTGGCGATCTCTGAATAGGCTTGACGGGGATCTATTCGCCCTTCGATTAGAATATCGTCGGTACTTACCTCCAAAACGGTGGCAATACTCACCAACACCGGTAGACTCAGTTTGGTGCTTCCGGTTTCAATATGGCTCATATGGGTGGTGGAGATGTTCACCTGTTCTGCTAATACCTCTTGGGAAAGGCCCCGTGCTTTCCGAAATTTTCGGATTCGTTGACCAATCAGCATATAGTCCATAAGCATTACCGCCTATCCAGTAAATTTATACTTGAATTATACGGACAATTCTGCTAAAATAACATAAACTACATAGGCAAAAATATGCCTATATAGATTAAGGAGGACACGCTTGTGAGAAAACATTGTATTTTAAGCAGTCTATTGATACTGGTGATGCTCTTGGCAATGTTGCCGGTCTTTCCGACATCTGTGATTGAACCTGTTCAGGCACAGGCAGCAATTTCTATGACGGAAGGGGAATTTGCCACAAAGTTACAGACGTTAAAAGCAGAATACCCCCAGGGGTATTATTGGAGCGATTATAATGGCAAGGACTCCCAGGGAAATTCGAAGGCTGGTACGATTCCCTGCCCAACGGCGAGTTGCCATCAAAACGGATATTGTGCTGTATGCCCTTGTGTTTGCGGGCGATTTGCTCTGAATGGATTTGAAGGCTGGCAATGTTTTGGCTTTGCGAACCTGATTGCTTATAAAGTTTGGGGTTCTTATGCGAATGTGCGGTATACCGGCGCGAATACTGCAGCAGGATGGCAATATATTCCCAAAAGCAGTGTGACGAATTTCTATGCGGGAGATGTGGTTCGCCTTTACGCAGAAGCCGATAACGGACATTCCATCTTCATCACAAAAGTTGTTGGCGGCAAAGTGTACTATGTGGATTGCAACGGAAGTGGAGTTCCGTGTATGATCAATTGGGAGCAGTCCAAGGATTTCTCCCAATTGATGAATGAGATGGTCAATGTGGTACGCATGTCCGGTAACACTCTGACAGGAACAGGCGAGACGATTCCGTATACGACTGTCTCGGAAGGCAATTATTATCTCAAACACAATTCTACCGGAAAGTACCTGATGGTGGATGGCGGTGTGGATACACAGCTGCAAAACATTTCTGTTTCATCCGATATTAGCGACGATACAGCTAAGGTTGCGATTATATCAGCTTCCGCCGGCTATAAGATTCGACCTCTGTGTTCGGCTAATCGCTTGGTTAATCCCGATGCGGTGTATGTTGCCGGGGGTGAGAATGTAAACCTATATGCAGATGTAAATGATCCAAGCCAGTGGTGGGGCTTCCAACGGGTCTCCTCCGGCTACATCATCCGCAATATGCAGAACCCAAGTGTAGTTCTGTCGGTAAACGGCACCAATGTGGTTACTGCTGATTATACCGGCTCAGCCAGCCAAGTCTGGAAGCTGGAGGGCATCGAGGAATGTACGCTTTTCTACGATGCTAACGGAGGCACCGGTGCGCCCGCAAACCAAACGGTAAAACAAGGCACATATGTGACAATTCCTTCTACCGTACCTACCCGCAATGGTTATACTTTTGCAGGATGGGCAGTAAATCGGAACGCCACTACCGCCAGATATCAGCCCGGAGACACCTACCATCTGACCCTCAGCATGACATTTTATGCTGTTTGGAATGTAGATTTTAACGCGGTGTTGGCGTCCGGTAGCTGTGGAGATAATCTTACCTGGAAGATTACGGGACTTGGCAGCGTTCTGACTATCTCCGGTACGGGCTCTATGGCCGATTGGACCAGCGGAACGCAAACGCCGTGGTATTCCTACCAATCCTCCATTGAGGTGGTTAATGTAGAAAAGGGTGTTACGAGCATTGGTAAGTATGCATTCTCCAAATTGGGCGTGGCATTCGTGAGAATGGGGAATACAGTAACCAATATTGGTAACTACGCATTCTACGACTGCGATAATTTGCAAGAGGTGACAATTTCGGAAGGTGCAACCAATATTGGAAGATATGCTTTTTCTTCTTGTGCCCTACTTCCCGCTGTGCTTATTCCGGACAGCGTTACAACGATTGGAGCAGGAGCATTTGCGTATTGCACGAATTTGACCGCAGTAGCGATCCCGAAAAGTGTTACCGATATTGGAGAAGATGCATTTATTGACTGTAGCAGCTTGAACAGCGTCAGTATTACGGATATTGCCGCATGGTGCGCAATCAATTTTGAGAGTTCATGGAGCCCGTACGCTAACCCACTGTACTATGCCGGAAATCTGTATTTGAACGGTCAATTGGTTACAGACCTGGTGATTCCGCAAGGCATTACTGCTATAAGTGACTATGCGTTTGTTGGCTGTGGTATGTCCACGGTAACCATTCCCAATAGCGTTAGTGTCATTGGTGACAATGCGTTTCGTCTATGCGAAAACCTGACGGATATAGACATTCCGAACAGTGTTACCAGTATTGGCAGTCAAGCGTTTTCGGGGTGTGTTCAGCTTGCAGCTATCACAATTCCGAATAGTGTTACCGGTATTGGCAGTCGAGCATTTTCAGGGTGTGTTAAGCTTGCCTCTATCACAATTCCGGATGGCATCAGGGTTATTCGTGAAGGCACGTTCTCCGGTTGTACCGGCTTGACATCCGTTTTGATACCGGATAGTGTTACAAGTATTGAATTTGGAGCGTTTGAGAGTTGTCAAAGCTTGACTAAAATTGCAATTTCTGCGAAAGTTACCAATATTGAACAGGGCGCGTTTGTCGGATGCACAGGCTTGAGAATGTTTTCAGTGGATGAATACAATCCCGTGTATTACAGCGACGGTGTGGCATTGTTTAGTAAGGATAAAACACGATTGATTACTATCATTGTGGATGCTGTCGGAAGCTATACTGTTCCGTATGGCGTTACTGTAATTGAGTATGGTGCGTTTTTTTATTGCACAAACCTTACAACATTGATTCTTCCAAAGAGCCTTACAAGTATCCCGGGGGGAGCATTCGAGTATGCATGCTTAAGTGCTGTTGTAATTCCGGACAGCGTAAAACATATTGGCGCAGGAGCGTTTCAATTCTGCGAGAATCTAACTTCTGTGACGATCCCTGAGAGCGTTACCAGTATTGGTTATTCGGCGTTTGCGTATTGTTGGCGTTTGGAAAACATTATAATTCCGGATAGTGTTACCAGCATTGGGCATCTGGCGTTCCAGGATACTGCCTGGTATGACATGCAGCCCGATGGGGCTGTGTATGCCGGAAAAGTTTTATATGAATATAAAGGCAGATGCCCGGATGAAATGACCGTAAAAAACGGAACCTTGGGCATCGCCGGACAGGCTTTAGCATACCGGGAAAATCTGATATCTGTGGATCTGCCAGATACACTTGTAAATATTGATGCGGGAGCATTTGCGTATTGCAGAAATTTGAGAACGGTCAAGATTCCGGACAGTATTTCTGCGATAGGTGAGTATGCATTTTATTTCTGCGAGAATATGGAATCTGTAGTTTTGGGTGAGGGGATTGCAGATATTGGTGAGTATGCGTTTGCTGGCTGCAGCAACTTGAATTCAGTTTTCTACCGTGAGGCGGAAGCGGACAGAGCAAAAATTAACCTGAGACCGCATAACGGTGAACTTACAAATAAAATCTGGCATTATGAAGTAGAAGATCGGTATTCAGAAGATGCGCTTGTCTATCTCTGCGGAAAATGTGGGTTACTCTACTACACAGATGGAACGGCACTGCCGTTGACGGCCCTTACGCTGATAAGTGAACCGGATAATATAAACTGTTATGTGGGTGGCGCTGTAAATCTGGAAGGTATTGTTCTGGAAGGAATATATGCAGACGGGATGCGGGCTACACTGAAGGGCGAAGCGGTGGATAGCGTCACTGCAGATCTGTCTACAACCGGAAAGAAAGTTGCCACAGTAACAATTGGCGAAGTTACTACAGAATTTACTATTTATGTGCATGAGGGTACCGTTGAAACGATTAAAAGCGGTAGATATCCTGAAAGCACCCATGATTATGCCTGTGACTTGGATGAAACCAAGACTTTCACCCATGCGGGTGCGGAATTCTTGCTGCTTAGCTTCGATGCAAGAACCAATTTGGAAGACGGTTTTGATTATATCTACATTTATGACGGAGACGGAAAGCAAATCGCTAAATATACCGGCACAGAAGCGGCAGGGAAGACTTTGGCGATCCCCGGAGATACTTTTGCCATTCGATTGGTATCTGACATGTCTTCAACTGCATACGGCTATTCCTTCAGCAGCATCCAGGCAATTATGGAGAACGGGATGATTCACCCTTCGGTGATAATTCCTGGAACGCAGCCTACTTGTACCCAGTCGGGTTTGTCTGAAGGAAGCTGTTGTGGAATCTGCGGCGTGACATTAAATGAACAAGTAATTGCTGAGGCACTTGGCCATGCTTGGAGCAACGTTTCTGGTTGTACAGAGGTATCTGTCTGTACCCGTTGCGGAGTAAGCAAGGGTGAAGCTCCTGGCCATGAGTGGAAGCCCGCTACTTGTACAGAACCCGCCAGATGTAATCGCTGCGGAGAAATGGAGGGCGAGGCATTGGGCCATGACTGGAAGCCTGCTACCTGTACAAAACCCTCTACATGTGGCCGTTGCGGACAGATCCGGGGCGAAGCACTGGGGCATACTGGACAATGGATGGATTTGATTCCGGCAACCTGTACCGAGATTGGTCTGAAAGCCCGTGTATGCAGCATCTGTGGAGAGACAGAAAGCGCAGAGGAACCTGCCACAGGGCATAGCTATTCTGAGATAGTGACGGCACCTACCTGCACAGAACCGGGATATACCACCAGCGGTTGCCTTGCCTGCGGTGATGTGACGATAACGGATTTAGTGCCGGCCAAGGGCCATGAATGGAGCGCGTGGATTGTGACGGCAAAGCCCAGCTGTACCAAAGAGGGAACGCAAATGCGTTTCTGCTACTGCGGAACTCGGGAGACGGATGCCGTTAAGAAATTACCCCACAGTGTTGAAGATGGGGTGTGCACTGCCTGTAATAGTTTAATGAGCGGCTATGTGGTTTTGACGGCGGATATGAACCTGACCAACTTGAGCCTGACGGAAGATCTGTATATCGACCTGAACGGCTTTGACCTGTCCGGTGTGATCACGACCAACGGCTATGCGGTCTACGGCATGGACTCCACCACCGATGGCTATACCTGCGCCAATGTGGGGACCTTCTCCTGCGTGGATGAAAATGGACAGGCCATCGTCCCGGTGCGGCAGTTCAAGTCCGACATTTCCGGCTCTGTCAAGCGGTACATGGCAATCGAAACGGAAGACGGCTATACCTTCCACCGATTCTATATGGCAATCACCAAGGTAAGCCTCCGTACCGGCGATACGGGCTTTGGCTACAAGGCGGTATTCTATGGTGACGAAATGGTGCTTTCTCAGATCGACAGCTTTGGCTTTCACCTGAATCTGGAAGGCAACGATACGGTGGTCACCAAGTCCCTGGATGGCGCCAACCTGGAAATGGGCAGAGAATACTCCCTGAGCCTTAAAAACTTCGACATTACAGCCTATGGCGAAGTGAATGTGAACGCGGAAGTATTCCTGAATCTGAAGGACGGCGAAACGGTGACCAGCAGCACCGTCAGCTATTCCATGATGACCATGCTCCAAAAGGTCTGCCAGAGCCTGACCAAGTTCAGCGATAACCAGATTCAGGCACTGAAGGCTATGTGCCAACCCTATCAGGAGGCTATGAAAGACTGGGGAATTGAAGCGATTCTCAATGCTAAATGATAAATTATAAATGATAAATTACCGCACATGGCAAAAACGCCATGTGCGGTAACACTTTTGTAGGGAGGAGTCCAGACTGCGCCCTACGCACGGGAGGGGACGTCACTGCTGAAAAATTCTGTATGTTTATACGAAAAACGAATCAAAATGGATTGTCCGTGATGTGCGGACAGGTGCGTTTACGGTTAGATTTTCCTGGAAAAACAACGGAAAAACCCTTGCTTTTTTGAGAATTATGGGGTAGTATATACTGAGCTATGTATGCACATAGAATGTCTTTTTGCGCCCAAAAATGCGTTTGGGTATTGATGCATAAACCCTGAAAAGATTCTGAAATACTGTATAAAATATGGAAAGGCGAGTACATATGGAGAATAATATTTTCAAAAAGGTAGCCAGATCTGCGCTGTCGGTGCTTCTGGCCGCGTCCATGGTCTGCTCTGTTCCCATTGTGCCCAAGGCCTCTGCGGAGGCTCCGGTGCAGGAGAATAGCGGCATCCAAAAGCTGGAAGGGCTGGAGGTGGATCTGAAGCAGTACTTTGACAGCTCCAAGGTCATGCCCCTGTCTTCTGCCATCGGGCAGGACCAGGAGATCTCCGTGATCATCACGGTGGACGAAAGTGCCCTGATGGATGCTTACGACGGCAAGGGTTCCTTCCGGGACTATGCCCTGCATTCTTCCGAGGCCCAGGCCATCCGCAGCCGGATCGCTGAGCGGAAGGCACAGATCCTGGAGTCTTTGGACGAGGGGGCTGTGACCTACAGTGTGGGCGCGGACTACGGCGTGATCCTGCCCGGCTTTGAACTGGTGATCCGTGCCGGTGACTTCCATACCGTTTGCGGTCATCTGGGCAAGGGTGAGGGCATCCTGGTTTCCGAGGTCTACGAGCGTGCCGAGACCCAGCTGGTGGAAAACACCGTCAATGTCTACGAGGGCACCGGTATCTTCAACAGTTCCGAGTCCGGCTACGATGGCTCCGGTATGGTGGTCGCCGTGCTGGATACGGGCCTGGACTCCAACCACTCCGCCTTCAGCGTGGAGAACTTCACCTCTGACCATTTGGGTCTGACCTATGAGGACGTGGCGGCTGTGCTGGCAGACACCAGAGCCTATGCCATGTCCACGGGCCTGGGCGTTGACGATGTTTACGTCAACGAGAAGGTCCCCTTCGGCTACGACTATGCCGATAACGACCCCGATGTTTACTCCACTCATAATAACCACGGCACCCACGTTTCCGGCGTGATCGTGGGTAAGGACGATACCATCACCGGCGTTGCCCCCAATGCCCAGCTGGTATCCATGAAGACCTTCTCCGATATTATGGACACTGCCCGAAGCACCTGGATCCTTTCCGCGTTGGAAGACTGTGTGGTGCTGGGTGTTGACGTGATCAATATGTCCCTGGGTACTGCCTGCGGCTTTGCCCGTGAAAGCGACGAGGAACTCATGAACGGTGTGTACGACAAGATCCGCTCTGCCGGTATCTCCGTTGTGGTCGCCGCCTCCAACAGCTTCTCCTCCGCTTACGGCTCCGAGGCCAACGGTAACCTGCCCCTGACCTCCAACCCCGATACGGGTACGGTGGGTTCTCCCGGTACCTATCAGGGTGTTCTGTCCGTTGCCTCCATCAACGGTGAGGAGACTCCTTATATTAAATATGGGGATACCATCATCTACTTCGATGAGTCCAACAACAATGCTGCCAAGGAAAACGACTTCTTCCAGACCCTTTTGGGGGAGGAGGAGTCCCGGGTCTTTGAGTATGTGGTCATCCCCGGTATCGGCAGAAGTGCCGACTACACCGGCCTGGATATGACCGGCAAGATCGCCCTGGTCCGCCGCGGCGACAACACCTTCGAGGAAAAGGCCATCATTGCTGAGCAGAACGGTGCCGCCGGTATCATTGTATATAATAATGTATCCGGTGAGATCAAGATGAATGTGGGCGATGCCAAGCTGGCTACCTGCTCCATCTCCCAGGACGACGGCGAGCTGCTGGCTGCTGCGGGCTCCGGAAAGCTCACCATCAGCAAGTCCCAGACCTCCGGCCCCTTCATTTCCGACTTCTCCTCCTGGGGCCCCACTCCCAGCCTGAACATCAAGCCTGAGATCACTGCCCACGGCGGTAACATTCTGTCCGCTGTCACCGGCGGCTCCTACGACCGCTTGTCCGGTACCTCCATGGCCTGCCCCAACCTGGCAGGTGTGGTGATCCTTCTGCGGCAGTATGTGGTGGAGAACTTCCCCGAAATTGCCAATGACAATGTGAAGGTCAACGAGATGGTCAACCGGCTGATGATGTCCACAGCCGATATTGCCAATAATACCAACGGTCTGCCCTATGCCGTCAGAAAGCAGGGCGCAGGCCTTGCCAACCTGATGAACGCCATTAAAACTACCGCCCTGCTCGTGACCTACGACAAGGACGGTCAGCCCATGGACAAGACCAAGCTGGAGCTGGGCGACGATCCGCAGAAGACCGGCGTTTACACCATGAGCTTCGATGTGCGCAACTTCGGCACCGAGACCCTGACCTACGAGTTGGGCTCCTTCGTATTCACCGAGGGTGTCAGCGAGACCAAGACCAATGCCGGTAAGACCACTGTTACAGAGGAGGCCTTCCTCCTGGAAGGTGCCAAGGTGGAATTCTCCTGCGCCTCCGGCGGCACGCTCAGCGGCAAGACCCTGAAGGTCGAGGGCGGTCAGGATGCCAAGCTGCAGGTGACTGTGACCCTGACCGAGGAAAATAAGGCATACCTGGACGAGTCCTTTGCCAACGGTATGTATGTGGAAGGCTACATCACCCTGAAGGCTGCCAAGGGCACTGAGGTGGACCTGAGCGTTCCTTACCTGGCCTTCTATGGCGACTGGACCCTGGCTCCCATGTTTGACCTGAGCTACTACGAGACCAACGCCGATGAACTGGACAAGGGCATTGACGAGGAGGACAAGACCAAGGCCGATGCCTACGCCACCCGCCCCATCGGCGGTGTGTCCGAGGACTTCGTCAGCTACCTGGGTTCTTACTACTTCCTGCAGGATCCCGATGACATGGTCATTGCCGCAAACCGGGATTACATTGCCCTTTCCAACCGGGAGGGCTCCATCCACTCTCTGCGGTTCGTGTGGGCCGGTCTTCTGCGTAATGCCCAGCGGATCGAGATCCTCATTACCGACGATGCCACCGGTGAGGTGATCTTCCAGGGTGAGGATACGGAGGTGCGTAAGTCCTACGGTGACGGCGGCTCCATTTACCCTGCCAATATTGAGATCGAGTTCGATACTCAGGATTACAACCTGCCCAACAACAGCCGCCTGACGGTGACCCTCACCGGCTATATGGACTACGGCACGGAGGGCGGTATCGATACCAATACCAACAATGTCTTCACCTTCCCCATGTATATGGACTTTGAGGCCCCCACGGTCACCGATGTGGAGTACTACAGCGAGTACGACCAGGCCGAGAAGAAGAACCGGCTCTATGCCAAGGTCTCCATCTACGATAACCACTATGCCATGTCCGCGGGCATCGGCTACGTGGGAACCGGTGCCGATGAAAACGGCAACGAGGTTCCGGAGCTGAAGAACTTTGAGCAGTTCATGACCCCTGTATTCTCCAAGCGGGACTCCACCACGGTGGTGACCTACGAGCTGACAGATTATCTGTTTGAGATGAAGGAGAATTCCCTGAACCCCAATTCCTTCGTGGTGACGGCTTATGACTATGCCCTGAACTACGCCACCTATGAGATCCCCCTGCCCGATGATTTCACGGACTTCTTCCTGGAGGGGCTGGAGGACGGCCTGACCCTGAGCCCCAACGAGGTCTACACCCTGGAGCCCGGTGTCACCCCCGATACCCAGTGGGGCGAGCTGCTGGAGATCACCTCCAACAAGCCCAGCGTGGTCCGTGTGGTGAACAACAAGCTGGTGGGTACTGCCTCCGGCAAGGCAGTGATCCGTGTTCGGGATCCCCAG
Organism: Oscillospiraceae bacterium; assembly: GCA_015068135.1. GTDB lineage: Bacteria > Bacillota > Clostridia > Oscillospirales > Oscillospiraceae > Faecousia. The sequence continues at coordinate 14,355 of SVLB01000033.1, read as the reverse complement.
TCCGGCAAGTCCGTGACCTTCCCGGTGACGGTGCTGGCCGAGGGCGACGAAGGCTTCATGTATTATGATAAGCCCGTTGCCGATGTGTTCAAATTGGTTGGCTATCAGACAGCCAAGGCCTATTATATGCTGGACTCCGCAGATAAGCTGATCGGCGATGCCGGTGATGCCCGCTTCTTTGAGGGCGATTTCGAGCTGTCCATGTATCCTTCCGAAAGCGTCCGTCTGAACCACGACCTGGATGCCTTCTTCCCCGGCAAGACCACCGTGGTCTACGAGACCAGTAACGACAAGATCGTCAGCGTGGACTCTGTCGGTACCGTAACCGCCAAGGCAGAGGGCTTTGCCTCTGTGACGGTGAAGGTCCTTTTGGAGGACAAGAGCACCTTCTACTCCCAGTCCATTTCCGTGGAGGTCAAGGATCCCTTCGTCAACAACGGCGCAAGCCTGACCCACTACTACGGCATGGGCGGCACCGTTACCTTCCCGGCAGACCTGGATGTGACGGAGATCGGCAACTTCGCTTTCGCCAACTTTGAGTACATCCTCAAAACCGAGGAGGAGCTGGCCTTTGACGATGCCGAGACCTCTAAGCAGTGGTACATCGGTGACTCCACCATTACCAAGGTGATCCTGCCTGAGGGCATTGAGAAGATCGGTGCCTACGCATTCGCAAACCTGACAGCCCTGGAGGAGATCGTTCTGCCCTCCACTTTGGAATTCATCGAATACGGTGCATTCTATGGCTGTTCCTCTCTGGAGAAGATCACCTTCAGCGGTGAAAACAATCTGAAGGTCATCAACAAGTCCGCTTTCGAGGGCTGTGACCTGCAGGGTACAGTGGATCTTTCCTCTATTTGCATGATCTCTGCCTATGCCTTCGCGGGCAACCAGGGCCTGAAGGAGATCATTACCGGCGACACGCTGCTGTCCGTGGGCGACTATGCCTTCGCCGGCTGTAAGAAGCTGGAGACCTTCACCGTTACCGCTCCCAAGGTCAAGTACGGCCCCTATGCCTTCACCGACTGCGAAGCCCTGAAGAGCTTCTATGTGAATGCCGCTGTGCTTCCCGAGGGTATGTTCTATGAAAGCACTGGCCTGGAGAAGGTCACCATCGGTCCTGACGTGAAGGACATCGGAACCTTTGCCTTCCGGGATACCGCCGTTGCGGAGTTTGAGGTGGATGCCGGAAACACTGCCTACAAGACAGGCACCCAGCCCTACATCCTCAGCGCAGATGGCACGACCCTGGTGGCGGTCAGCCCCAAGACCGAGGGTGCCTTTACGGAGGCAACCATCGGCGGTGCCAAGGTAACTGCCATCGGCAAGGGCGCTTTCTCTCACAATATTAAGATCACCTCTGTGGAGCTGCCCGGTGTCTCCCGGATCGGGGACTACGGCATGGGCTCTGCCACCGGCATTGAGACCGTGACTTTGGGCAAGCTTACCCACATCGGCGAGTACGCCTTCTTCGAGACTGCCATTTCCCAGCTGCCGGAGATGGCTGCCGATACGGTGATCAAGAAGTATGCCTTCTCCCACACCAAGCTGACCTCCGTACACATTGCCGACGGCATTACCGTCAGCGAGGGCGCCTTCAGCCAGTGTATGGATCTTGTCTCGGTTACTGTGGGCAACGACGCCGTACTGGAGGACTTTGCCTTCAATATGGACAAGGATTCCGCCTTCACCATCGAGCATTATGATGAAGGAGATGAGCGCTACTTCTACTATACCTTCGCTTCTGCTTTGCAGGAGCTGACCATTGGCAACAATGTAACCATCGGCAAGAATGCCTTTGCCGGTCATGCCAGCCTGGAGGCTGTGACCCTGGGCGACGGCGCAAAGATCGGTTACATGGCCTTCTACAACTGCGACAGCCTCCGGGATATCGACCTGAGCAGAGCCGCGGAGGTTGGCGATTACGCCTTCTCCGGTGACGTTTACTATGTCTGCCTGGACGACAGCATGACCGTTGCCGCTGTGAGCGAGGAAGGCCGCTATATCTACACCTACCACGGTCCCAATATGGAGAGCCTGGACCTGACCTCCCTGACCCAGATCGGTGAGTACGCCTTCGCCTACTGCCGTGAGGTAGTGGATGTGAAGCTGAGCCCCGAACTGACGGAGATTCCCCAGTATGCCTTCGCCGGCTGTGTCAGCCTGGAGACCATCAACCTGGAGAACGTTACCACCCTGGGTGCTTATGCCTTCATTGAAAGCGAAAAGCTGGCCCAGGTGGATCTGTCCAATGTCACCTCCATTGGCGAGTATGCCTTTGTTTACGGCAAGGCCCTGAATAAGGTCACCCTGAACCCTGCCGGTACCGATGTGGATGAGGGCGCCTTCTCCTACTGCGAGCTGCTGGAGCAGGTGGAAAACCTGAATGCCGCCAAAAAGCTGGGCGACTATGCCTTTGCTTATACGGGTCTTACCAAGCTGGATCTTTCCGGCGCCCAGGAGATCGGCACCCATGCCTTCATGAAGGAAGAACTCACCGATGTGACGGTGGAACTGGGCATGGAACTGACCAAGCTGGGAGATAACCCCTTTGCTATGTGCCGCGTGGCCCCCTTCACCGCCCAGATCCCGGAGGAGACTACCGATGTGACCGAACCTGCGATCGAGGAAACGGTGGAGGCTACCGAGCCTGAGACTACCGAAGCCACCGAGCCTGAGACCACCGAAGCTACCGAGGCCGAGACCACCGAAGCTACCGAGGCCGAGACCACTGAAGCTACCGAGGCGGAGACCACCGATTCCACAGAGACGACCGAAGTGGAGACCACGGAGCCCGAGGTGACTGAGCCGGAGGAGAACAAGCTTTCCGGAACCTTTACGCTGAGCGATTCCGTGCAGGTTATTGACGGTGCCCTGTACTGCAAGACGGTCAACGGCCTGGAGCTGATCACCTATTCCGGTGAAAGCGGCAAGCATTTCCGGGTGGCCGACGGCACAGTCCGTATTACCGCCCTGGCCTTTGCCGGAAGCGATGTGCGGATGGTGACCCTGCCCTATACGGTCGCCAGTGTGGGACACAAGGCCTTCTATGGCTGCAACAAACTGGAGCAGGTGATCTTCTCCAGCTACAACGCTCCCATCCTGGAAGAGGAATTTGACAGCACCTATTATGAGTCTTTGGAGCATATGCCCGGAACCGGTGAATTCGGCTCCTACCAGGATTACGAAGGCAAGGAGATCGTCATTACCGGTATGGGTCTGGTTCCCTTCTATATGTGGAACTCCACTGACGGAATGTACTCCAACGTATTCTACGGTGCAAACTTTATAGACTATGTGGGCTATGTGGATCAGAAGCTGACCATGGTTCGCCCGGTCAACGGTCAGAATTACGAGACCTATATTTACGGTCAGTACTTTGACCTGGTGATCGACGGCGCCAACGCAGCTGACGATACCACCCTGGCTGCCATTGCGGCCATCAATGCCATCCCCGAGCGTGTGACCTGGGATAACCGGGCTGTGGTCGAGGCGGCACGTGCAGCCTACAGCAAGATCGCGACCCTGGATCAGCAGGCACTGGTTACCAATTACTCTGTCCTCACTGCCGCAGAGCAGAGAGTCAGCGCTACCAATCCCGACAATCAGCCTCCCTCCGAGCCTGTAGAGGATACCGAGACCCCCGATGCCCAGGAAAAGAAGGAAAGTAAGGGCTTCTGGGCCTGGATCGTGGGCGGTCTGGCTGTTGCTGGCGCTGCCATTGCCGCATTCTTCGGCTTTAAGAAGAAAAAGAAGGGCGGCTCTGATCCCGATCCTGACGGAACGGAAGAAACACCGGAAGAAGTAACCGAGGAAGTAACTGAGGAAGTTACCGAGGAAGTAACTGAGGAAGTAACTGAGGAAGTTATCGAGGAGGTTGCCGAGGAAGTTGCGGAAGAAGTTACCGAAGAAGCTGCCGAGGAGGTTTCCGAGGCAGTGGTGACTGAGCCCGTTCCCCAGGAGGAAATTCAGGAAGAAACCGAGGAAGAATCTGAGGAAGAACCTGAGGAAGAACCCGAGGAGGATCTCGAGGAAGAAGCGGAAGCAGAGCCCCAAAAGGGCATCAACTGGCGCAAGATCTTCAAGATCGGTCTGATGGTGATCCTGGCTGGCCTGCTCATTGCGGGTATCTTGATGATGCCCTCCTGCTCCGGCGAAACGGATCCCTACGCCATCAACGACGAGGACGGCTATTCCGTCAGCGTGAAGTTTGATGCCAACGGCGGTCTGTTTACCACCAACACCTCTGTGTTTGTGGACAGCTACAAGATCGACGGCCTGATGCATGACGGCTCCGGTATGCTCCAGCTTCCTGTGCTGGCTCCGGATGCCGCTGCCCGGGAGCTGGATGCCTATACCGCAGTGAAAAACGGCTACTTCCTGGCTGGCTGGTACGCCAAGCGTACCGAGCAGACCGGTGCGGACGGCAATCCTTACTATACCTACAGCGACCAGTGGGATTTTGCCACCAGCCGTGTGGCGGTGGACCCCAACAAGAAATACTCCGCATCTGAGCCCGTTTTGACCCTGTATGCCATGTGGGTGCCTCTGTTCCAGGTGGAATTCTACGATGTGGATACCGGCGAACTGCTGACCACCCAAAATATCGATCCCAGAACCGAGGCAACCCTCACCGTTCCTGTCTGGAACGCTGAGACCGGTGCCATGGATATGGGTAAGTTCCCTGTTAAGAGCGGTTACACCTTTGAAAGTGTGTATCTGGATGCCGCCGGGCAGACCCCGGTGACCGAAGCCACCGTTGCCCACACGGGCAAGCTGGATGAGGCTACCGGCGAGGCTACCGGCACCACCATGCAGCTGTATATCCGCTACACCGAGGGCACCTGGTACAAGATCTCCACTGCTGAGCAGTTCCTGCGCAATGCCAACCCCAGCGGCTGTTATGAGATCCTGGCTGACCTGGACTTCAAGGATCAGGTATGGCCCGCAAATCTCATGTACAACAATTTCACCGGCAAGATCCTGGGTAACGGCTTTGCCTTCCAGAACATCACCATGGATGTCAACGACAACACCCGCACCACCGTGGGTCTGTTTGGCAGCCTGGCAGAAACTGCCAAATTGGAGAATGTAACCTTTATCAACGTAACCCTGAACATCAAAAATGCCGCCAGAATGGCCGGTACTGCCTATGGCGTGCTGGCTGGCTCTGTGGCGGAAGGGGCGACCCTTACGGAAACCTCTTTGCTGGAAGGTAAGCTCTTCATTGATCCCAATGCCTACTTCATGACCGATGACTATGTGATCGGTCTGGTGACGGGCATTGGCACTGCGGAGCTGACCGAGGTCCAGGTAGAATCCACTTCGGATCCTGCGCTGTGGACCGTAACAGCAGAGGATCAGGTGATCCCCAACGAAACCGGCGAGGTCCCCACTGAGGCGGTGGAGGAGACTACCGAAGCAACCGAAACAACCGAAACCGCCGAAGAAACCGTAGCTACGGAACCCACCGAGAATTAAAAAGGAGTCGTGAAAATGAAAAAGATCTTATGCTTGATCCTGTGCCTGGCTATGGGCCTGAGTATGTCCATGACCTTCACAGCCTGCGGCGACAGCGAAGGCGGCAAGCCCGATGCTTTCGTTATTATGACCGAGAATCTGGACGGTCTGTTCAATCCCTTCTTCTACACTGCCGCCAATGACGGCACCATCGTGGCAATGACCCAGATCGGTATGCTGGGTGCCAAGTACGAAAACGATCAGGTCCAGGTTGCCTACGGCGAAAACGAAGCCGTGGTCACCAAGGACTATGACATCACCGAGAACGTGGTAAACGGCAAGGTGGAGTCCACCACCTATACCTTCGTTCTGAAGAACGGTATCAAGTTCTCCGACGGTCATCCCCTGACCATGGAAGACGTTCTGTTTAACTACTATGTGTACCTGGATCCCGTGTACACCGGCTCCAACACCCTGTACTCCACCAAGATCCAGGGCCTGCAGGAGTACCGCACCCAGACGGTCAGCTCCTCCGGTACCAATGGCGACGAGCAGATCAATGCCCTGGCCGCTACCCGCGCCCTGAACCGCACCATGGAGCTGGTTGGCCTGTACCGCAATGAGAAGAAGGCCTCTGCCTCCGGTGAGGTGGGCATCGATGCCATGAAGGCCGCCATCCAGGGCTACACGGTCAGCTCCGGTTATCAGACCGCCATTTCCAACGATCCTGCCTCTGTGGGCGCTACCCAGCTGCTGGCTGACTACGAGCGCGCTTTGGAGCTGTTCCGCGAGGAGTTGGGCACCGACTATATCAGCGCCCAGGAGTCCTATGTGGAGGAGCCCTACAAGTCCCATTCCGAGTTTAAGGACGAGATCTTCTGCTTCATGTACACCGAAGGCTATGTTCAGGTAGAATACGCCAAGGATGCCGAGGGCAAGATCGACCGTACCACCATTGACAAGCTCACCCCCAACTACCCCAACACCATCACCACCAAGGAAGCCGCCATTGACTATGTCTACAATGACAAGGTGGCGACCCAGATGGACGTGATTTTGCTGTACTGGGCTACCGGTACCACCCTGACCACCGAGTACACCGCTAAGGCCAAGGAAGTCATCCTCCACGAGAATGCCTCTGCCGATGGCAAGCTGGCTGTGGATCATATCTCCGGTATCGTTTCCCTGGGTCATACCGACCGGGCCGGTTCCACCATTACGGTCAACGGCACCGATTACAAGATCGCGTCCAATCACAACCCCGACGGCACCGTTGCTGCCGCTGATGAGTACGATGTTCTGCAGGTGACCATCGACGGCATCGACCCCAAGGCCATCTGGAACTTCTCCATTACCATCGCTCCCCAGCACTACTACGGTGAGGGCAGCTCTGTGCCTGTGGATATCGCCAACAATCAGTTCGGTGTGGAATATGCCAACTTCGACTTCATGAAGGAGACGGTCCAGTCCACCCGGAATATCAAGCTTCCCATGGGTGCCGGCGCGTATAAGGTCACCGATGCCAAGGGCAGCGATACCCCCAGCGAGACCGGCTTCTACACCGATAACGTTGTGTATTTCAAGGCCAACAACAATTTCGAGACTGTGGGCGAGGGTCTGAACAACCCAAAGATCAACCTGATCCGTTACCAGGTGGTCAGCTCCTCCAACTCCATCGCTGCTCTGGAAAGCGGTGAGGTCCACTACATCTCTCCCTCCATGACCACGGAAAACTACGACAAGCTCAAGAAGATGGAGTCCAAGGGCGTTGTTTCCCTGTATGCCAACCAGCTGGGCTACGGCTATGTGGGCATCAACTCCTCCAAGATCACCGATATCAACCTGCGTAAGGCCATTATGTGTGCCATGAACACCTCCCTGGCACTGGACTACTACCGTGCCGGTACCGCTCAGCAGATCTGCTGGCCCATGTCCAAGGTCTCCTGGGCTTACCCCACCGGTGAGGATGCCACCTACAACGGCAGTCCCTATCCCCAGATGGGTGCCTGGGACGAGGCCTTTGCCGTGACCAACATCCAGGAGTACATGCGTGCTGCCGGTGCCAGTGCCGGTGACAGCCGCCTGAAGGTGACCTTCACCATCGCCGGCTCCAGCCTGACTGAGCACCCCACCTACAAGGTGTTCCGTGACGCCGCTGCCCTGCTCAATGAACTGGGCTGGGAAGTGGAAGTGGTCTGCGATACCCAGGCACTGACCAAGATCAATACCGGCGCCCTGACCGTTTGGGCTGCCGCCTGGTCCTCTGCTTTGGACCCCGACCTGTATCAGGTCTACCACAAGAATTCCACCGCTACCTCCACCAAGGCCTGGGGCTATGACCACCTGAAGAACAGCGGTACCGCCGAGGAGCAGAAGCTTCTTAATGACCTGAGTGTCGTGATCGACCAGGCACGTGCCATCAACGATCAGACCGAGCGTGCCGCTCTCTACAAGGACGCTTTGGGCATGATCCTGGATCTGGCTGTGGAGCTGCCTGTGTACCAGCGTTACGTTCTGTACGCATACAACTCCAAGGTCGTGGATTCTTCCACCATTTCCTCTGTGGTCAATCCCTACTCCTCCCCCCTGGACCGCATCTGGGAGATCGAGTTCGCGAAATAATTCTATCACAGCTCACACTTCGTTTATTAGATTTGGAGTGGCTTTATGTTAAAATACATCTTAAAAAGAATTCTCCAGTCGATCCTGATCCTCATCGGCGTGTCCATGATCATTTATTTTCTGATTCGACTCATGCCCGTTGACTTTATTCAGAGCAAGATCGACGCTATGAACCAGGGCGGTGCCACCGTCAGCCAGGAAACCGTGGATAATATGTATGCCATGTACGGCCTGGGTGACAACAGCTTCGGCGGCATCCTGAAGGGCTATTTCAGCTGGTTGGGCGCCCTGTTCCAGTTTGACCTGGGTACCAGCTTTGTCCATGCCACCCCCGTGGCAGACGTGATCGTGGAGCACATGGGCGTTTCCTTTGCGGTGGCCCTGATCGCAACCATTTTTGAATTTATGATCGCCATCCCCCTGGGCATTACGGCCGCAACCCACCAGTACAGCCTCCGGGACTATGTGGTTACCATTTTGGTCATGGTGGGCATCAGCCTTCCTTCCTTCTTCTTCGGACAGATTCTGAAGGATCTTTTGGCCATGAAGCTGGGATGGTTCCCAAGCTCCGGTCTGATCGATGCCACCACGGTGAAGGAGGGCTTTGCCAAGACCCTGGACCAGCTATGGCATATGGTGATCCCCATATTAACCATCGTGATCCTCAGCATCGGACCGCGTATGCGAATGACCAGAACCAATATGCTGGAGGTCATGAACTCCGACTATATCCGTACCGCCCGTGCCAAGGGCCTGAAGGAGAAGACGGTTATCAACAAGCATGCCTTCCGCAATACCATGATTCCCCTGGTCACCTCCATGGCGGGCCTGCTTCCCAGCCTGTTCTCCGGTGCGATTATCACCGAGCAGGTGTTTGGCTTGCCCGGTATCGGTAACGTGGCTCTGGATGCCATGAACCGGGGCGACATTCCCTTTATCATGGGCTACAATATGTTCCTGGCACTGCTGAGTGTCCTGGGTGTGCTCCTTGCCGACCTGATGTACGGCATCGTAGACCCCAGAGTCAAATTGGAGTAAGGAGGTTTGTCGGGTATGGAAGAATTGAAAAACCAGGAACCCCTGGAGAATACGCCCGAAGCGGCTGACGAACCTCTTGACAAAAACATCAAGCTGATGTCCCCCACCAGAATGGTGGTCCGCCGGTTTTTCCGGTCCAAGCTCAGTATCATTGGCCTGATCATGGTCATTGGTCTGTTCCTGTTCAGCTTTGTAGGCCCCATCGTCTACAATGAGTGGGGCGAGACGGAGCTGGATACCTCCGGCACTGTGGAGTATGTGACCCGGGATATTACGGTCTTTGAAAACGGTGTGGAATACACCATCCGTCAGACCGTGGAAACCGCGAAGCGGGATAACTTCCTGGCAGGGCCCTCTGCCGATCACCCCCTGGGTACCGATCAGCAGGGCTATGACGTTTTGGTGCGCCTGATGTACGGCGGACGGATCTCTCTGATCTTTTCCTTCCTGGCGGTCATTTTGGTGACCTTGCTGGGCGTCGTACTGGGTGGTATCTCCGGCTATTTCGGCGGCTGGGTAGATACGGTGATCATGCGTCTTTGCGATGTTTTGATGTGCCTTCCCGGCGTGCCGATCCTTCTGATCATCAGTACGATCCTGGACTCCTCCGGCATCGACGCCCAATACCGGATCTATGTACTTATGATCTGCCTTTCCATCATCTCCTGGCCGGGTACCGCAAGACTGGTCAGAGGTCAGATCCTCTCTTTGCGTGAGCAGGAGTACATGGTGGCTGCTGAGGCCATGGGCTATTCCACGGGACGTAAGATCTTCAAGCATCTGGTTCCCAATGTTATGCCCCAGCTGATCGTGCAGATGACCCTGTCTTTGGGCAGCATGATCCTCTACGAAGCCACCTTGTCCTACTTGAACCTGGGTGTGAAGCCGCCCTTTGCCGCATGGGGCACCATGATCAACGTGATCTCTCAGCGGCCTGACTATATTTCTGCGTATCCTTTGGTTTGGATCCCTGCCGGTATCTGCATTGTCATTGCCGTTCTGGGCTTCAACTTCGTGGGCGACGGCCTGCGGGATGCACTGGATCCGAAAGCGAGGCGGTAAGCTATGAGCCAGGAAACCAAAAAGACCAATAAGAATTATTTGTCCGGTAAGGAAGTCCGGGCCATTGCCAAGGCCAATGCCGCCGAAATGAAGCGGCTGGAGGCCTATAAGAACCGCAAATGCGAGGAAAAAGAGTTCCTCACCAAAATGCGTGACCCCAATAACCTTTTGGAGATCGACGACCTGCACACCTTCTTCTTTACAGAGCAGGGTGTGGTGAAGGCGGTCAACGGCGTCAGCTACAATGTGCCGAAAAATGCGGTTGTGGGTGTTGTGGGCGAGTCCGGCTGCGGCAAGTCCGTGACCTCTATGTCCGTTATGCGCCTGATCCAGGGCCCCACCGGTCAGATCGTCAGCGGTCACATCCGTTTTGCCGCCAAGGACACTGCCAAGGACAAAAAGGGCAAGGTGATCCGGGACGAAAACGGAGAGCCGATCATAGAAGAAAAGGTCTATGATATTGCCAAAATGCCCATGCGGGAGATCCACCGCATCCGTGGCAAGCAGGTGGCTATGATCTTCCAGGAGCCTATGACCTCTTTGAACCCGGTATTTACCATTGGCCAGCAGCTCGACGAGGTGACCTTCATCCATGTGGAGGGTGCCACCAAGGAAATGGCCAAGGAAAAGACCTTTGATATGCTCCGGCTGGTGGGCATCATTCCCGAAAACGTGTACGATGCCTTCCCCCATGAGCTTTCCGGCGGTATGCGCCAGAGAGTGATGATCGCCATGGCCCTGGCTGCAGAGCCCCGGCTGATCATTGCCGATGAGCCTACCACCGCTTTGGACGTGACCATTCAGGCACAGATTTTGGACCTTCTGCAGGATATCAAGCGGAAGATCGACGGCTCCATTCTGCTGATCACCCACGATCTGGGCGTGATCGCGGAAATGGCAGACTATGTGGTGGTCATGTATGCCGGTAAGGTCATCGAAAAGGGTACGGTTTACGAGATCTTCAAGGATCCCCGCCATCCTTACACCATCGGTCTGCAAAAGTCCAAGCCCACCATGACTTTGGATGACAGTGTGGAGCTGTATAACATTCCCGGCAACGTTCCCAACCCCATCAATATGCCCGACCACTGCTATTTCAAGGAGCGGTGCGCAAAGTGTACGGCAAAATGCTCCGGAGAGTACCCCGGTATGATCCAGGTCAGCCCCACCCACTTTGTGGCCTGCCATTTGTACGACGAGGAGAAGTAATATGGATGAACAATTGAATCAAACTGCTTCCTTCGTCTACGACGATGCCATGGAAGCACAGCTGTTTCAGCAGGAGCGGGAGCGTCAGATTCAGGAGGACTTTGCCAAACCCTTCGACCCGGAGGCAATTTTGGAGGTCCGCCATCTGCGCAAGACCTTCCCTCTGAAAAAGACCATCACCGGTAAGGTGACCCGGGAACTGGTGGCTGTGGATGATGTATCCTTTAAGCTGTATCCCGGTGAGACCCTGGGTATCGTGGGAGAGTCCGGCTGCGGTAAGACTACCACGGGACGTGCCATTTTGAAGCTGCATCAGCCCACCGGCGGTCAGATCATTTTTGACGGCGTGGACATTACCAATCTGAAATCCTCTCAGATGCGGGAATTCCGCAAGCAGATGCAGATCATTTTCCAGGATCCCTACTCCTCTTTGCCTCCCCGTTCCACTGTGGGCGGCATCCTCAGTGAGCCGGTAGAGGTCCACAAGATCGTACCCAAGGACCAGGTGAAGGACTATGTTCTGCAGCTTATGGAGAAGTGCGGCCTTCGGGACTACTACTATGAGCGCTATCCCCACGAATTCTCCGGCGGTCAGCGTCAGCGTATCTGCATTGCCAGAGCCCTTTCCGTTAACCCCAAGCTGGTGATCTGTGACGAGCCGGTCTCTGCGCTGGATGTGTCCATTCAGGCCCAGATCATTAACCTGCTGAAGGAACTGCAAAGAGAAATGAACCTGGCTTACGTGTTCATTTCCCACGATCTGAGTGTGGTTAAGTTTATTTCCGACAAGATCGCGGTGATGTACCTGGGCGCAGTGGTGGAATACGGCACCAAGGAGGATATCTTCAACAATCCTCTGCATCCTTATACCAAGGCCCTGTTCTCTGCCGTACCCAATCCCGATCCCACGGTTAAAATGGAACGCATTAAGCTTCAGGGAGATATTCCCAGCCCTGCCAATCCCCCCAAGGGCTGCCGGTTCCATACCCGTTGCCCCTACGCAACGGAAAAATGCAAGCACGTGCCGCCCCAGTATCACGAGTATGGGGACGGTCACTTTGCCGCCTGCCATTTACTGAATGAGGAGTGATCCCCATGGGTAAGCCCCAAAAAGCACCCAAACCGAAATACGTGGACGATGGCCGCACCCTGGCGGATATGTCCGGTGTGGGGGGTCCCAAATTCCACCGGGCAAAAAATGCCCCCCGTTCCACGGGTAAGGAGAAATGGGATACCTACTGGGCGGCGGTACGGATGATGTTCGTACCCATGCTGTGTGTGATCACCGGAATTTTGATTATCTACATGATCCTGTATGCGGTGTTCATGTTCCTGTAGGAGAATACGCCATGAAGAAACTGTTTTTTGTAATGAATCCCTGCGCCGGTACCAAGAAGGCCAACCGCCATTTGGCGGAGATCCTGGCGATCTTTAACCGGGCGGGCTACCAGGTGAATGCCTACATGACCAAATGCCGGGGCGACGGTGCCGATGCCGTGGCCCGGGAGGCGAAGAACAGCGACTTGATCGTCTGTTGCGGCGGTGACGGCACCTTCAACGAAACGGTGGAGGGACTGTTCCGGGCAGGGGTGGATGTGCCCATTGGCTATATCCCTGCCGGTTCCACCAACGATTTTGCCAACAGCCTCCATTTGCCCACCTCTGTGGTGGAGGCGGCGAAATACATTGTGGAGGGGACCCCCAAGGCCTACGATGTGGGCCTGTTTGACGGACGGCATTTTTCCTATGTGGCCTCCTTCGGTGCTTTCACCCGTACCAGCTATGCCACCTCCCAGCGGGTAAAAAATGCTTTGGGACACTCTGCTTATATTTTGGCGGCGGTCCGGGAGCTGATGAATATCCGCAATATCCATGCCAGCCTTGATCTGGACGGGAAAAAGGTGGAGGGTGACTATATTTTCGGCGCTATCTGCAATTCCACCAGCGTAGCCGGTATTCTGACACTGGACCCCAAACGGGTGAATATGAGCGACGGCTTGTTTGAAATCATGCTGGTGCGTAAGCCCAAGAATATGGGAGAGGTTATGGAAATGGTCCATGCCATAAGGGATAAGACCTTTCACTGCAAGACCATGACCTTCCTCAGTGCCCAAAAGGTAAAGGTCACCATGCCTGAGGCTGTGACCTGGACTCTGGACGGCGAGGAGCAGAAGGGCACCCACGAGATCGAGATCACCAATCTGTACCGCTCTATTCGTCTCATGAAAAAGGCAGTCAAAAAATGATCAATTCCACTCTTTGCTATGTGACCCGGGGCAATGAGGTCCTCATGCTCCATAGAGTCAAAAAGGAAAAGGACGTCAATAAGGATAAATGGATCGGGATCGGCGGCAAGTTCGAGGCCGACGAGACACCGGATGAATGCCTTCTCAGGGAAGCCAAAGAGGAGACGGGGCTGACCCTCACCAGCTGGCGCTGCCGCGGTGTGGTGACCTTTCTTACCAACGGCCCCTGGGACGGGGAGTATATGTATCTGTTTACCGCTGACGGCTTTGAAGGAGAACTGACGGACTGCCCGGAAGGGGAGCTTCGTTGGGTGAGCCAGGAGTTTTTGAATGATCTTCCCAAATGGGAGGGAGATCAGATCTTCCTGGACCTTTTGTGGCAGGATGCGCCTTTCTTCCTTTTGAAGCTTCGCTATGAGGGCGAACACCTGGCAGAGGCCGTTCTCAACGGCAAGAAAATTCGATAAAAACATAAAAACCCAGTGAAAACGCAAGCGTTTTCACTGGGTTTAGAGTGTCAAAAAAGCCGCAAACCGTCAAAATAGGTGTGAATGGTAAAAGAAAGCCGCATCATTGCAAGGCCACTTGTGGCTGCGGCAATCCGTTCTTCTTAAGACCCTGAAAGGCTTGCTGCGCAAGACATTTTGACTTACTGCGCAAACCGGACTCTACCGTACCTATGTACGCCGACGAGTCCGGTTTGCTTGTCTTTGCGGCT
>SVLB01000071.1 GCA_015068135.1 Oscillospiraceae bacterium | reverse complement strand
TGCCATGACCGGCACCATCCGTAAGTTCTTCAACGATGAGCCCTCCAAGTTTGACCCCCGCGAGTACCTGAAGCCCGCCCGTGCCAACATCAAGGAGCTCGTTCGTCACAAGCTGATCAACGTCCTGGGCTGCGCCGGCAAGGCCTGATCCGAGATCTGATATCTGCAAAGGCTGCTTCGCAAGAAGCAGCCTTTTTCCTATGCACTTTGCATTTTTATGGTGCCTTTTGAATTGACACGGAAGGCAAATGCAGGTATAATGGATGCAATCATTCTGATCAGGAGGTTTTGTTATGACAGTATTGGAAAGACTGGCCGCTGCCGGTGTCGTTCCCGTTGTGGTCCTGGAGGACGCCAAGGATGCCGTCCCCACTGCCAAGGCCATGCTGGCCGGCGGCATTGACGTGATGGAGATCACCTTCCGCACCGCCGCCGCTGCCGATTCCATCAAGGCCGTTTCCGAAAGCTGCCCGGATATGCTGGTGGGTGCCGGTACGGTGCTGAACCTGGAGCAGTGCAAGCTGGCTGTTGCCATGGGTGCCAAGTTCATCGTCTCCCCCGGCTTTGACGCGGGTGTGGTAGGCTGGTGCCTGGAAAACGGCATTGCCGTGACCCCCGGCTGTGTCACCCCCACGGAGATCACCGCCGCTGTGAATATGGGCTTGAAGGTGGTCAAGTTCTTCCCTGCCAATGTGTACGGCGGTCTGAACGCCATGAAGAATCTGTCCGCTCCCTTTGTGGGCGTGAAGTTCCTGCCCACAGGCGGTGTCAACGCAGGCAATCTCCGGGAGTACATCGACGCACCCTTTATCCACGCCGTTGGCGGCAGCTGGGTCTGCCCCAAGGATGCCATCAAGGAAGGCAATTTTGAAAAAATCACCCAACTGTGTGCCGAAGCCCGGCAGGCAGCCTTTGGCTGATAGAATATCAGGAGGTATCTAACCATGGAAAATGAAGAACTGCTGCAGGAGGAAGAATCCTCTGTACTGACCCTCACCGACGAAAACGGCCAGGACATCGACTTTGAGTACCTGGATTGCATCGACTACGAGGGCAAGGAATATCTGGTGCTCATGCCCGCCGAGGACGAGAGCAACGAGATCGTGATCCTGGAGGTCCAGCCCGTGGACGAGGAGAACGAAAACTACATCGCCGTAGAGAGCGAGGAAACCCTGGATGCTGTCTACGCCATCTTCAAGGAGAAGTTCAAGGACATTCTTACCTTTGAGGACTGATAACAATTGACAATTGATAATTGAAAATGTGGGTATAAACGTTCCGATCGGACGTTTATACCCACATTGTCTATTTTCAATTATGCGATTTCATCTGCAGTTCCTGATTTTTCAGGGACACGGTGGTGCTGGGGGGGATGGAGGCGGTGATGAAGGCGCTGGCGCCGATGACACTGTCGGCACCGATCACCGTATCGCCGCCCAAAATGGCAGCATTGGCGTAGATGGTCACATTGTCCTCAATGGTGGGGTGACGGCGCTTGCCGCGAAGGCTCTGTCCGCCACGGGTGGACAGACCGCCCAGGGTCACGCCCTGGTAGATCTTCACATTGTTGCCGATCACAGAGGTCTCACCGATGACGATGCCCGTACCGTGGTCAATGAAGAAGAACTTCCCGATGGTGGCACCGGGGTGGATATCGATACCCGTGATGCTGTGGGCATGCTCCGTCATAATTCTGGGGAGCATGGGTACTTTAAGAGTATAAAGAATATGGGCCAGCCGGTATACTGTAATGGCAAACAGACCCGGATAGGCGAAAATGATCTCTGCCATGCCGGTAGCCGCCGGGTCACCGTCGTAGGCCGCCTGCAGATCCGTCTGCACCAGCTCCCGGACCTGAGGGATCTGGGCAAAAAACGCCATGCAGACCTCCTCTGCCTTCTCCTGGGCAGTCTTTGCGTCCTCTCCGGTGCTTTGGTAGACCCGGGTCAGCTGCTTGGTCAGGTTGATCATGGTATCCTCGATGAGCACCGACAGATTGTTCTTTGCGCTGTACATCCGGTAATTCTTATCCCGGAAGTAGCCGGGAAACACGATCCTTTGAAGCTTTTCGATGATGTCGATCACCACATCCTTATCCGGACGGTGAAAGGACTCCACCCGGTCAATATCCCGGTCAGATTCGTAGTCTGCCAGGATCGCGCCGATTATGCTCTGTACCTTCTCCATGGATGCCATAGGCCATTCCTCCTTACCGCCTACTTTTACTGAGTTATACCATATTCCCAAAGACTTGTCAACGACCTGTTGACAAATGCGCGCCATACAAAGTATAATTGACAATTGACAATTGTCAATTATCAATTACTATCAGGGGGTTTTTATGTCAAAGATCTATACTTCCGTTGCTGGGCTCATCGGGCGCACGCCCCTTTTGGAGCCGGTGGCTCTGGAGGCGGCCCTTTCTTTGCAGGCCCGGCTGCTATTGAAGCTGGAGGGCAGTAACCCCGGCGGCTCTGCCAAGGACCGGGTAGCCCTTTCCATGATCGAAGACGCGGAAAACCGGGGTGTTTTACAGCCCGGGGGCATGATCATCGAGCCCACCTCCGGTAATACGGGCATCGGTCTTGCCTGCGTTGCCGCCGCAAAGGGCTATAAAACCGTGATCGTCATGCCCGACTCCATGAGTCGGGAGCGGCAGCTTCTGATGAAGGCCTACGGGGCAGAGCTGGTGCTGACCCCCGGTGAGCTGGGCATGACCGGTGCCATTGAAAAGGCCCAGGCTCTGTCCCGGGAGAATCCCGGCAGCATCATTGCCGGTCAGTTTGAAAATCCTGCCAATCCTGCCGCCCATTTTGCCGCCACAGGACCGGAGATCTGGGAGGATACGGAAGGAAATGTGGATATTTTCGTTGCCGGCGTAGGCACCGGCGGCACGATCACCGGTGTGGGGCAGTATCTGCGCAGTCAGAAGCCCGATGTAAAGCTTGTTGCTGTGGAGCCTGCCGGTTCTCCCCTATTGTCCAAAGGAACTGCCGGGCCTCACGGATTGCAGGGCATTGGGGCAAACTTCATTCCGAAGATTTTGGACCGAACCATCCTCGACAGCATTTTCCCGGTAACAGAAGCCGAGGCCTATGAAGCGGCACGGCTCCTGGGCCGCCGGGAGGGCATTTTGGTGGGCATCTCCTCGGGCGCTGCCCTCCATGCCGCCATTTCCCTGGCCCGGGACCCGGAAAACGCAGGCAAGACCATTGTATGCCTGCTCCCGGATACCGGTGAACGGTATCTTTCCACGGACTTATTTGGATAAAAAAATAACCAGCCTGTCATCCCGACTTCGCTTAGTCGGGATGACAGGCTGGTTGCGTATTATTCCTCGTTCAGAAGGTCCACCTTGCCCAGGCAGATCTTTTCATAGTCCACTTCCACTTCCCATCTTTCGATGGCCTCGTCCACCTTGGCAGACATCTTCTCGCTCATAAAGCCCTGGGTGGCATTCTGCACCCAAACCTCCTGGCTGCCGGAGAAGTACATCACGTGGTAGCCGTACTGGGTCTTGACCAGGCCGTGGTCGCCCACCTGGCGGCTTTCATCAAAGATCCAGTTTTCAAAGGGCTCTACCATATAGCCCTTGGGGACATTCTCGTACAGGCCGCCGTTTTCCGCGGACCCATCCACAGAATACTGACCCGCAAAGGCGGCAAAGCTGGCTTCGGTAGCATCCCCTGCCAGCCAGTCGTCATAGACCTTTTGGGCTCTTTGGCGGCAGTCCTCCCAATCCTCGTCGGAATAGGTGGTGGTATAGCCGTCCTCGCTGAGAACACCGTTTTCCGGCATGATCAGAATATGGCGGACATTGACGGTATAGCCGGCAGATTTGCCGATGCCCTGGGCTTCCAGCTGCTCCTCATGGTCTGAATACCAGGCCTCCAGCTCGTCCTGGTCGGGGGTGAACCGCTCTGCCAGGGCAGCTTCATAGGCCATGGCCTTATAGAATTCCTTCAGGTAGGTGACCATATTCTCGGTTTTGGCACCGGCACCGTAGCTGGGTCTGAGAAGCTCGTCATAGCTCTGTGCCCCGGCAGCCTCCGCTTCCTTTGCCATCTGCTCCGGCAGGGTATCCAGGTAGGCGAGCATCTCCCCGTCCAGGGCATAGTCCGCATCCTCCCCAGCCATGAGATTGAGCATGGCGTGATAGCTCCAGTTATCCAGGGCCATTTGCAAGAAGTACTGCTCCCAGGTCTGATCCTGGGCAAAGGCGCAGGTCTGCTGATCCAAAGGCGTATCCCAGTACAGATCGATCTGATCGGAGGATGCCGCATAATTCTGCATAAAGCCCTGGACATACAGCCAGTAATACAGCTGCAGCATGCCGTTGGTCAGCTTTTTGTCTCCCACAGTGGCAACCACCTGGTCCGCAGCCTTGGCGACCTTCTCATCGGAGACCGTATAGCTGTCTTTGAGATAAATATCGTTTTCCGGGAAGAAATCCTCCCACCGATAGCCCATACCGAACAGCACCGCACCGGTGAGCATGGCGATCACCAGCACCATGGCGGTAATGGACACCGTCAGCTTCCAGGCAGGAAGCTTTTTCTTTTTTTCCGGCTCCGGGGCGGGTTCCTGGGGGATCTCCCCTTCGGTCACTTCCTCCGGGGCATTGACCGGCTCTTCGGTCACTTCCTCCTGGGCGGTAACCGTTTCTTCGGTTACTTCTTCCGGCAGCTTGTTTTCGTTTTCCATAGCATCCTCCGTAGGCTGAGTCATATAATCCGAACCCGCCTAAGCGGGCCTCTGATCGCCCCAGCCTTCCTTTTATTCATTGATGGGCGTCAGCCCATCTGCTTCCTAAAAGCAAGTCTGGAACGGTCATCCATACC
>SVLB01000032.1 GCA_015068135.1 Oscillospiraceae bacterium | reverse complement strand
TTGCGCAGCAAGCCTTTCTGGGTCTTAAGAAGAACGGATTGCCACGGCCACAAGTGGCCTCGCAATGACGCTGCTTTCTTTTTCCATTCACACCTATTTTGACGGTTTGCGGCTTTTTTGACACTCTGGAACGGGTACAAAACTAAGGTTTTGTACCCGTTCATTATAATATAATTATGCCAGCAGTTCCCGGTAGTAGTCCCAGACTTCGTCAACAGTATCGAAATTGCAAACATACATATCGTTACCCATAGCACCGGACAAGGCATCGGGGATGCGGCCCTGCATCTTCATGCAATAGCCGTAGCGCTCCATGATGGCATCGTGACTAAGGGCATAGGACTTGCCGTCCCGGCGTCCCACAAAGGCGCAGTAGCTGCGGTGACCCAGGGGCTTGGTGCTTTCGTCAAAGGCGATCATGTCCGCCCAGATCTTATACACATCGGTCTCATAGGCATAGTTATACATGTCGGGGGTGTAGCCACCGGCAGGACGCATATTCACTTCCAGGCCAATGATGTCACCGGCCTTACCAAGGCCCTCCTGGTCCTGCGTCAGGCAGAAATATTCCAGGTGGACAAATCTGCTCTTTACCCCAAAGGCCTCCACGGTCTTAAGACCGGCCTGACGGACGTTCTCGGGAAGCTCCTTGACCAAATAGTAAATGGAATCGGAGTTATCGTTGACCACGTCCATGAGGCTGTTGGGAGTCACGTTGCCGGACTCAAAGAGAGGCTGACCCTGGGCGCCGATAATGGCATCAAAGGTGCAGACATAGCCGTTGACCTGCTCTTCCATAATATAGACGGTATCGTCCTTGGTGTCCATAAAGAAGCGCACATCCTCGTCGCATTTGAGCCGGTAGGTATGACTTGCGCCCACACCGTTGTCGGGCTTGACCACCACGGGATAGCCAACCTCGTTGGCAAAGGCCACCGCGTCCTCGTAGGTATCCACCAGATGATACCGGGCCGTGGGAATGCCGGCCTTGGCATAGTAAGCCTTCATGGCAGACTTGCACTTGACCGCGCGCATATCCTCAATTCCGAAGCCGGTGGTAATATGAAACTCGGTACGAAGCCTGGCATCCCGCTCAAGCCAGTACTCATTGTTGGATTCCAGCCAGTCGATCTTGCCGTACTTGTATGTAAAGAAGGCAACGGCACGGAAGACCTCCTCGTAGCTTTCCAGGCTGTTTACCCGGTAGTACTCGTGAAGGCTGTCCCGAAGCTCCTGCTTGAGCATATCGTAGGGGCAATCACCGATACCCAACACACGCAGACCGTTATTCTTCAGCTCCGCGCAGAATTTCCAGTAGCTGTCAGGAAAATTCGGGGAAATAAATACAAAATTCTTCATGTTCTCTCTCCTCAATCTAAAAGCTGCGGCACATAATGCTCCACCATCTTGAACCACCAGGGCCAATCATGGTCCACATCATAGCCCCAGTACTCTACCCGGGCACCGATATTTTTATCCCGAAGCACCTGCTCCAAACGGCGGGTGCTTTCCAGCAGGGGTTCTTCCCATCTGCCCTGACCGCATACGATCAGGATCTTGCTGTGATTGTAAAGATCAATATAGTAATGATCCCAGGGCATGTTGGAAAGGTAGTTAATGGGACAGTTATGATACAGAATATCATCCATATAGTCCCCAAAGAACTCGGGCGCATCGTAAAGACCAGAGATGGCAAAGCAGCCTACAAACAGATCCGGTCTGCGGAAGAAGAAGTTTGCCGCGTGCATCGCGCCCATGGAGGCGCCGAAGGTCAATATCTTATGATCCTGACCGGTGCTCTCCCCGTTAAGATGCCGGATAAAGGGCACGCACTCCTCCACCACATAGTTGTACCAGCGCTCGTGATTCTCTGTACGCCAGCGGTTATCCGCACCCTTGGCGGCCCAGGCTTCATCATCGATGCAGTCAATGGAGTAGACGGTGCAGCGACCGCCCTCGATGAAGGGCGCCCAATAATCGATCATTTTGAAGTTTTCAAAGTCAAAAAACCGGCCGCTTTGGCAGGGAATGAACATTACCGGCACACCGCCGTGTCCGTAGACCTTGAACTCCATATCCCGGTTCAAATGGGAGCTGTAGTGCTTGAAATAACGTATTTCCATTTTATCTATCCTCTCTTACAAACCAAGGCAGTCCATAAACACGGGGATCTGCCGCTCCCAGGATGCTTCGGAATGGTCACCGCCGGGAACCACACGCAGGGCAAGATTTACCCGTTTGGTCAAAAGCAGGTGGCTGACAGAAATGAGGGATTCTCCGTTTGCCGCATGGTTGAACATCTCCTCACTGCCGTAGTCCATATAAATACAGGTGTCATTGCGGATATGGGAACGGGCAATCAGCTCCAGGACCTTGCCCGGGGCTACCCACAGACTGGGGGACAAGCAGGCCGCGCGCTGAAAGATATGGTTATACACCGTAACGGCATACATCGCCATCAGGCCACCCATGGACGAGCCGGCAATGATGGTATTCTTCCGGTCGGGAAGTGTGCGGTAGTTCCGGTCGATCTCCGGCTTCAGAGTCTTGACCAGCCAGTTCATATAAACATTTCCCTTGCCCTTGATCTTACCGTGACTGGAGTTGTAATACGTAAGGGGGGAATATTCGATCAGGCGGCTGTTGCCCTGGTGATTGCATTCCACAGCCACAATGATCAGTTCCTTTTTAGAGGATTTCATGTAGCTGTACATTCCCCAGGATTTTCCGTAGGTGGCATCGGAGTCAAAAAACACATTATGCCCGTCGAACATGTACATGACGGGGTAGCGTCTGTCCTTGTCCTTTTCGTAGGAATCCGGCAAATACAGATACACCTTCCGGGGCATATTGCCGCTTAAGCTGGGGATGGTAACATCCCATTTCTTCACCATGGAGCATTCTCCTTTATAAGTGGTAAATATTGAGTATTATATCCTAAATAGCCTATAAAGTCAACGAAATCAGGTCCAAATCCCCTGCTTTTCCCTACAAAAAGTAAGGCTGTTTTCATCCCAACTTCCGTCAAGATATACAGCACAGGCCGCTGTTTTCCGAAAGCCCATTTTTTCATGGAGCAATATGGAGGGAAGATTCTCTTTCTTTACGTGAGAATAGACCTTTTTGTCCCCTTCCCGGGCAAGCACCGCCCGGATCAGGGAGGCGGCATAGCCCTTTCGCCGTTGATCCGGGTGGGTATGGAGGCTATGAAGCAACAGTCCGTCAGAATAGGGGATCATCCGCAAAGCGCTGACATATTTCCCATTTTCCTCCCAGAGAGCATAATATGCTCCCTTTTCCCGGAAGAACACCTCCCGAAGGTATTCCTTCAGGTCCAGTTCCGCATATTCAAGGCCAATTCCAGGGGGCAGATCCCCATAGCGGTCTTTGGCATCCCGCTGTAAAGCATCCGTACAAATGGCCATCAAAGGATTCACCGGAAGCTGTGCCATATCCAAAACGATCTTCAGCATACTATTCCCCTTTCGGAAATAGCGCAGTCTAAGCATGCGCAACGAAGCTGTCATCCTGAGCAAAGCGAACAATCCCCTATGGCGATGGGTGCTTTCAGGGGATCCTTCGCTGCGCTCAGGATGACAGTTCTTACCTTATGAGTTTATAACGCTTCCCCCAAAATAGACTTGGTGGCATAGGCGTTCAGAGACATATCCGCCAAATTGCCGGCCAAATACTCATAGTAGGCTTGGGCGCCGATCATAGCCGCGTTGTCACCGCACAGGGACAGGGGCGGCAGGTACACCTTTGCCCCCAAAGGCTCCATGGCCTTCATAAGATCCTGCCGGATCCGGGAATTGGCGGCAACACCGCCGGCAACCGCTACCGTCCGGTAGCCGGTCTTTTCCATCGCCATGACCACCCGGGGAATGAGGGTATCGGATACCGCCGCAGAAAAAGATGCACACAGAGAAGGAATATCCAACTCCTCCCCTACCTGCTCGGCATGGTGGATCAGGTTCAGCGTTGCGGTCTTCAGCCCGGAAAAGCTCATATCAAAAGGATTCTCTCCGGGTCTTGACCTGGGAAGGGGGTATTTGGTATCATCCCCAAGCTGTGCCGCCTTATCCAAGGCGGCGCCACCGGGATAGGGCATTCCAAGAACCCTGCCTACTTTATCAAAGGACTCCCCTGCCGCATCGTCCAGGGTCGTTCCCAGGATCTCCATTTGGGTATAGTCCTTCACATCCACAAACATAGTGTGTCCACCGGATACCACCAGGCACAAAAACGGGGGCTTCAGCTCGGGAAAGGCCAGGTAATTGGCGGCAATATGTCCCCGGATATGGTGGACGGGGATCAGGGGCTTTCCCATAGCCAAAGCCGCCGCCTTGGCAAAGTTCACCCCCACCAGCACCGCACCGATCAGCCCCGGCGCATAGGTCACCGCAATGGCATCGATCTCATTTCTGGTCAGGCCCGCAGTTTCCAAAGCCTGATCTGCCAGGCCGTAAATGGCCTCGATATGCTTCCGGGAGGCGATCTCCGGGACCACGCCGCCGTATTCTCTGTGGAGGGCCACCTGGGAGGAAATGCAATCCGTTAAAACCGTTCTGCCGTCTCGAACCACGGCAACCGCTGTTTCATCGCAGGAGGATTCTACCGCCAGGATATTCACAAGGACCACTCCTTTCGCAAAATCAGGGCATCCTCCCTGGGCTTAAAATAATAATTGGGTCTGCGCCCTACCTGGGTAAAGCCCAGCTTCTGATAAAGAGCAATGGCACTTTCATTGGAGGCACGGACCTCCAGCACCAAAATATGAGTCCCCCGTGCCTTCAGATCCCCGATCAGCCGCTCTACCAGCTTTTGACCGATGCCCTGACGGCGATAGTCCGGGGAGACTGCCAAATTCATCATATCCGCTTCCCCCAGTACGGACTGAGAGCCGATATAGCCTGCCACCCGGTCCCCGTCCATGGCAACCAGCCAGTAAGACAAGGGATTCGTGACCTCCGAGGAGATGGCGTTTACGCTCCAGGGATCACTGAAGCATAGTGTTTCCAGCTCCGCCACCTGGGGGGCATGATCCAAAGTCATGTTGATAATTTCCATTATTTTGCCTCATACCAGCTGTTTCCCCATTTGGCTTCTGCCTGCAGAGGGATCTTCAGCTGTGCTACCGACTCCATTTCCCGGCTCACAAGGTCCGCAACCGTCTGAGCCAATGCCGCGGGGCATTCCACGATCAGCTCGTCATGGACCTGCAAAATCAGCCTGGCCTCCGGGAAGCTTTCGGAAAGAGCCTTGTCCACCCGGATCATGGCAAGCTTGATAAGATCCGCCGCAGTGCCCTGAATGGGGGTGTTCAGGGCCATGCGCTCCGCACCCTGGCGAATATTGAAATTACTGCTCTTGAGTTCGGGAATGAATCGTTTTCTTCCGTACATGGTCTGGGTATAGCCCAGGGTCCTGGCAGTTTCCACCACGGAATGCATATAGTTCTTCACACCGGGGTAGCCTGCCAAATAGCTTTCGATATACTCTTTGGCTTCATATCGGGAAACCCCGATATCCTCAGCCAGGGAAAATTCGGAAATACCGTAGACGATACCAAAATTCACTGCCTTGGCATTTCTTCTCTGCAAGGGGCTGACCGCCTCCACGGGAACACCGAACACCTGGGACGCGGTTACCGCGTGGACATCCATACCCTCGCAGAAGGCCCTTTGCATATTTTTGTCATCGGCAATATGGGCAAGGACACGCAGTTCGATCTGAGAATAGTCCGCATCCACCAGCACATACCCGGCCTTCGGCACAAACATCTTCCGAATCTCCGCACCCAAATCGGTACGGACGGGAATATTCTGCAGATTGGGCTCTGTGGAGGAAAGCCGCCCTGTGGCAGTGACCAGGTTCTGGAAGGTGGTACGGATCCGTCCGTCTTCGTCGATCACCTTCATAAGGCCTTCTGCATAGGTGGAATTCAGCTTAGTGAGCATCCGGTAATCCATGATAGCCGGAATGATGGGATGCTTACTGCGTAGCTTTTGCAAAACATCGGCATTGGTGGAATAGCCGCTTTTGGTCTTTTTCACCGGGGGCAGACCCAGCTTTTCAAAAAGCAAGGTCCCCAGCTGCTTGGGAGAATTGATATTAAAGGGCTCCTGGGAATAGGAGTAAATAAGGGCTTCGCAGTCGGCGATCCGCTGGGTCAGCATGGCACCGAACTGGGAAAGCTGGTCTTTATCAATGGCAACGCCCTGGCATTCCATTTTATATAGGACGTTACACAAAGGTAACTCAATATTTTGGTAGAGCTCCTCCATCCCCTGCTCTTTCAGTGCCTTTTCCAGCACCGGGCGCAGATACCACATAGCCTGGGCACAGGCACCGGCATCGGTATCCTCCACAGAAATGCCCAAGTAATTGGTCGCCAGCTTGGAAACGGGATATTCCGAAGCGGAAGGATTCAGGTCGTAAGCCGCCAAAGCCGTGTCAAACACCCAGTCCTTCAGCTCCAAAGCAGTATCCTGCAACAGGTGTAAGGTAGTTTTTACATCGTGACAGATGGCACCTGAGAGGGTCAGGCCCATACACATATTCGCTTCCATAGGAGTCATGACGCAAACGCCCTGAGCCCAGGCAACGCCGATACTTCCGTCAGGAGCCAGATACACGGCACAGTCCTTCAAAGCGGCAGGAATCTCGGTGGCAACGGGCAGAGGTTCGCCCTTTTGGGCGGTCAAAGCGGGGGCTTCCACCGCTGCCCCACGCAGACCGTATTTATCGATCAGGCGCACAAATTCCAGCTTTTGGAACAGTGCGTACAGTTCCGGCTTATTGTAGGGCTGGACGATAGCATCCTTGGGCTCAAAATCAATAGGTGCCTCCGGGCGGATGGTAGCCAGCTCATAGGAAAGATAAGCATTTTCCTTTCCGGCGATCAGCTTTTCCCGGAGCTTGGGGCGAATGGAAGGATCTTCCAGGTTTTCGTATACCCCATCCAAAGAGCCAAACTTCAAAAGCAGCTCCGTGGCGGTTTTGGGGCCAACACCGGCAACACCGGGAATATTATCGGAAGAATCTCCCATGAGGGCCTTCAGATCGATCATTTTCAGAGGCTCAAAGCCATATTCCGACTGAAACAGTGCTTTATCGTAAAGGGTAGCGGTGGTCTGCCCGGGACGGGAGATCACCAGCTTGACCTTCACATTTTCATCGATCAGCTGAAGGCTGTCCCGGTCACCGGTAACGATCACACACTCCCAGTCATTGTTGGCGCAGATCCTGCCCACAGTACCGATCACATCGTCCGCTTCCCAGCCCTGGCACTCATAAATGGGGATATTCATGGCTCGCAGAACATCCTTCATCAGGGGCATCTGCTGGGCAAGCTCCTCGGGCATCCCATGACGGGTAGCCTTATAGCCTTCGTAGCGCAGATGCCGGAAGGTAGGCCCATGGAGGTCAAAGGCTACGCACACCGCCTCGGGCTGTTCCTCCTTTTCCATCCGCTCCAGGATATTCAAAAAGCCAAAAATGGCATGGGTAAAAAGCCCCTCCCTGGTGGTAAGGGGCTTGACACCAAAATAAGCACGATTGATGACGGAGTTACCGTCAAGGATCATCAGCTTCATACTTTTCTCCACTTGGCACCCTGGGGGGTATCGATGATCTCAATGCCGCGGGCCTTCAGCTCGTCACGGATCCGGTCAGCCTCGGCATAGTTTTTGGCCTTCTTGGCCTCGGTACGGGCGGCAACCAAGGCGTCGATCTCGGGATCGGCAGAGGCCGCCTCCTCCTGGGCCTGGCGGTCACGAAGCTTTGCCGCCGCCTGCAAAAGGTTCAGGCTCAGCACCTGATCAAAATCCGCCAGGGCAGCCAGCTTGGTGGCATCATTGGTCTTTGCCTTCAGAACATCGTACACAGCCGTCACAGCCAAAGAGGTATTCAGGTCGCCCCGGAGCGCCGTCAGGAACTTCTCCTTCAAAGCTTCCAAAGCCTGGGTATCCACTTCGCCCTCATTTTTCAGCTGGGCGATCTTTGCGATCAGCTTTTCGTAGGAAACGGCGGCATTGTCCAGGTTTTCCCAGGAGAAGACCAGATTGCGGCGGTAGTGGCTCTGCAGGCAGAACAGGCGGTAGGCCATGGGATCATAGCCCTTCTGCTCTAAAAGGGAGACAGTCAGGAACTCGCCCTTGGACTTGCTCATCTTACCGGTATCGGTGTTGAGGTGGTGGACATGGAACCAATAATTGCACCACTTGTGACCGATAAAGCTTTCGGTCTGGGCGATCTCATTGGTATGGTGAGGGAAGGCATTGTCGATGCCGCCGGCATGGATGTCCAGGTCCTCCCCCAAATACTTAAGGGAAATACCGGAGCATTCAATATGCCAGCCGGGATAGCCCACGCCCCAGGGAGAATCCCATTTCAAGGCCTGGTCTTCAAACTTACTCTTGGTAAACCACAGCACAAAGTCATTTTTGTTGCGCTTATTGGTATCCTCCTCCACGCCTTCCCGAACGCCGATGTTCAGGTCCTCCTCGTCGTGGTCGTTGAACACATAGTACTTTTCCAGCTTGGAGGTATCAAAATACACATTACCTCCGGCAAAATAGGCAAAGCCCTTGTCGAGTAACCCCTGGACCATGGCAATGAACTCCGGGATACAGCCGGTGGCAGGCTGGATAATATCAGGCTTTTTGATGTTGAGCTTTTCGCAGTCGGCAAAGAAAGCCTCGGTATAATATTGGGCGATCTCCATGACGGACTTATTTTCCCGCTTGGCACCCTTGAGCATCTTATCCTCGCCGGTATCGGCGTCGGAAGCCAGGTGGCCCACATCGGTGATGTTCATCACGCGTTTGACGTGATAGCCCTCATAGCGCAGAGCCTTCTCCAGGATATCCTCCATGATATAGGTGCGCAGATTGCCGATATGGGCAAAATGGTAGACCGTAGGGCCGCAGGTATACATTTTCACAAGATTGGGGTCATTGGGGGTAAAAAGCTCCTTTTTATGGGTGGCAGAGTTATAAAGATACATAATTTTTCCTCCTAAAGCAAAAAATCCTCCCGTGCCATACAGCACGAGAGGCGGGTAAAAACTCGCGGTTCCACTCTCATTTATCACTCAAAAATATGCTCGCTCCCGGATGCACTTCCCCACGCTTCCTTCCATTCGGGCTTCCAGCCAATGGCCCAAACTCTCTGCGGTTTTCCGCGGGCTACTCTTTCCGATCATAGCGATATTAGACTAAATACATTCTATCATCAATATACTGTGTTTGTCAAGCACACAAACCACAAGATTTATGTTGCCAAGTGACAAATTTCGTGCTATAGTATATGCAATCCATAAGGAGGTATCCCCATGAAACGAATTACTTCAGCTCTCCTTGCCCTGACCTTGGCTCTCGGCTTTGCCGGATGCAGTGAAGCTGCCCCCAAAAAGACTGAGCCTACCACCGTCCCCACCACCGTGGCGACCGAACCCATTACAGAGCCTTCTGTACCTGAGACCATTCCCGAAATCGAATATATCCAGGAGCCCATGGTTTCTGTTTCCATCCCCGTGATCACGGAATATACCCAGCAGGAGGAGACCACCCTCTTTACCTACTCCTATCAGTATATGTCCCTGATCCAGCCCGATCCCTTCGTAGCCGAAAAGATCGTTCTGGATTTTCAGACCCGGCAGGATATCTTCCGTGCCGATGCCACCGGCTACAGCGAACAGGCCAAAGCCGCCTACACCGGTGCCGAAGACTGGACCCCTTATCTGATGCAGGCCCTTTACAGCCCCAAGCGGATCGATCAGAGCGTATTGAGTCTGTACGGCTCTCATGTGCGCTGGACCGGCGGCTTCCACCCGGAGCATCACTGCATCTGCGCCAATTATAATATGATCACCGGCGATGTCCTGACCCTTGGCAGTATCCTGGCCCATGAGGATCAGATCCCCGCCCTGGGTAACCTGGTGATCGAAGCCATCAATGCTGTCAAAGAGGAAAAGTCCATTATGGACGGTTTTGAGGTGACCGTCCGCAACCGCCTGGAAACCAATGTACACTTTGATGAGGATTGGTATTTCAGCGATGAGGGCCTTTGCTTCTGCTTCTCTCCTTACGAGATCGCTCCCTATTCCTCCGGCACCGTTGTGGTGACCATTCCCTATGAAAAGCTTACCGGGGTCATGGATGACAGCTTCTTCCCCACCGAGCGCAGTACCGTCTACGGTGAAGTCACCGCCACCCGATTCCAGGATGCGGACCAGGAAAGCCTGACTCAGATCGCGGAAGTGATTTTGGACAGAGAGGGCGAAATGCTCTTCCTCTACACCGATAAAAAGGTAGATCAGGTGACCCTGGAGCTGGGTCAGTGGGATCCAAACGGTGTTATCTTTACCCCCACCTGCGCAGTCTTCGCCACCCAGGCTCTCACCCCCGGTGATGCGGTCATGGTCCAGGCCCAAATCCCCGATACCCTGCCCACCTTGCGGCTTTCCTATGTTTCCGGTGACGAGACCGTCACCCGCTATATCTCCCAAAGCGGTGAGGACGGTAGCATTCTTCTGCTGGAAGAATAGGTGTTTTCCAAATTTCCCATATAGATCAGCACCCCGGCTCATTTTTGAGCCGGGGTGCTGCAGAATGTCGAAAAACTATGATTTTTTGTAGTGTGGGGGCGATGCCCACTCGCCCCGTGTGAAATACCCCAATTTTTGTGGCATTGCTATATAATTACAGCATTTGCAAAAGGGCCGATGTAGGCATCGGCCCCTACGAAAGATTTACCGCACATGACGATTTGCCATGTGCGGTAATTTATCATTTATAATATATCATTCGTCATTGAGAATTGCATCGATGGCCCAATTTTTCATAATGTCAGCATAGGGCTGGCACATGGCTCTCAATGCCCGGAGTTGACCGTCACTAAACTTAGTCAGAACTCTGCAAACCTTTTGCAGCATGCTCATCATAGAATAGCTGACTGTACTACTCTCGATCTGACTACCGTCCTTCAGCTTCAGGAATACCTCCGCATTCACGGCGGTCTGTCCATACTCCTCGATGTCGAAGTTTTTTAGAAGCAAGGAATACTCTCTGCCCATTTCCAGCTTGGAAGCATCCAGAGACTTGGTGATCACAGTATCGTTGCCTTCCAGGTTCAGGTTAAAGCCGAAGCTGTCAATTTGGGCTTTCACCATATCATCCCCGTAGAATACCGCCTTGTAGCCAAAGCCCGTGTTGGCGGTGTTGACACTGACCTTGGTGATAGCCATATAGAACCGGTGGAAGGTATATCCGTTTTCCGTTTCGATTGTCATATACCGCTTGGTGGACCCGGAAATATCGGACTTAAACTGCTGAACCGGAACGATAGGATCGCCGTTTTCATCCACGCAGGAGAAGGTTCCCATATTGGCGCAGGTATAGCCATCGGTGGTGGAATCCATGCCGTAGATCATAAAACCGTTGGTAATGATCACGCCGGATAAATCAAACCCGTTCAAATCAATGTACAGATCTTCTGACAAAGTCAAATCTGTCAGAGCCGTATTTTCTGTCAGGATCACATAGCCACTTACGGTCATTTCACATACACTGCATACACCACCGGAAATTTGGTGAGGCAGTTTTGCAGCAGTTGCCGTTTCCTTTGCTCCGCAATTGCAGAAGCGCATCATGGTTCCTCCTGCTGTACAGCTGGAATTGAATGTTTGTACCCAATCGCTCCATTGATGCCCGGTTGCAAGAAGGACAATTGAGGTTTCAAACTCGCAGACAGAGCAAACCATATGTTTCATACCGTCTTCTGTGCATGTGGCAGGGGTAATCTCTTCCCTGTAGCTATGTCCCGTAGCCGGGAGAATTTCGGACTGGGTTTCGCCGCAGGTCTGGCAAATTCTCGCCCGGAAACCGTCTGTTGTACACGTTGCAGAAACCAACTCCGTCCAGGGTCCAGCATGTCCCAAGGCTTCCCCTTCCGTAATGCCGCACCGTCTGCAGCCTTCCGGCTCGGTACAGGTGGCTTCGTGCCAATCATGACCCAGAGGATCGCCCTCAGTCGCCTGACAAATACTGCAGGTTTTGGCGACTTCACAAGTAGCATCGACCCATTGGTGATAGGTTCGTTCTGCAGAAGCGAGCATTGTGTTATAGGAACCGATGGTTATCGCATCCCATTCATCCGGATCTCCGCAGAAAACCACCTGCTTCAGATTATCGCAATATCTAAATGCACTGTCGTCTATAATCGTAACCGCATTGGGAATCTCAACCCTCGTCAAGCCGGCGCAGGCATAGAAGACTCCGCTTCTGATCCGGCTCACGCCACGGGGAATGTGCATCTGCACGATTCCGGTACAATCCCGGAACGCATTGTTACCAATGGAGCTAACACACTCGGGGAGCAACACCGACTCCAGATTCTTGCAGCCTTTGAATGCATCGCTGCCTATGGTAGTTTCATTTCCACCAAACTGCAAATTCTTCAGTCCAATGCAGCCATTAAAGGCCGAGTCGCCAACAATTGTCAGTCCATTTCCAAATACGACCGTTTTCAAACCGGTACAAGCGTTATATGCACCAATTCCAAGGGATGTGACGCTGTCGGGTATGGTAACAGTAGTCAATCCGCTGCAATTATTAAAGGCATAATTTCCAATTTCAGTAACACCGTTTCCGATACTGACGGATGTTAATCCTGTACAATTGGCAAAGGCATATACACCCAAAGTAGTAACACTGTCGGGAATTTTCACCTCCTGAATGCCGACACATCGGTCAAAGGCGGAGGGGCCAACAGTAACAAGGTTACTGGGAAGTTCTACCGAAGTCAAGCCAATGCACCCATAAAACGCACGCTCAGACAGCGTTTGTACGTTCTCGCCAAGGGTAAGGACCGTAAGACCTGTGCAGCACTCAAAAGCATTATTTCCGATACTTGTAATGCTGTCAGGAATTTCCACCTGATTCAACACTTTACAATTATAAAAAGCTTTTGTTCCAATGGTGATCAAACCTTCGGGAAGGGTAAGATCCGACAGGCTTGTGCAATTTTCAAAGGTTCTCGCCCCAATGCCGGTGACACCCTTTCCAATGCTCACAGATTTTAGACCGGTGCAATTATAGAATACAGCATCACCAAGGCTAGTAACACTATCCGGAATGGAAACTAACTTCAAGCCGGTGCAGCCGTCAAACGCATTATAGTCAATGCTTGTGACACTGTTCGGGATGGTGACTGATGTCAGACTGCTGCAGCCGTAGAACGCGTAAGCGCCAATGGTGGTGACACTGCCGCCAAATGTGACAGACTGCATATTATTACAGCCATAAAACGCATACCCTCCAACGGTGGTAACGGCTGCACCGATGGTAACGTTTTTTAACCCGCTGCAACCGTAAAAAGCTCCACCGACAATGGTTATCGTACTATCCGGGATGATCACGGATTGAAGCATACGGCAATAGGAAAATGCATCTCCCCCAATAGACACAACCTTTCCACCCAGGGTAAGCTCCTTCATATTCGAACATCCCCAGAATGCCTTTTCACCAATGCTGGTGACTTGATCACCAACGGTAACTGTTGTCAAGCCGGTACATTCATAAAACGCGCCATTGCCTATGGCGGTAACGCTGTCAGGGATCGTAGCACAGGTTAGTCCCGTGCATCCTTGAAATGCCCCTTGTCCAATCGTCATAACACTGTTGGGGATTTCAATTTCTTTTAATGCTGCACAATTCATGAATGCACGGGAATCAATATTTGCAATCCCTTTCCCTAAGGTAACGGATTGCAAATCAGCACATCCGGAAAAAGCGCTTTCACCAACATAAGTCACACTGTCCGGAATCACAACAGCGGTCAGCTTTACGCATCCAGCAAATGTATCTCTATTTATGCCTGAAAGGCTGTTTCCCAAGGTTAAAGTCTTTAAGTTACCGCAAGAATGAAAAGTCGAGACACCTATGGTCGTAGTAGCATCCGGGATGATAACAGCCTCCAATGAGCCGCAATATTCAAATGCTTGTCTTCCTATAGATGAAACATTTTTACCGATACTAATATTATTTAAGGCACCGCAACCAGAAAACGCGTAGTTGCCGATAAAGGTAACACTATCCGGTATTACAATGGATCTCAACGCACCACAGGATTTAAACATATTATCGTCAATGCCTGTAAGGTTTTTACTCAGTGTCACAGAGGCCAGACCGCTGCAGCCACTAAAAGCAGAGTGGCTCATCGTAGTGACGCTGTTGGGAAGCGTTACGGAGGTTAATCCGGAACAGCCCGCAAACGCAGAATAACCGATGGATTTCACACCACTGCCAATGGTAATCTCTGCCAAGCCCCAACAATTCATAAATGCCTCGGATCCAATTTCGGTAACACTGTTGGGAACCGTAACGGAGGTGAGTCCCTTACATTCATTAAATGCACCGCCAGCGATAGTTCGAACACCGTTGGCCATTGTAACAGAAGTCAGTCCGGTGCAGCCATCAAAAGACTTCCACCCAATATAGGTAACTCCTTCCGGGATCACTAAGGATGTCATGCCTGTACATCCACAAAAAGCCCACGAGCCAATACTGTCCACACTGGAAGGAATAGTCACTGACTCCAGCTGTCTAAATCCGTTATAAGCATAACTACCAATATATGTGACGCCGTTTTCGATAATGATATTCTTTACGCTGCCCCCAACACTTGCCCAAGGAGTATCACCCGGTCTCGGCCAATCCTCCATAGGACCAACACCGGAAACGGTAAGCGTACCGGCGTCGTCCAACGTCCAGGACACATATTCTCCGCAGGTGCCGGAAGCCACGACCGTTTCCGCATTCGCCTCGGCTGGCGACAAAATTGCGCATAGG
The DNA here is from genome assembly GCA_015068135.1 of Oscillospiraceae bacterium. Taxonomy (GTDB): domain Bacteria; phylum Bacillota; class Clostridia; order Oscillospirales; family Oscillospiraceae; genus Faecousia. The sequence goes on along the minus strand of SVLB01000032.1, from coordinate 16,169 downwards.
ATCACTAAGACAATTGCCGTGAGGAAAATCGATAATCTCTTCATAATACACACTCCACCTATCTTTTTCATAAATAAAAAGTGCGGCTACCGAAGTAACCGCACAAAAAACGCAAACTCCGATAGTCGCCAAACTAACTCAATGTGAAATGGGCATTCGCCACACCATAATTGATGGAATTTGCATTTTTATCAAATTCACAATTCTAGTGTGGCAAAATAAGCGCAGTTTCATGAAAAGAAAATACGCCCAATTTCACATTTATTTAGTTAGTTTGGCAATATCATATTATCATAGCTTTCAAAAATATGCAATACAAATTATCATACCGTTGCGTATCATTGGCAATTGAAGGGACGGTATTGCCTAAATAGAACTGCTGCAAAAAGCTAAAACCCCACATCCGTCACGGCTTACGCCGTGCCACCTTCTCCCGAGGGAGAAGGCTTTTATATTGTTTGGTCAGGCGGATGACCTCCGGGCTCAGAAGGATCAGGGCTGTCAGGTTTGGGATCGCCATCAGGCCATTGACCGTTTCCGCAAGGAGCCAAACCGTACCTGTTCCCAGGACCGCACCGATCACAATGGTGACCATTTGGAGCAGCACAAAGGGTTTCCAGGCCTTTTCTCCCAATAGATACTGGGCACATCTTGCCCCATAGAGTCCCCAGCCCAGGACTGTTGCCAGGGCAAAGCAGCAAAGGGCCAGGGCGATCACGATCCCCGTCCAGTCCCCCAGGACACCGGCAAAGGCCTGCTGGGTCAATTGGACCCCCGTATCGATCCCATAGGGAATGGGGATCCCACTGCAAAGGATCACCAGGGCGGTCATGGTACAGATCACTATGGTATCCAGAAACACTTCGATGATCCCCATCAGCCCCTGGTCGCAAGGCTCTTTTACATGGGCACCTCCATGGGCTATGGCGGCTGTTCCCATGCCGGCTTCGTTGGTAAACACGCCCCGGGAGGTGCCGATCCGCAGGGCAAGGAAGGCAGAGCCCACGGCACCACCGGTGACAGCCTTGGGAGAAATTGCACCCTGAAGGATCTGCGAGAATGCCCCACCGATCCGATCCCAGCGAAGGATCAGCACGGCAAGTCCCATCAAAAGATAGCAAACGGAAGCAAAGGGTACCAGCTGTTCCGCGGCTTTCCCGATGCGGGACGCGCCGCCCAGGAGGAGGACTCCCACAAGAATTGCCAGGAGTGCGCCGACGGTCAGCTTTCCGGTAATCTTCAGGTGACCGCCAAACTGGGCAGCTACGGATTCTGCGCTTCCAATGAGGGCATTGATCTGTGTTGCGTTGCCCACCCCAAAGGCGGCAATCACCCCGAAAAAGCAATAAAGGCCTGCCAGCCAATGCCAGTTCTTCCCCAGGCCCTTACGGATCATATACATGGGGCCGCCCTGGTATTCGCCCTGCAGCCGTTCCCGGTATCGTACCGCCAAAACCGCTTCCGCGAATTTGGTGACCATTCCCAATATTCCACAGATCCACATCCAAAAGATAGCACCCGGGCCACCCAGGGCAATCGCGCCGGCGACCCCTGCCAGGTTTCCGGTGCCTACAGTAGCCCCCAGAGCGGTACATAAGGAACGGTAAGAGGAGCCGCCGCTCCCATGTCTGTCCCCTTTCAGCATCCCCCAAAAACGCTTCCACGCCCTGGGAAACAGGGTAAGCTGTACCGCTCCGGTGCGGAACGTCAGCCATATCCCAACAGCCAGGATCAGGATCAGGGTGGGCGGCCCCCACACCAGGGCGTTGATGTTCTTAATGAGATTCAATTGGCACCTCCAAAAATATTGATTCATTTCGTGCGTAGGGTTGGGTCATCACCCCACCGATTTTACTGGATGCGCATTCTGTGGCGGGGTCATGACCCCGCCCTACGGATCTCTTTCAAGCAATCATGCAAAGACGCAGTCAGGGATTTCTGACTGCGTCTTTTGTAATATTTCGTTTATTCCCACTGGGACCAGACTTCCGGGCAGTAGCCCACGGTGACCTGCTTGCCATTGCGGACCACCGGGGTCTTCATAAGCTTCGGCTCGTCGAAAACCTTGTCCTCTTTGGCGGTTTTGTCGTCCATGTACTTCATGAGGGTCACCTGGGGGTCTTTGCTGTCCCAATCGATGAGCTTGTCAATACCGCCTACACCCTGGAGCACCGAATCAAACTCCCGTCCGGACATGCCAAACCTGGGCAGGTCGATGAACTGGTATTTGATCCGACGTTCCTTAAACCAACGTTCCGTCTTTTTGGTATCAAAGCATTTGCTTTTTCCAAAGATCTGAATATTCAATAGGTTACCTCCATCAGGCACAGTCCGCAGGCATCCATGAGCGCTCCGGCCCGGGCTCTTTCCGCCCCAAACAAATCGGGGATGGATTCGGCAGAGCGCTCTCCCCTTCCCACCTCCAGCAGTGTTCCCACCAGGATCCGCACCATATTGTGCAGAAAGCCGTTACCGGTGACAGTAAAGCGGACCTCATTGTTTATCCGTTCGATCCGAAGGGAGTGGATGAACCGGACTGTGGATTTTTTCATCTTTTTATTGGCACAGAATGCGGAAAAGTCATGCTCTCCCAAAAAATGCGCTGCCGCCTTTTCCATTTGGGCCATATCCAGGGGTCTTGGATCTATGGATACAAATTTCCGCTCAAAGACACAAGGAGCATCACTGTTCCATAGCCGGTAGCAATAGGTTTTGGTTTTGGCATTGAGTCTTGCGTGGAACCGTGGGGACACGTTCCTGACAGAATATATGCCGATGTCCTCCGGTAAATACCGACGAAGTTCCGATAATATCTGCTCCGTGGGCATCTGACTGTTGCAGTGGCAGTTGGCTACCTGCCCCAAAGCATGGGTCCCGGCATCTGTTCGCCCGGAGCCGGAGATCTCCACAGTTTCTCCCAAAATACGGGACAGTACGGTTTCCAGCTTCTGCTGTACGGTATTATCCGTACCCGCCAGCCGCTGCCAGCCCTTATAGCGGGTCCCCTCGTAGCAAATATCAAGCCGCAGATTGCGCATACTCCTCAATTTCCTCTCTGGCCTCCCGGATGGAATCTGCAGAGAACAAAAAGTTTCCTCTCAGATCATACACCTGGACATGACCGTTTACATTGCGCATAGTATACATTGCCTTCACCCTTTCGGTTTGGTTTCCGGCAATAGCATACCGCATTATGTGTCCAATAAGTGGGATATTATCCGATCACTTCATAACCGGCTTCTGTAATGGCCTTTTTCAGCTGTTCTGCATCGGCATTGCCGGTGACGGTAACGGTTTTGGCCTGCAGGTCAACAACCGCATCCTGCACATTGGGAATCGCCTTACAGACAGATTCCACTCTTGCCTTGCAGTGTACACACATCATACCTTCTACTTTGATCACAGTTTCCATAGGTCTTTCCTCCAAGTTTATTTTCAGTTTATCTTCTTTTGCTTTATATAGACGCAGACGCAGGGCATTGCTCACCACAAATACGGAGCTCATGCTCATTGCCGCCGCACCGATCATGGGGCTGAGCAGGATCCCAAAGGCAGGATACAGCACACCTGCCGCCACGGGGATCCCCAAAACATTATAGAAAAATGCCCAAAACAGGTTCTGCCGGATATTGCGGACTGTGGCCTTGGAAAGGCCGATGGCCCGGGATACACCCATAAGAGAGCTTTGCATCAAAACGATATCCGCCGACTCCATGGCAATATCCGTTCCGGCACCGATGGCCATACCCACATGGGCGCTGACCAATGCCGGGGCATCGTTGATGCCGTCACCCACCATGAGCACATGGCTTCCCTCTGATTTCAGCTTCTCGATAGCCTGGGCCTTTTCTGTGGGCAATACATCGGAAAGCACCTGGGTGATCCCGGCCTTTTGGGCGATGGCCTGGGCAGTTCCCCGGTTATCTCCCGTGAGCATGACCACACGGATCCCCTGGTTTTTCAGGGCCTCAACTGCCTGACAGGAATCCTCCTTCAGGACATCCGCCACCGCAATGGCACCCAAATAGGTATCCCGGGAGGCAAAATACAAGGGAGTCTTTCCCTGGGCTTTCAGCTCTGCGTATTCGGGCACCTTATGCCCAAGGCTGTCCATTAAGGTCTGATTGCCGCCATAGTATTGGATATCTTCTATCATACCACAAACGCCCTGTCCAGGCAAGACAGAAAACTCTTTTGCCAGGGCATAGGCCGCACTGCCCGCCTTTTCCAAAATAGCTTTGGCAAAGGGATGCTCCGACCGGCTTTCCAGGGCCACCGCCACGGCAAGAAGTGCTTCCTTCGCTACCCCATTGGGTAAAATGTCCGTAACCTGGGGTTTACCGTTGGTGAGGGTACCGGTTTTATCCAGCACCACCGTATCGGTCTTTTGCAGGCTCTCCAAGGCCTGGGCATTTTTGAAAAGGATCCCCAGGGATGCGCCCCGACCGGTGCCTACCATAATGGCAACGGGGGTCGCAAGGCCCAAAGCGCAGGGACAGGAGATCACCAGCACAGATACCGCATTGGTCATGGCAAAGGATAGGGGCTTTCCCACCAGCATCCAAACCACAAACACCGCAAGGGCTATACCCATGACCACCGGTACAAAGATCCCGGCGATCTTATCTGCCAATCTTGCAATGGGGGCTTTGGAGCCGCCTGCCTGCTCGACCATTTGAATGATCTGACTTAAGGTAGTATCCTGGCCCACTTTGTCCGCACGGATCTGTAAATAACCGTCTTTATTGATGGTTGCCGCAACCACAGCATCTCCGGGGTTCTTTTCAACGGGTACGCTCTCACCGGTCAACGCGCTTTGATCCACGCTGCCGGAGCCGCTGATCACAGTACCGTCCACGGGGATGGCACTGCCTGGACGGACGACCACCGTATCCCCCACCGCCACGGAATCAACGGAAACCACCGTTTCTTTGCCATCTTTTAACACAACTGCGGTTTTAGGCCGCAGATCCATGAGCCCCCGGATGGCGTCGCCGGTCTTGCCCTTGGCTCTTGCTTCCAGGAATTTTCCCAGGGTGATGAGGGTCAGGATCATGGCGGCAGACTCAAAATACAGATTGCTTCTGTAGAATTTTACGATATCCATCTGTCCGTGGCCCAGAGCATAGGCCATGCGCACCATGGCAAAAATACCGTATGCCAGGGAAACCCCGGAGCCCACTGCGATCAGGCTGTCCATATTGGGGCTTCTGTGAAGCAATGCCTTGAAGCCCTTTTGGTAATAGGTGCGGTTCAAAATCACCACAGGCAAGGTCAGCAAAAACTGAAGGATCACCGCTACCAGGGCATTTTCCAGCCCCATATACCAACCGGGCATGGGTAAGCCAAACATGTGCCCCATGGTAAAGTACATAAGAACCAGCAAAAAGCCTAAGGACCACAAAATACGTGTTTTCAACTGTTTTTCCCCGGAATCCGGGAGCTTTTTCTCTGCTGTGGTTTTCTTTCCCTCCGGTTCTGCCTTATAGCCTGCATTGGCTACAGCATCCACGATCGCCGGAATCACAGAATCGCTGTTTGCATGAACTGTCAGCTTTCCAGCCAGCAAATTTACTTCCGCCGATTCCACACCTTCTACTTTGGATGCGACCTTTTCCACTCTGGCGCTGCACGCCGCACAGGTCATCCCGGTTACCGTAAATATCCATTTCATAGGATCACTTCCTTTCACAGAATTGACAAAATACTTTCTTTATGGTACTATTTTAGCACACGATTCAAAAAACACAAGTATGCACATTTTTGTACCATACTACCCTTTTAGATACTAAGGAGGTGCCCTCTTGCAAAGTACAGACAAATGTCCGGTAGCCACTACCTTGAATCTCATTGGCGGAAAGTACAAGGGCCTGATCCTTTGGCACCTTTCCGAAAGTAAGCTGCGGTTTTCCCAGCTGCAAAAGCTGGTGGAAAGTGCCACCCCCAAAATGCTCACCCAGCAGCTTCGGGAGCTGGAGACCCACAAGCTGATCCATCGGGAGATCTTCCCCGTTGTACCGCCCAAGGTGGAGTATTCTTTGACGGCCCTTGGGCGCTCACTGATCCCGTTGCTTTGCGCCATGCGGGACTGGGGTGCGGATTATCTGCGCTCCATGGATATGGAATCCACCTGTATTATGATGAAAACTGTTTAAGGAGAAAACGTTATGAATATTAAAATCATTTCTGACAGCACCTGTGACCTGTCCCCCGCTTTGGTGGAACAGTTTGACATTGCTATTATACCCCTGACGGTGATCAAGGACGGCAAAGAGTATTCCGACAGCATTACCATCACTCCTGCGGATATCTTTGCCCATGTTGCCGCAGGGGGTGATCTGTGCAGTACTGCCGCTGTGAATATCGATCAGTACAGCAAGCTGTTTGCCCAGTACGCTGATAAATACGACGGTGTTATACATATCAATATCAGCTCCGAGTTTTCCAGCTGCTATCAGAATGCCTGCCTGGCTGCTGAGGACTACCCCAATGTGCGGGTCATCGACTCCCGGAACTTAAGTACCGGTCAGGGACTTGTGGTCCTCAAGGCCTGCGAACTGGCAAAAACCTGCACCGATCTGGATACCCTGAAGGCAGAGCTGGATGCCTTTACAGAAAAGGTGGAGGCCAGCTTTGTGGTGGAGGATCTGAAATATCTGGTAAAAGGCGGTCGTTGCTCCAGCGTTGCCGCCTTGGGCGCGAACCTTCTGAATCTGAAGCCTTGCATCGAGGTCCGAAACGGCAAAATGGTTACAGGCAAGAAATACCGTGGTAATTTTACCAAATGTCTGACCAATTATATTACAGACCGTTTGGAAAACCGGGATGATCTGGACAACGGCACCATCTTCCTGACCCACACTCCCGTCAGCGAAACTGCCCTCACCGCCGCCAAGGAGGCACTGGAAAAATTCCCCTTCTTCCATAATGTATACGAAACGGAAGCCGGCTGTACCGTTTCCTGTCACTGCGGTCCCGGCACCTTGGGCATTCTGTTTGTGAGAAAATAAGAACAATGGCGCTGTCTCATCATTTTGAGACAGCGCCGTCATTCTTTTACAAAAGGGCCGATGTTGGCATCGGCCTCTAAAGTGGATCCGTTTTATTAATCTCTGTTTGCAAATCGCATGATGGCATATCCGACACCCCAAAACAGGAAGATCATTGACGCAGCCAGGCAGAACGAACCAAATTCTTCCAAATGGCTATCCTCCCAGAAAATGGCTGCCAGCACGAAAAAGATCGCCGCGAGAATAAACAAGCCATATTTCTTCCAGGCAGGTGCCGCTCCCGCTGTGCTCCGGCGAACCGGCGGCTCCTGCACCGGAGGTGCGGGCGGTGTGGGCGGTGTGGGTGGTGTAGGCGGAGTGGGCGTTGCCGAACCGACACCCGGTCCGATGGCTACCCCCTGCCCCCGGTCCATTTCCACACCCTGGGCATTGCAAGGGATCCCATACACCGCCAGGGCTGTACCGCAGGCACAGGTCTTTGTTCCGGCAGGGTGAACTCTGTTGCACTGTTTACATTTTACATGATCGTAGATATCGCGTCCCATTTCTTCCTCCTCCAATATCAGTCCCCTGCAAAATATGCCGCATAGGGAATGCCCGATCCGTAATAGGTGGGATCCCCCGGCAAGATGCAATAGGCTTTGATGTATTTTGTCAACTGCTCCACTGTCTTATTGGGAAGATAAGACCGAAGCATCGCCGCAAGGGCAGAAATATGCGGTGCCGCCTGGGACGTGCCATCGAAAGCATACATTTCCAGGCCGGGGCCGTAATTGACCACGTCTTTTCCCGGAGCGCAAACATCCACGGAGTCTCCGAAATTGGTAAAATCCGTATACATGGCATTATTGTCGCAGGCACTGACTACAATGGCAGATTCCAAATGAGCAGGGCAGTAGTTTTTGGTGTTGTCCGCCGAATTACCGGCGGCAACCACTACGATCTTTCCGCTGGCAACCGCCTGATTGATGTAGTAATCCTCACCGCCGCCGCAGGAGCCCCCTAAGGGAGTGGGGTTGCAGGGACCGCCCAAACTCATGTTGATCACGTCTGCATCGCTGTTCAGGGCGTACTTAATCCCCTCTACGATCACAGAAGTGGCGCCGAGGCCGTCACCGTTGAGTACCCGTATGGGAAGCACCGACACATCCAGCCCCCGGGTGCAGTCCATAATAATGCTGCCTACATGGGTTCCGTGTCCGTTATTATCGTACTGCCCGTTTCCGCCTTCTACAAAGTTGGCGCCGGGCAATACCCTACCGGCATACTCCGGAGCAACAGCCGTTCCACTGTCGATCACTGCCACCAAAACAGGATCTGTCTTTTGGGTGCAGACCCAGGCAGAGAGGTCGTCCATGCCCATAAATTCCGCACCCCAGGTCATATAGCCCCCGGTGGCAGGGGCGCTGAATACCGGTTTTCCCTGGGTGTTGAACTGCCGGTAGGTATCCTCCTCCACGAAGGAAACGTTATCCATATTCCGCAGTGCGTCCAGGCATCGGGCGGCTTCCTCCTGACTTGCAAATTGCAGCACAAGATAATTATCCTCGCCCCAAATGACGGTAGCAGCCGGGAATTGGGAAAGATCGATCCCCTCTCCTTCAAATTTCAGCATCAGCCGGTTGGTGCTGACCTGACCGGAAATCATCAGCTGGGTATCGTTTTGTTCCAGTACGGTCTGCAGATTGGAGAAAAACTCCTCCTGGGTCGTGGTTTGGATGAGGTCCGTATTCTCATGGACGATAACCCCCTCTAACCCGGTGCCCAAAATACACAAAAGCACAATTACCACTGCAGCCGCAGCTGCGGTCACGGCAGAGGACCACACGAGGGTCTTGTTTCTGCGTTTTTTACGAAGCTGCTCCAATTTCTCCTGGGCGTAAGCATCCCCCTGGGCGGCAGCCTTTTCGTACCAAAATATTGCCAGCTTACGGCTTTGCTTCACCGCAAGACCGTACAAAAACAGATCGCCCATGGCAACCATCGCCGGGACATGACCGCCCTTGGCGGACTGTTCCATCCAATACACAGCGTTGGCGTTATCTGAGCCGTCCCGCAGATCTGCAAGCTGCATATCTGCACGCATATACAGCGCCTTGGGGTCCTTCTGATTCTCAGGATCCCGGCACCAGTTTTGTTCTGACAGCCGGTAGGACTGGGATTCCCAAATATTCTTATCCTGATTATACATGCATTTCCACCTCTGCTTCAGGCCGTACCAGTACCAGCGCCGGTCCCACAGCAATGAGATACCATACCATGAAGCCCACATACTGATCCATAAAAATGGCAGGTAAGCTTACAAGCAGGCCAATGATACCGCGGATGATGAGTCCCTTTTGGGTGGGCTTTCCGTAAAAGCCTACCGAGGACAGCACATAACAAAGAGCGACCACCAAAATCCGCAGAAGCACACCGCCCTCGGGATCATCAAAGAAGGTACGCAGGTCTCCGATCTCCTCTTCCACGATCACATCCTGAAGGGCATTGCGGAAGCTGTCCAGCAGCTCGGAGGCATCCACAGAGCCGTAGGTAGCATCAATATCGGTATCAGAACCTCCGGTGGCATTGGCCAGAGAGATCAGGTCCTGGGCATCCCGGATGGAGCTGTAGCTGTCGGTAATGCGCACAGAATGGACCTCAATGGAAGATGCCTGATAATCCTGGAAGATCTGCGTATCAACACTGCACTCTCCGTCTGTAACAAGCAGGACTGCTTGCTTACAGCTGCCCCGTCCGTAGCTGTCCAGGGTGTTTTTTGCCTCCTGCAGAGGCTCATCAAAGTTTGTAGCACCAACGCAATCAATATTGCGAATAAAATCCTTGGCCTGTGTTCGGCCGGAAGCATCCATAGCCTCAAATCCGGTCAGACCCACGATGGTTCCGCCAAAGGAGATCACCTGAAGATTGACCTGCTCATTCAAAATGTCCACAAGCTGGCAGGAGGCATCCTTGGCAGCATCCAGTCTGCCGTTGTCCATACTGCCGGAGCAGTCCACCAGCAGAACAAGGTCCATGGGCTTGGTCTGGATATTGGTGATGTTCTCGTTTTTCTCCTGGGGCCACAGGGCTTCCCCGATGACGCCCACCAGCAAAAGCCCCAGCAATGCCACCAAAAACCAGCGTTTCCAGTCAGCAGGCAGAATGCCCCGATACTTTCCGAAGAAACGCAGACCGATAGCCATACCTGCAAATGCCAGAAGGAAAATGGCTGCAAACACCAGGCCTACCCAAATAATATGGATGGAACGGTCCACTTCCCATATTTCGTCATTCATAAGCACTGCGCCAAGCACTGCGCCGCAAAACGACAGCAGGGTCGCCATCCAATGCGCTCTTAAGCCTTTCATTTTTCTGCATTCCCCCCAATCATAGGCGGTTGACTGACCTTTTCATTATAAATAGAGGTCAGATGCTTTCTATGTGCCGACAAATAGCCACCGGAAATGGTGGATTCAAAATAATTGATGCCACGGCTTCCGCAGATCTTGGCAACGGTATGCAATGCCGGTGCTTCACAAGCCACCGGGGCATAGCCGCTGGAGGTGTTTAGCTTCAGCACGGGAACGCCCTGCGCATCCACACCTGCATATTCCATACCGCCATAGATCTGCACAGGGATCACAGCCGCCGGAACTGCCAAACAGCTTGCAAAAAGGCTCCGGCAGGCTTCTGTCAGCTGGTTCAGTGCCGCAGTGGGGTATGTATAGCGCCCCTGACCGTTCCAGTACATACCGACCCCCTCCATTTGGGAAAGGAGCAGATAGACAGGCTTTTGCACGCCCCGCAGACAGCTTTGCACAGCGCTTTCATAGCTATCCGGCGCAAGCGCAAGCAGATGTCCGTCCAAAAGGACCCAAACGGCATCCGCAGACTGGATCGCACCTGCAGACAGGGCCTGGGGTGTTCCGCAATACAGTTCCAGCTGGATCCTGCTCTGATCCTGGGAGGGACCGCTGATCTGGAATATGAAGTTTTCTACCGTGGAAGCCGTCCCGTCAAAGGTCCACTGTGCCACCCGGTTAAAAAATGCCCGGTCGAGCTTGCTTTTCGCCGTGGTCAGCCGGGAAACCGCGGAATTTTGGGTGGTAGCCATGGATACACCGCAGCTTTGCAGCCCCGTCATATTGGCACGCAAGCCGCAAAGGTATTCCACCGCCTGCTGATGGGTGCGGCAAACCAGAGCGATCCGCATAGGATCGCCCTTTCCGCCGTAATAGGCACCGATCTCAGGCTGCGCAATGGGAGGCTGCGGCTGTACCGGAGGCTGAGGCGGTTGCTTCATTTCAATTGGGGTAAACTTTTGGGGTTTTTCCTTCTTTTTCTTAGGCTCCCGGAGCCTGGCGTTCAATACACCGATCGGCACAGTCCCTCTCCTCCTTTATTCCTTCGTCATCTCCCACAGCATCCCCCGTCCGGAGAATAGTCTTTCAAAGTCCATCCCCGTCAGGGCATTTTCAGGCTGACGCCGCCACAGCAGTTTTCTGCCCAGGCTGTCCCGGACATCCTTCCAGGCGGTATTCACCACTGCCAGGCGAAGGATCTCTGTCTCAACCACGGGAGCATCCGTCCGCTGCATGGCGGGCAGGATCTTCATCACCGGGTCCTCCCGGGGAATGGTCAAGCGCATTTTTGTGCAGGCCATACTCTGCTCCAGCCAGGAGCAGAACTGCTCCCCATCCAGCTGATAGCCGCAGGGACCGCCGATGGAAAGGCAGTTGAGTACCATAGTCCGAAACCGGTTGATATCCTGCAATACACACAATGCCACCCGCTTCAGCAGCTGGATCTCTTCCTGAGCGGCATAAAAGCATAGGTTTGCATAGCCCTTCCGCTCACCGGCAAACAGTCCCCGGATATTACGGATGCCGAGCATACTGCCCGTCACCCTGGGCTTGAACCAAAAATCCCCTTCTTTGGGGATATCCATCCACAAAAGCTGAAACCGATCCATATAGAAAAACGCATTCACCTGACGGGGCAGCTCGCTGGCATCATGGGCCACCAATTCCCTGCCCTGCAGTTTCGTCAGATAAAAACCGGTTTGAGATTGCTCATAGGAGCAGTAAAAGTATACTTGCATAACTACCCCCTCCTGATCAGGTTCTTACAAGAATCTGGGATTCTGAATAAAGTAGTAGCCGTCATCGGCAAAGCTGCCGGTATTCTTTTTCATTTTTCTGCGCATGGTGTCCATCATCTGCTGCAGAAGCTGGGTGTTGCTGGCACCGCCCTTGAAGAAGTTATTGGACTGACCGTTCTTGGACTGGACCCAGGCATCCATCAAAATAAAGGACAGGGCATACACCAAGGGCTGCTCACAGAACTTGGGCTGATAGCCCTTTTCGCTTTTATCCAAAAATTCAGGCTCCTGATACAGCGACACCATTCTGCCGGTCTCGGGGTCTTCGCAGAACTTCACAAAGTCAATGCCGCCGGCGGACAAAATGGGGGTGATGGCCATGGTGGTCTTGCTCTCCAGCTCCGCAGAGGACCGCAGATACATCAGCAGGTCGTTATAGCCATAGCTGATGGCCTCCACGATCTCATTCATGTAGTTGCGGTGGTTGATGTTGAGCTCCTTGCAGTGGGTCAGGTGGTAATACCGCTCGCACTTAATCGGTACAAACAGCACCATCCGGTCCGTCACCGGGAGGGTGGAAAGGGTGTTTTTGAAAAGATTGGTGATCTCCTGAGGCTTATTGTATTCCTCATGGTATAAGCCATAGCCATTGCCGGTCATCTTGGCAAACAGATAAGGCGTATCAATGGCAATGAGGATCACCTGGCAGTCCTTGATCAGCTGCTGCACCTGGGCCTCGTGACCGTCGGTCAGCCACTCACCGGGTACATCATGGATCTGAAACTTTACCACGGAATTGCCGGAGACCAGGTCAAAAAAGTAGGTCTTCATGGCATCGGTAGCATTGTCGTCTACCTGGATCCGGGTAAGGGGGGTATTAAACTCCTGCATCTTCTGCTGAATGCCCCATCTTGCCTGACGAAGGCTTGCCACATTGGCATTATCCACCATAAGACTTACATTGGTTCCGGCAAGGGCTCTGTTTACCTCATCAAACATAGAGGCCAGGACTGTAGTCTTTCCGCACCGCTTGCCTCCAAGCATTAAAATATTGATCATGACGATTTTCCTCCCAAATCAGTTTTCTTTGACACCGGCAAAAATTTCCAGCTCCTTGAGCATGGCGTTATACACAGTGATCAGCTGATTGACCACCTCAAACCGCTTGCTGTCGTTCTCCCAAAGCTTTGCGCTGTACTCCTGGAAGAATTGACCCCATACGTCAGACATGGAGGTAAGCTCATCCTCCTTCAGGTCGCTGGCAAAGGTCAGCCGGTCATAGAATTCCTCCGCCGCCGCGTAGAAGGCTTGGTTGGGAGTCCTGCACAGACGGGTCAGGTGGTAGCGCAGCTCGTCTTCAATCACGGTCATACGGGAGGTCAGGAAGAAATGGACCTGCGCACCGCAGTTTTCGTCACGGAAATTCACAGAAGGATGGGCATATTCATCACAGATGGGGTTGATGATAAACAGCTGCTTACGAACCTCCTGGATGATCTGCGCCCGGGTATTGAACTCAAACTTATACAAAAAGTCAAAGGCCTTGTGGATCTGCGCATACTGCTCTTTGCCCTGAAGGACCTCGTCCATCATGGTCTTAAGCCAGGCAACCTTATCCTGCTCTTCCTCCTCAGCGGCATCTTTCTTGGTGGACAGGGCACGCAGGCCCTCATACAAAGCAGATACCAAAGAGTCCTTAAATATCTTGGTCTCTTCCAGGAACACTTCGTCAATGCGGATAAAGCTGTCGGTAATATTATTCCGGACATTGTGGAGCACTACCTTCCACACATCGTCAGCAAGGAGACCGCCGTTCTTTTCCGCAATGGTCTGGATAGTCTCTGCACTGGGGATAAACTGATCCATATCGTTGACGATTGCGTGGACACTGTTCCACAGAAGGCCGTTATCCTTATCCTTTTCCTTCTTCCATCTCTTGACCACACGGCTTAAATCTGCCGTCATCTGGCTAAAGCAGGCCTTACCCTTCAGGAAGGCTTCCATACCCATCTGCTTGTGGATATCCACAGCCTCCAGTGCCTCGTTATCTGCCAGGAACTTTCTGAGCTCTCCCATAGCAAGATCGTCGTATTTCTGCAGGTCATTCAAATAAGCACCGTCGATCTGCTCCATATTGGCAAGGAGGGTCTGCAGCATGGGCATCACAAAATCATTATGTACCTTCTCCTGGTTGCTGGCATCCACGATCCGGCAATCGGCAACCGCCCAATTACCCTTGGTCACATCGTCCTTAAAGCTGCCAACGGTGGCATCGTTACGGCCCACAAAGTGGTTGACCAGATAGAACAGCCATTTGCCGGTGTCCCGGAGCTTAAACTGCTCACGAAGCATATTATACAGAGCCGTATCTGTGGTCTGCACACCGCTTATGGGCTGAGTGACCACGATCGCTGCATCACACTCTTTGTCAACAGTGGTTAGCATAGCCTCTTCGATGCCAAACTTGGTATCGCCAATACCCACCGTATCCACCAGGCGAAGCTTGCCCACATCAGAGAAGAAGCAGCTGTAGATATCTGCACGGGCAACAGCCAGGTATTTATGATAGTTCTCTCTGTCGGGATCCTCAGGCTTTTTGCCGTTGTTCTGGGCGACCAATGTTTTGATCAGCTCCGGATCCGTCAGCGTCATGGGAGAGGCACCGAACAGATCCCGGATCTCTTCAAAATTCTCCACGATACCGGTCAGATGCTTCAATGCAGTAGTCTGATCGGCATTGCCTTCCTCCACATAAGTGGAAAGAGCAGGTAGATTGATATAGCCCACATCCTCGAAAACCAGATCGTTTTCCTCGTAATAATCAGGATTGAGCGTCAGAATATAGGGCTTGACCAGGTCCAACAGCTCCTGGGGCTGACGGAAGGTGATGGTGGCGCGTACCTTTCCCGGCTCCATATCCGGGGTATTCCAAATAACGGAGGTAGCACCGGTGCAGGAGGAGGCAGAATAGGCAGGAATGATCCGGTTGTCCAGATTACCGACAGACTGCAAAAACTGACTCTTGCCCTGACGTTCCTTACCCACGGTAGCAATACTGATAAACTCCCGTTCAAACCGCTTGATGCCGGCATCCAGCCTGCGCTCAAGCTGGTCCAAAGCCTTCTTGGCAGGAACGGTATTCAAAGAGCCTACCACGCCCACATACTGTCTTTTCAGCTCCGGGTCTTCAATGGTCTTGGCAATAGCCATAAGCTCTGCACTGCTGTCCTGGAGGCGGCGCTTTACCTGCTGAATTGCAGCCTTGCGCTCCTTCAGAGCCTGGGCCTTCTGGTTTCTTTGCTTCAGGATCACTTCAATTTGCTCTTTAATGGACATACTGTTCTACACTCCTTTTATTGCACTGATGATTCCATCATCACTAAAAAATCATATACAGTCCTTCGTATTACAGGGCTTATTTTGCAACAAAGCCGACCTTCTTATAGACCTTACGCAGGGTCTTTTCGGCAACATAGGCAGCCTTTTCCGCGCCAGCGCGGTAAACGCTTTCCAAATAGGCCTTGTCCTTCATCAGCCGCATAGACTCCTCCCGGATGGGGCGCAGATGCTCCACAACAGCTTCTCCAACCACGGGCTTGAACTTTCCGTAGCCGCAGCCTGCAAATTCTGCCTCAATTTCCACAAAGGTCTTTCCGGTGACAGCAGAGTAAATGGTCATGAGGTTTGCAACACCGGGCTTGTTCTCCTTGTCGTAGCGGACACAGTTTTCCGTATCGGAGTCGGTGATGGCACGCTTGAACTGCTTCATGACCACTTCAGGAGGATCCATCAGCAAAACTCTGCCCGTATCCTCATTTTCGGACTTGGACATCTTTGCCAGAGGATTGGTCAGGCTCATGATCCGGGCGCCGACCTTGGGGACAAAGGGTTCGGGGATCTTGAATACATCGCCGTAGATGCCGTTAAAGCGGCGGGCGATCACATGGGTCAGCTCCACATGCTGCTTCTGATCCTCTCCTACAGGAACCAGGTCGGGCTGATACAGCAAAATATCGCCTGCCATCAGGCTGGGGTAGGTAAAAAGTCCGGCATTGATATTGTCGGCATTTTTAGCA
>SVLB01000070.1 GCA_015068135.1 Oscillospiraceae bacterium | reverse complement strand
TGTTCAAAATGGGTAAATCGTGGGTAAACTCAGTTAAGCATACCGCGAAAACCCTTGTAAATAGCGGCATTTCTTAGTCCAGAGGCTTCATTGTGGGGAAATGTCTTGAAGCCTCGTCATATTGCATCATATTCGCTCATATCGCTCTTTTTGCTACACTTCCCCTTTGTCATATCGTATCATATTGCATCAGGGAGATAGCAAACTTTGTTGTCAACATACATATAGACGTAATTGCTACGAGTGGTTTCCCTCAGCTGAAACTTGGTTGAAAGATAACGATCAAAAGTATCATTGACCGTAGCCTTGCCGGCTACGTACAGATCCAAGCCATCCATCTGGTCCTTTATCAGTTTCTTTTCCTTTTCACGAAGCTCTGTCAAATCATTTGCATATATGTACATCAAGCCTAAGTGCTAGAAATCCTTCGTATTTTGATAATTTAGTTTTCATTTTTAGATTGATTTCTGCCTGCTATGGTGTATAATAAAGGCAGATAGTACGCAAGATAGTACGCAAGTTGTTGGAGGTGTTTTTTTGAAGGACTACAAGCCCCCTTTCACAATTACAAATGAGATCTTAACCTATGTATCGTCAATTTCAGAAAAAGTTGGCCGTATCACGGCCACCACCAATCTGGAATCAAAGCCCCATTTGCGAAAAAACAACCGGATCAAATCAATTCATTCCTCCCTGCGGATCGAAGCCAACTCCCTCTCTTTGGGACAGGTTCGGGATGTTATCAACGGCAAAACCGTCCTAGGCGAGCAAAAAGAAATTCAAGAAGTTAAAAACGCTTACGCTGCCTACGAAAAGCTCTCCGAGATTGATCCTTTCAGTATCCAAGACCTGAAGGTGTTCCATGGCATCATGACAAAATACCTTTTGGACGAGTCCGGCGAATTCCGCCGTGGTGAAGAAGGTGTCTTTAACGGTGACCAATGCATTTTTATGGCACCACCAGCTAAGTTTGTACACCAACTCATGGATGATTTGTTTGTGTGGCTGAACGCATCAAAGGCCACGATACATCCGCTGATCCTCAGTAGCGTGTTCCATTATGAATTTGTTTTCATCCACCCCTTCTCTGATGGCAATGGCAGAATGGCACGGTTGTGGCATACCGCAATTCTTTCCAAGTGGAAGCCTGTTTTCGAATATATCCCCATTGAAAGTCAGATTGAGAAATTCCAAGAGGAATACTATAACGCAATTGCCAAATGCCATATCGACGGAGAGTCTACAGCATTTATTGTGTTTATACTGTCTCAGATCGATAAAATCCTGGACGATATTTCTGTTCAGCTCAGCGAAGATAGTGAACAGCTTTCGGAATATGTCAAGCGACTGCTGGATGCGATGGAATATGATGTTCCCTATTCCAGCTTGGCACTAATGGAAAAGCTGGGTTTGAAATCCAAGGAAGGCTTCCGCAGAAACTACCTGCATCCGGCAATCGAACTCAATCTGATCCGCATGACCATTCCAGATAAGCCTAATAGTAGGAATCAACGGTATGTGAAAGTATAATTACCTCCATCAATATTCTAAGTAACGCTCCCAGACAAAGCCTTAAACACACCGCTATCCGTTCTTCGCTATTTATCATTCTTGCTTAATTTAGCCATTAAATTAAGCAAGAATGTTGATACTTGCTCTATAGCATTACTAATTCTGCTCTTTTATCGTCCACATTAAAAAGCTACAGGCATCCCTCTCACGCGAGGGATGCCTCAGTCTGTCAAAGACCCCCCGTTTTCGTTAGGCGAAAACGGGGGGGTCTTTGACAGACTGAAGAGACCCACGGCCAATGCCGTGGGTCTCTTTTGTGGTTTGTCGTAAAAGTGTCGTAAAAACGATTTTTGCAAGTTCTCAAAACTCTGTAAAACCGCTTGTTTCAAGGGGTTTAGTTATCGAGGGGCTTCATCGTGGGGAAGAGGATGACTTCGCGGATGGAGTCGGAGCCGGTGAGGAGCATGACACAGCGGTCGATGCCGATGCCCATGCCGCCCGTGGGGGGCATACCGTATTCCATGGCGTTGAGGAAATCCTCATCCAGCATTTCGGTCTCGTCGTCGCCCCGTTCCCGCTGCTCCACCTGCTTCAGGAAACGGCCTCTCTGGTCGATGGGGTCGTTAAGTTCGGAGTAGGCGTTGCCCATCTCGCTGTGGCAGATGAAGGCCTCGAACCGCTCGGTAAGCCGGGGGTCGGAGGGGCTGCGCTTGGTCAGGGGAGAGACCTCCACGGGGTACATGGTGATAAAGGTGGGCTGGATCAGGTGGTCCTCCACCTTCTGATCGAAGCAGGCGTACAGAGCGTTGCCCCAGGTCTTTTCTGCGGCATCAGCCAGCTCCACGCCCTTTTCCTTGGCGGCGGCGACGGCTTCGGCATCGTCGGTAATGGCATCAAAGTCGATGCCCACATACTCCCGGACGGCCTCCACCATGGTCATTCTGCGCCAGCCGGGGGCAAGGTTCACCTTCTGACCCATCCATTCCACTTCGTAGGTGCCAAGGATCTCCTTGGCGGCGCCGGAAATGATGCCCTCGCAGATATCCATCATATCGTGGAAATCCGCATAGGCCTGGTACAGCTCCACGGAGGTGAACTCCGGGTTATGCTTGGGGTCCATGCCCTCGTTGCGGAAGATACGACCGATCTCGTACACCCGGTCCATACCGCCGATGATCAGCCGCTTCAGGGGCAGCTCCGTGGCGATACGCATATACATATCGATGTCCAGGGTGTTGTGATGGGTGATAAAGGGACGGGCAGAGGCACCGCCGGCGATGGTGTTCAGCACGGGGGTCTCCACTTCGATGTAGCCCATATTGTCCAGGTAATTGCGCATGAACTTGATGAACCGGGAGCGGATCACAAAGTTCTGCTTTACCTCGGGGTTGACCATCAGGTCCACATAGCGCTGACGGAAACGGATCTCCTTATCGGTCAGGCCGTGGTACTTCTCAGGCAGGGGCAGCAGGGACTTGCTCAAAAGAACGACAGAACGGGTGCGCACAGAGATCTCACCGGTCTTGGTCTTGAAGACCTCGCCTTCACAGCCTACGATATCACCAATATCGTTCTTCTTGAACCGGGCAAATTCCTCCTCACCCATCTCGTCGATCTTCACGAACAGCTGGATCCGGCCGGTATTGTCCTGCAGGTCGCAGAACATGACCTTGCCCTGACCGCGCTTGCTCATAAGGCGGCCGGCAATGCGGACATTCTTGCCCTCAAAGCCCTCGTAATCGCCCTTGATGGTGGCAGAGTCGGCATTAAAGTCAAACTTGGTGATCTGGAAGGGATCACGGCCTTCGGCCTGGAGTGCCGCCAGCTTCTCCCGGCGGATCTGGGCCTGCTCGGATACAGGCAATTCAGCCTGGGGTGTAAACTTTGCCATGGCTTAGCCCTCGCGAGAAACATCGACCACCTTCATGGTGTAAGCGCCGGAGGGGGCGTTCACAACGAAGGTATCACCAACGGACTTACCCACCACGGCACGGCCAAAGGGGGAGTCGTCGGACAGCTTGTTTTCCATGGGGTTGGCCTCCTGGGAGCCGGTGATCCGGTACTGGGTCTTTGCACCGGATTCGTCCTCCACAGTGACGGTACAGCCCAGGCCCACACGGCCGGAGGCCTCGTTCTCATCCTCGATGATCACGGCATGGGACAGGATATCTTCAATTTCAGCAATGCGGCCGTAGAGCTTAGCCTGCTCGTTTTTGGCGGCATCGTATTCGGAGTTTTCGGACAAGTCACCATAGGAGCGGGCCTCGGCGATCATGGCGGCGATCTCACGCTCACGGGTGGTTTTCAGGTAGTTGAGTTCCTTTTCCAGGTCATGCAGACGCAGACTTGTGATCTTAAATTCCTTTGCCATAGTACACAGTCCTTTCTTGGGAAAAACATATTGATAGATTCTACCATTATAGAGGAAAAATCGAGTATAGTCAAGATTTTTTTGCAGACATCGATTCATAGCAATGCCTCGTGTAATTGACAATTGTCAATCGTCAATTGTCGATTGCGTTTTCAAGGCAGAGAGGACCTTTTGCAGCTGCACATCGTCCTTGGGCTCCAAAAGACCGCTGTAGAGCAGGGCCTGGGACGCCTCGTCCATTTCTTCTGCGTATTGGGGGACCAGGCCGCCCACATCGGACAGGCTCACCCGGTTGGGGGTGTAATACTTGCCGATGGAGAGATTCACCGCAGAGCCGTCGGAAAGGGTAAAGGTGGACTGGAAGTGTCCCTTGCCGGAGGTGGCAGAGCCGCCCAGGATCGCCCAGTCGTATTCTTCCAGGGCAGCGGCAAAGAACTCAGCGGCAGAGTAGCTGTCCTGGTTCACCAGAACTGCCATAGGCATTTTTACGCAGTCGGAATCGGAGGTATCGATCTCCCGGGCGCCGGAATAGTCCTCACTGATGAACAGATCCCCCTCAGGAAGCAGATAGTCCAAAAGCTCTACCAGTTCATGCTTATAGCCGCCGCCGTTAAAGCGCACATCAAAGACCAAAGCGGTTGCGCCCTGGGATTGCAGATCCTCGATGGCAGCAATGGTCTGCTTGGCGCAGTTGGTGTTGAAATTGGCGATGCGGATATAGCCCACATTGTCCTCCAGCATGGTGTATTTTGCCACCTGGACGAGGATGGTCTCCCGGCGGATGTCGAACTCCAGTGTTTCATACTCCCCGGAATCCGTGGGCCGCAGGACGGTAATGGTCACATTGGTGCCCGGTTCGCCACCGATCACACCGGCAGAGCCGTCAATGCCCATTTCTGCGGCAGAGTGACCGTTTGCGGCAGAGAGGATATCACCCGGCAGAATACCTGCCTGCATGGCAGGGCCGTCAGGCTCTACTGCGATAATAGGAAAGCCCAGGGGATTGTCCTCGTTGGCAATGGTGATGCCGATGCCCACGTACCGGTTTTCCTTGGACTGCTCATAGCTTTGCATCTCGGCGGCACTGACATAGTAGGCCCATTTGTCCCCGGTCCCGGCGACCATACCGGCAGCCGCGCCGTCCATCAGATCTGTAGGGTCTGCTTCCCCGATATAGTAGTTATCGATGAGGTCCTGGATCTCGGCCAGCTTTTCCGCACCGGTGAGGGGGCGGATCTTTGTCATGCGGGCATAAACTGCCAGGCTAATGGCTGCGGAAAGGGCCGCTACCAGCAGATAGGAGCCGATCCGTCCAAGCCAATTTGTTTGATTTTTATTGCTTTCCATAAATATCACCTTTTTGAGATATAAGATACGAGATACAAGATACAAGATACAAGATATGGGATACGAGATATAAGATATTGAAGATAGTGAGATAGTAAGATATTGAAGATATGACCGTAGGGGAGGCGTTTCGCCTCCCGTTTACAATGCCGGATCTTTTGAGCGTCATTGTTATGAAAGTACCGCCCTTGTAGGGAACGCCGCCCTCGGCGTTCCGACCGCGAAGCGGCAGTGCGGCATTAACAAAATCGGTGCATC
>SVLB01000031.1 GCA_015068135.1 Oscillospiraceae bacterium | reverse complement strand
TCACCTTTCTCAGCCCGCTGTTACCAAGCAGATCCAGGCTCTGGAGCAATCGCTGCAGACAAAGCTCTTTACTTATGATGGTCACACTCTGCATAAAACAGAAAAATGCCTACTACTGGAACGATATGCCATTACCCAGCAATACCAGTTTGAGGAACTACAACTGGCGATTGCCGAGAAAGAACGCTCCTTACTGCGAATCGGTGCAACCAAGACCATCGGCGACTATGTGCTGATCGATTCCATCAAAGAATATCTCCGTGATCCCAGCCACGAGATGTCCCTTGTGGTAGATAACACAAAACACTTGCTACAAATGCTGGATGAAAATCAGTTGGATTTCGCCATCATTGAAGGTACATTTAGCAAGACCAAGTATGATTCCTATCTGCTTCGCATGGAGCCCTTCGTGGGAATCTGCGCAAAGGATCATCCACTGCGCGGAAAGCATATACCGGTTGAGGATCTACTGAAAGAGACTATCATCGTCCGGGAAGAGGGTTCCGGTACACGTCGCATTTTTGAGGAGCGGCTGACAGCATCCGGTTATGAACTGAGTGATTTTTACAGAGAAGTTTCTATCAGCAGCTTTGTTTCTATCAAGGCATTGGTTGCAAGCGGCAGCGGTATCAGTTTTCTGTACAAGTCCGTAGTAGAGAACGAATGCAACATTGGTACATTTACTGTGGATACGATCACCCAGCCCCATCCGTTCCATGTGGTCTATACGCGTAACACCAATGCCAGAAAATATGCGGAGCAGTTTCTGGGATGCAATATGGAATAAGTTATACAAAACAATCCCCAACCGCCGAAACGGTTGGGGATTCTCAATTAGAAACCGCCCCCGATGGGTTCGGGAGCGGCGAAGAGGTGTGTTATGAAGCAGCTGTTTGAACGAACCAGTTCCTGCTGGGTTCGCTATGATAAATATGTGATCCGGACGGATGCCAGAGGCACAAAGTATATCACAGCTGCGGCAGATGCCAAGCCGGATATCTTTGGTCCCCTAGAGGATGCTCAGGCCATGGTACTGGAAGCACTGAATGTAGGCAGACTCTTCTTCGGCAAGAAAGCGCCGGAACGAGAGCAGGAAGCTGCAATCCTGCGGTTTGTCCACCGTTACGGTCGGCTTGGTCTTATGACGGCGCTACCTACCACGCCCAAGTTCATGCAATATGAAAAGGTTTACCTACCGAAGAACCACTTCATCCGGGAAGAGGCGCTGGCAACGGAGCGGTACCTCGATTACTTCTACCCCTTCAAAAAGCTGAATATCTGTAAATATAAGACGGAATTCATCTGGGAAGTAGTGAGCGATACGGATGTCATGGCTTTGGCTATGACCTTTGCCAATGATCCTGATGCTATGAGCATGAGCTTCCAAAAGGAATATGCTGAGCCGCTGGATTGGGTCGCAAAGGCGATGAAAGATATGACCTTTCCTTTCATCACCAGCAAATATTTCTATGAGGAAGCAAATGCCTTCGATGCGGGAGAAAAGCAACTGATGGCACAGGGCGTTGCGGCCTTCGGCGGCATTGCGCCTACCTACCGAATCGCACTTCTGGACAAACCGACCATCGTGTGGGATTTCCATTCTCTGCTGATTGGCCTGCAAATGATGTTCAGCTTCATGATGGCAGAGGATAAGACTCCGCTCCGCATGTGCGACAGCTGTGATACCATCTTCGTGGCCAACAGAAAAACGCAGTGTTTCTGCTGCGACAAATGCCGCCGTAAAGGTGAATAATCAGTCCTAAAAAGCACGGCCCTCTAAACACCTATTTTGGAGTTTAGAGGGCCGTTTCATCACGGACTGGTTCTTTTCCTGGTAAAATACTGAGGATTTCCGCGCTCGGCTGCAATTTTGAAATACTTATTTGCCATTTTAGAATAGTATTCTTTATTCTTCGGATATGACTCCAGCAACTCAGCTAATTCCAAAGCTGCAAGACCATATGGGTCTCCGTTTTGGACAGCCTCTTCCAGAAAATAAATGGCGTGCTCGATAGTTGCATCGTCCTTTGAACATTCAACACCAAGCACATAACACCCCTGCGCATCCTCTGAGAGCTTATTAATGTCAATCTGCTGGTGTATTTTTCTCCGGTATGCAGAGATAATCTTTTCATCAATATTGCGCCCATAACGACGGGACCTAAGTAAGTATGCCAAACAAGAAATCGGTCGACTCATCTTCTCATATAGTGCACTCAATTCAAAGTAAACTTGTGCAAGCACATCTTCCTGGTCTGTTTCTCTTTCCAATTCCAGCAGAAGCTGTTCGCACTGGGCAAAGCGCTCAGCCCGTGTTTTCTCTAAACTCGCAGTATCGCGAAGAAGACACGCCAAACACATTTTGGCTGGTAAATACGAAGCAGATACTGCTCGCTCCAAACAAATACGCGCAGCTTCATATTTGTTCTGATTTTGATACTGTTTGGCTAGCTGCATTAAGTCATCCATTGTAATTTCTTGTGCCTCACTGCCTACTGAAACATTGAATTGCCACTGCTTTTTCATTTTCATAGCCACATCCTTTGATCAGAAAATAGATTGTCCTTTTGTTATAAGTTCAACCTAATAGAAGCATATGCCACTATTCTTTACTCGGAAGCGAATTGTGGGATTACTTCAAAGGTGCAGAAAGTTCAAAGTGCACAAATTGGTCCGGAGTGTTAGCATCTCAATAGTAGTCATTTGGGTTCTGATACGCCTCTATTTTGCAGTTATCCGTGTTATCAATGGAGATTTTTGGCATTTATCATTCATTTACTTTTCATTTCTTCCTATTATGGGTGCCTTCCTTTTGTCCATCACGAGGAGAACTGTACCAGTTTTAGTGATCGTAGCAATGCTTCTGTCTGAATGTCATATCGTCGCTTCGGGAGTGATCTTGTCTCTTTGCACTTCAACTTCTGTGCTACCTAGAACATATCCATTGACATTGGAAGCAATTCTAGAAAACGAAAAACCGTCAGAGCAGCAGGAGTCTGATTGTTTATATATTTTTACTCAAACTGCAAAAAAACAGGACATCATCCCTGGATTAGAGAGGTATATCGCTAAGCGTGCCGCGCGATCCGAGAGTACATATCTAGGATATTATTATCTACTTCATATGTCGCACAACATTGAAAGCGAAGATGTTTTCCGCCACCGGGTATCTACGGCAGAAGAGACATTACATCTGTCTGAAATAGGAATTCTCTTCCCTATGCCAAGATTCAGAGATCCCAACGAAGAGGAATGAAAGGAGAAAATATATGGATACGAACACCATCCTCAGCAAATATGACCATTTGCCCGAACCGCAGAATCAGTACGAAAAGGCTCGATTAGATTCTGCGAAAACTGCCTGTAAACTATTGAATAAGGTTTCCTTGTTGAGTCTGAGAATACAAGCCAATCTATGCTATAGCGTTATCAGCTTGTGCCGGCGAGCTGGACTTACATCAGAAGAACGAGATTCTATTTTCGGTCAAGGCACGCTTGAACAGCATCTGTTTGAACGGATTCTTGATGGCGACGAGCACGCCATGACCCTTGCGATTCTGGAAGCTATCGAAAAGGGGGAATTCAAATCAGCAGCTCAACTTGCTCGTGATGTAAAGCATTGGGATGACATGCTCGAAGGGGAACTGGATAGTTTCCAGCTTAACCACTCACCGGATGCTGCAATGCTATGCTTGATGGGAAACCGATTGGGAGACATTCCCTTTTGGCGCTTCGATCTTAAAGATATGATGGCTGTCGCCAAACTGCAGCACCCTCATATCGAGATGTTTTTTGAATTGCTATAAACAAAAGGAGGATCTACCAATGTATCAAAATCATATTCTTGTCGACAAGGCCTATAAGAATCGGTATATGCGTGGGCATGTACTTTGTTCTGTAATTTATCTGCACCACGAATCAACCCGATGGCGCGAGTCCGAGAAGCAACGCTTTAGAGATACGCTTAGTGAAGTGACTACTCTTTTGGAATCCGAAGCATCTAAAGAGGGCGTTGAACTCCGATTTCAGGTAATATAGGACGAAATCATTTGCAACGCTCGTTCTACTGAACGGCCCAGGGGATTAGAAGAGACTCTTGCAAATAAGCACGGATATAAAACCGCTATGGAATATGCTGACCACTTGAAAAATAGGAAATGCCCCGGTTCGTAATGAACCGGGGCGCAATGCTTAGATATAAAGGCTTACCCGAATGTCCTTCCTTTTGTGAACTCTGCGTTTACTGCTCAAGCTGTACATGTACGCTTTCGCATCTTCGTGAGTTACAAGGAATGTCGCAAACAGCAGGTAATCAGAATTTAATTCCTGCCGTCCTTGATTGCAGCCTGGGCTGCTGACAGCAAAAGAAGGAAATCATTCTCGCAAAATAGAGAGGAATAAAGAGGTACTTGTTAGACCGTCAAGCGTTGTTGCGACGATTTGTAAACCTACATTTTCTATATTACAATCAATACTCTGCTGCGCATTCGGCAGGTATTTAGCCTTGCTATTTTTTATAGAATACTTCCTTTATTCCGGAATCCACGTCGATCAGGGTAAGCTTGCTTCCACTAACACTAAACTTGTAGCGAACCACCTTAGAATAGCTGTAAAGCGTGTCCTTGGTTTTGATCTCTACTTCATCACCGTCTATAAAGTAAGTAAAGTTGATGGACTGACGACCGTAAGAAATATAGCCGTTTTTGCTGTCGGAGAAGGTGATGGAACTGCCATCGGCACTCTCCCAGGTGCCCTTTAACTTGAGAGCACTACACTGCTTAAACAAGAAAATAGCCACAATCACGACGACTGCTATGAAAATAACGGTTGTTAGTGAGCTCTTCTTAGAGGTTGCCGAATGGTTTTCGGGTGCAGTCTGTGTCTGTGTAGTGGTCTTAGGAGCTTGGGTGTGGGTTGCTGGATTTCCGGCATTTGTCTGCTGAGGTGCAGGTCGTTCATAAATGTTTTCCTGCCGGGGAACATAATTGGGATTGTCCTTGCCGCAGTTGGGACAAACCTTTGATCGGATCGGGACATTTCTTCCGCATCGTTCACAATTCATACTTTTACAATTCTCTCCTTACTTTGCTAAATATCTAAAAGACTTACTGCGGTTGCTTTTCCTTCCTTGCTACTTTTCTACTTGCGACAATCAAAGCAATTGCGACGATCAGAGCTGCTGCTTCGACAGCGATGATTGCGTACTGGGTAGCACCAAATTGGGAAGCATCAGCAAAATCGATCGAGTTGCTCAGAAATGCATCCACTACAAAGATTGCAGCAATCAGAAGAATACCGATGATTAACAATAAAGTGCTCTTTTTCATAAGAATACACTCCCCTTGGTTTGAATTTTTAAATTTTTACGATGGCTACAGTTGTTGAGATGTTATGCGTATGGGATGGGGCTGGATCGTATATGCAGATCAGGCAGTGGTACCCTTTTTGCTTTTGAGGCTTACGGTGTCATTTGTGGTGGCTATGATATTTCCGAGAGTTTTGCTGCCACGCTCGGCTTTCCACCTGATGCAAATATCTTTGCCGTCGGCAATACCGGTCAGCACGCCTTCAAAGGTTCTTTTGGAGTTGTCGGTAATGAACACCGGTATTTCAAAGTGTTTTTGGTTTGATGGTAAACTGATGCTGCCACCGTCGGACAGCGGTACGGGTCGGTCGTTCGGAATAAGCAGAAAGGTGATCGAATCACGGATTGAGGGCTCCACCTCCCGCGCGATGGTGATGCGATAATTTTGGGAAAGTGTTTCGTGAGTGCTTTCGCCGGAAACAGACATAGCGATCCTCCTTAATCAGGATTTGTTGTACGTGGAGACGAGGATTTGCCACACAATATCTTCATTATAACAGGTGTTTTTATGCAATTCAACCGTTCCGAAAAGATAATCCCGTCGATAATCGGCGGGAGATCCGTTTATCTTTAGGACACAGGGGACGGTTCTGTGTGTTAATCGTCGGTTCTCCACTCACACAGAGAACCGTCCCCTGTGCTATGCTATATGTGCTATGCGGCCCGTGGTGCTATCCGCAAAAGAGGGAGGGAATTATTCCACGGTTGCACCGGACACATCGCAATTTAACAGACCTTCATTCCAATTTTCTATTGCGTCAGCCAAACACATAACCGCATATGTGGATTTTTTGCAGGTTCGACAGCTTACTGAGTAATCACCCACAAAATCCATATAGATCTCGCCCGTTCCTCCGCATAGAGGGCAGCTTCTTTTTATGTGCCGTTCACAACCATACACACGATTTGGTGAAAAATCGTCTTGATTGTATAAACCTTGAATATCGTCTCCACGTTCATGGGGAATGATCTTCAGAACAAAATCATCGAATTGCGCTAAATAGATCCCATCTGCGCTTGCTACAGACCGCAGTCTCTCCCCAACAAACAACGTTGTTTCAAAAAGCACCCAGGACGGCTCATCTTCTCCAAACACTTCGATGCCGTTTTGCAGCCACTCCCCTTCTTTTTCCTGCAATTCTTCTTTTTTCTGTTTTGTAACCCCCTTAGAAGAAAGAGAGATCGCAAAATTCTCTGTCTCTAATACGATCCGATATCCTTCCGTGCAGTGATATGCAATATCATGGTAGCAATCCACAAAGGCATTGTGACTATATACATCGTCATCTTCTACTACGCCCAGATATACCTTCAGAATAGGCTCATCACAAAACATTTCGCTCACCTCTTGACTTAATTATAACACACCATCTGTCCAATTAAAAGGACTTTACAAAGAAAAATCCGCCCCTCAAAAGAGGAGCGGATTTGTTATTGGAAATTAGCCCTTGATAGCTGCCTGTGGTGCTATCAGCAAAAGAGGGAAATCACATATCAAATAGTAGCAGTTCTAATTCTTTTTCGAAGGACGTGCTTTCGCCAAGACCGTCGCCATTGTCTGTTAGTTTTCTCGTTTCGAGACAATCCAGAGCAACTGCTTTGACAAATAGCAGATGCCGTAGATTAAGGTCATCCTCGTATGTAGAATGATGGTAACCATATATGCCGTGTGACTTCAATACTTCTGTACAGGTTTTAGCAACAGCATAGCAAAAGTCTTTATATTGCACCTGATAGGAATAGTGCTTCTCTTCATCTCTATGAATACAAATATCAATTTGCAACGTAAAGTCTGTGTCCTCTGTGGGTTCGCGTGTAAATACCCAGTGGCTGGAAGAACCTTCTTCATCCCAATGCAGTTCTGCTTTATGGGGAATAGAAACAATTGTCGCAGGACATTCTTCACATCGTTCCACAATTTTAGTAACCTTATAGTGGCCTTTTATTAGTTCACAAACTCCGTCCCAATAATCAATATCGTCATTTCTCTTGGGGTCGTTCTGGTCGGGATGAAGATAATATAGTACTTCAAGCAATTTAGAAAATTGGTCACTCCAAACGGAAGTGATTATGAAATATAATTTATCGTCACCGATGTTAAAATAGACATCCGTCCAACCTGCACCATACGGAACGAGTTTTACTTCCATTCCGCAATTTCTTTTTTGCAAATTCATTCTTATCACCTCTTGAACATAGTATATCACACCTTATGTCCAATAAAAAGGACTTTGCATAAAAATCCGCCCGAAGTAATTCGGGCGGATAGTTTTGCTTTATAAAGTCAGCAATTATTTGCTTTCTTTGATAGCAGCCTGTGGTGCTATCAGCAAAAGTGGGGAATTTTGACAGAATTTGTTTTATTTATCTATGATAGAACTTATGATATGCTCGTTGTATAGTTGTTTTGTTTCGTCTGGTAAATCGCAATGCCCTCTATCAGGAACAGCATAGTAAGTTATATTGTGTTCTTTTTTTATCTTCTCGACAAAGCGGTCGCTGTGCTTATGTTTATTAACAGACCTATCTTCTTCGCAATGGAAAAGATAATATTTGGAATTCTTGGGCATTTTATCGACCAAATGCAGAGGAGAAGCAGATTCTAATGCTTCTTGCAAAGTGCAGTTATAATTATAAAAAGCACTGTATAATGTTCTCGGCAAATCGGTACGCTCAGTAAAATGATATGGTAAATCGCATACAGGGCAGTTAGCTACACAAGCGACAGGTGTTCTTTTGGCATATACCATATAAACAAGGGCACAAAGTCCGCCCATACTTCCGCCTGTTGATACAATAGGCAGGTTGTCGGGCAAATCGTATTTTTTAAATAACACATCAATTATTTCGTCGGTATAGGATACATTCTGCTTATTTTGCCAAGCCCATGGATTTTGATAAGGCACTACAAAAAGTATTCCGTTTTCTGCCAATCTGATGCCATCTTCAGTTTCTTCGGAGAACATAGACGCGCCACCTAAACCAGAAAACGAGATTGCTATTCCTTTAATCGGTTTTTTGCAAATTTGATTGTTGCAATATGCAAAGTTTCTAAAATTTTCAATTGTAATTATTTTTTCCACAAGGAATTCCTCCACGCTTGTAATGCGCTGAAATTATATCACAACAACTTTCCCTTTGCAAGACAAGCACAAAAACCCATCGGATTTATCCGAGGGGTTTTTGTGTTTTATTTGGTTATGAATTATTTCATATCCTTAATTGCAGCCTGTGCTGCTATCAGCAAAAGAGGGAATTTATTTCTTTTTAATCTTCCATTTTGAACTTTTATTCGTTCTCTCTGCGATATAACCGCAGGGCATATTTGCAAGTTCAGATACCGTATTATCAAGTGTGAAAATTTCACGCAACGAAACAACTCTTGCCTGTTCTTGTGTATGTGTTCCGCCACAAAGAAATTGCCACATTCCGTCCTCTGCATCGTGGGACACATATAGAATATCCGCACCGTTGTCAATGATATGACAACAAGTTATAACAGCCGTATTTTCAGGCTCGCTAAACGGAAATTTCATATATCATACTCCTATTTGGTTTGCAGCTTTTACCTTATTATAACATTTTCAAAAAAATAAGCAATAGAGATACAAAATCCCTCTGCCGATTTCTCAGCAGAGGGACAATTTTGCTCTATAAACCTAATTACTTAGATTCTTTGATAGTGTTTTTAGCTAAATTATTGCCTAAAGGCAATAGCGAAATTACTTCGTAGTTAAATTCTGTGCTAACGCACAGAGCGAAATTATATTCGTCTTTAGCTGCCGCAGGCAATTTAGCTTGCGCAAGCAAATTTAGCTGGCGTAAGCCAATTTGGCTCGCCGAAGGCGAATATAGCTGCTGCCATCACGGGCATTGCAACAAAAAACTGCCTTCCGAAGAAGGCAGTTTTTATTGTTAGCAATTAGCCCTTGATGGCAGCCTGAGCGGCGGCCAGGCGGGCGATGGGAACACGGAAGGGGCTGCAGGACACGTAGTCCAGGCCGATCTTGTGGCAGAACTCCACAGAGACGGGGTCGCCACCGTGCTCACCGCAGATACCGCAGTGCAGGGTGTTGCGGGTAGCCTTGCCCTTGGAAACAGCCATCTCCATGAGCATGCCAACACCGGTCTGATCCAGCTTGGCGAAGGGATCGTTCTCGTAGATCTTGCTCTCGTAGTAAGCGTTCAGGAACTTACCGGCATCGTCACGGGAGAAGCCGAAGGTCATCTGCGTCAGGTCGTTGGTACCGAAGCAGAAGAACTCAGCCTCCTGAGCGACCTCGTCGGCGGTGAGGCAAGCTCTGGGGATCTCGATCATGGTACCGACCTCGTAGTGCAGCTCGATGCCAGCGGCAGCGATCTCAGCGTCAGCGGTCTTGACCACGATATCCTTAACGAACTTCAGCTCCTTGTGGTCGCCAACCAGGGGAATCATGATCTCGGGAACCATGGGCCAGTCGGGATGATTCTTCTTGGTGTTCAGGGCGGCACGGATCACAGCCTTGGTCTGCATCACAGCGATCTCGGGATAGGTGACGGACAGACGGCAGCCACGGTGACCCATCATGGGGTTGAACTCGTGCAGGGAAGCGATGATGTCCTTGATCTGCTGAACGGTCTTGCCCTTGGTGGCAGCCAGCTCGGCAATGTCAGCTTCCTCAGTGGGAACGAACTCGTGGAGAGGGGGATCCAGGAAGCGGATGCACACGGGCATACCCTCCATGGCCTCGTACAGACCCTCGAAGTCAGCCTGCTGCATGGGCAGGATCTTAGCCAGAGCAGCCTCACGCTCCTCAACGGTGTCGGAGCAGATCATCTCACGGAAGGGTCCGATACGGCCTTCCTCGAAGAACATATGCTCGGTACGGCACAGACCGATACCCTCGGCGCCCAGCTCACGGGCCTTCTTGGCGTCACGGGGGGAGTCGGCATTGGTGCGGACCTTCAGGGTGCGGTACTGGTCAGCCCAAGCCATGATGCGACCGAACTCACCGGCGATCTCAGCTTCCTTGGTAGCGATCAGACCGGCGTAGATGTTACCGGTGGAGCCATCCAGGGACAACTCGTCGCCCTCGTGGAAGGTCTTGCCGGCCAGGGTGAAGACCTTGTTGTCCTCGTCCATATTGATCTCGGTGCAGCCGGAAACACAGCATCTGCCCATACCGCGGGCAACAACGGCAGCGTGGGAGGTCATACCGCCACGGACAGTCAGGATGCCCTGAGCGGCCATCATGCCCTCGATATCCTCGGGGGAAGTCTCCAGACGGACCAGAACCACCTTCTCACCGCGGGCAGCCCACTGCTTGGCATCCTCAGCGGTAAAGACGATCTTACCGGCAGCGGCACCGGGGGAGGCGGGCAGAGCCTTGCCAATGGGGGCAGCGGCCTTCAGGGCCTTGGTATCGAACTGGGGATGGAGCAGGGTGTCCAGGTTACGGGGCTCGATCATAGCCACGGCCTTCTTCTCGTCGATCATGCCCTCGTCCACCAGGTCGCAGGCGATCTTCAGAGCGGCAGGAGCGGTACGCTTGCCGTTACGGGTCTGGAGCATATACAGCTTGCCGGCCTCAACGGTGAACTCCATATCCTGCATGTCGCGGTAGTGGTTCTCCAGGATCTGGCAAACCTCCTGGAACTGCTTGAAGGCCTCAGGGAACTTGTCAGCCATCTCGGAGATGGGCATGGGGGTACGGACACCGGCCACCACGTCTTCGCCCTGGGCGTTGGTCAGGAACTCGCCCATCAGGCCCTTGGCACCGGTAGCGGGGTCACGGGTAAAGGCAACGCCGGTACCGCAATCGTCACCCATGTTGCCGAAGGCCATGGACTGAACGTTAACGGCAGTACCCCAGGAGTAGGGGATATCGTTTTCACGGCGGTAGATGTTAGCACGGGGGTTGTCCCAGGAACGGAACACGGCCTTGACGGCGCCCATCAGCTGCTCTACAGGATCGGAGGGGAAATCGGTGCCCAGCTTGGACTTGTACTCAGCCTTGAACTGGCCGGCCAGCTCCTTCAGATCGTCAGCGGTCAGCTCCACGTCCTGAGTCACGCCCTTGCGCTCCTTCATCTCGTCGATGAGGACCTCGAAGTACTTCTTGCCGACTTCCATAACCACGTCGGAGTACATCTGGATAAAGCGGCGGTAGCAGTCCCATGCCCAGCGGGGATTGCCGGACTTGGTAGCCAGAACATTGACAACGTCCTCGTTCAGACCCAGGTTCAGGATGGTATCCATCATACCGGGCATGGAGGCGCGGGCGCCGGAACGGACAGAGACCAGCAGAGGATTCTCCTTGTCGCCGAACTTCTTGCCGGTGATGCCCTCGAGCTTGGAGACATGCTCCATGATCTGAGCCTGGATGTCGTCGTTGATCATACGACCGTCTTCGTAATACTTGGTGCAGGCTTCGGTGGAAATGGTGAAGCCCTGGGGAACAGGCAGACCGATGTTGGTCATTTCAGCCAGGTTGGCGCCCTTACCGCCCAGCAGCTCACGCATGGAGCCGTTGCCTTCGGTAAACAGGTAAACGTACTTATGAGACATAAAATACCCCTTTCAATTGATCGGCAGAGTCTTTTCTGCCGTTTTTTATATAGTTTTGACATTAGAGCGCATATAGTATAGCACGTTATGTCCAAATTGTAAACCGATTTCGTAATTTTTTTGGAAAAATTTGCGCAAGAAAATGATATTTTCACAGCAATGCTGCCTTGGTGCGGCATTGACGAAAAAGGGAGATATTATTATAATATAAGAATAATGTAAGAGAAGGAGGTTTTGCTATGGAGCTTTGCTGTCCGTTATGTCAGGCGCCCCTTGCCCGGCAGGAGCACAGTATGCTTTGTCCCCAGGGGCATCGGTTCGATATTGCAAGACAAGGTTATGTAAACCTGCTTCCCGTGCAGAATAAGCGTTCCCTCCACCCGGGAGACACCAAAGAGCAGGTTTTGGCCCGCAGAGCCTTTTTGGAGGCGGGCTTCTATACCCCCATTGTGGAAATGCTTTGCCGGCTGTCTGAAAACGGCAAGGGTCCTGTTTTGGATGTGGGCTGTGGAGAAGGCTATTACAGTACCCGGCTGGCGAAGGCTATGGGTGCTTCTTTGGTGGGGCTGGATATTTCCAAAGAGGCGGTGCGTTTTGCCGCGGGGCAATATAAAAATGCCCAATGGCTGTGCGCCTCTGCTGCCCGGCTGCCTCTGGCTGACAGTTCCTTCGGCCTTGTGACCAGCTTGTTTTCTCTGACGGCTGCCGAGGAGTTTTCCCGGGTCTTGATGCCCGGAGGGACGTACATTCAGGTGATCGCCGCCCCGGACCATCTTTTGGGCCTGAAGGGGATTATTTATGACGGCCTGATCCAAAAGGAGAAGGTGCTGACCCCGGAGCTTCCCGGTTTTTCCTTGGAGAAGAGCGAGCCTCTGCGGTTTTCCTTCACTGTGGAAGGTCCTCAGGTGCAGAACCTTCTGAGTATGACCCCCCACCAGTACCGGGTCAGCAAGGCAGGGGCTCAGCGATTGGCAGATACCCAAACCCTTACCGATACCGCAAGCTGCATATTTAATGTATACCGCAAACATTCATAGCGGTGGGGGCAAGCCCCCACCCGAATGTCACTCAGGAACATTCTCATAACAATCACCCACAGGGGACGTCATTGACAATTGCCTATTGTCCCTTGTCAATTGCTTACAGATTTCCCTCTTTCCTTTTTGGGGCTTTTGTAGTATAATGTAAAATAAGAGAATTTAGGAAAGGACTGTTTCCCTATGTGCAAGATTCCCCGTCCGGAGCATCCCAATCCCCAATGGGAGCGGAAAAACTGGAAAAACCTGAACGGCACCTGGGCCTTTGAGATCGATACCGCCGCCACCGGTGAGGAGCGCGGCCTCGTGGAGGCCGAGACCTTGTCCGGTACCATCAACGTCCCCTTCTGCCCGGAAGCACCCTTGTCCGGTGTGGGTCATAAGGATTTTATGGACTGCGTATGGTATAAAAAGACCCTGACCTTTACGGAGGCTGACCTGGCTGGAAATCGGGTGCTGTTTCATATCGGTGCCTGCGATTACCGCACTAAGGTATGGGTCAACGGTCAGCTTGCCGGTGAGCACACCGGCGGCTATACCCCCATCGACCTGGATATCACCGCTTTCCTTACCGCCGGTGACAACCTGGTGACCGTTGCCGCTTATGACAATATCCGCAGCTTCAAGCAGCCCGGCGGCAAGCAGTCTGCCCGGTATGCCTCCTATCGCTGCTACTACACCCGTACCACCGGCATTTGGCAGACCGTTTGGTATGAGATCGTGCCGGAAAGCTACATCAAATACGCCCGGATCACCCCCGATGCGGAAAATGCCAGTGTGTCCATCGACGCGGAACTGGTGGGCTGCGGAGATCTGTCCGCTGAGGTGTACTATGAGGGCCGTCTGGTGGGTACTGCCGCCAAGAAGAACAGATCTGTCACCGGTCAGTTGGAGGTCGCCCTTTCCGAGACCCATCTTTGGGAGCTTGGGGCAGGCCGGCTGTATGACCTGGTTCTGAAGTTCGGCAAGGATGAGGTCAAGAGCTATTTCGGCCTGCGGTCCATTGAGCTGAAGGACGGAAAGTTCTACCTCAACGGCAAGTCCGTATTCCAGCGGCTGGTGCTGGATCAGGGCTACTATCCCCAGGGCATCACCACCGCCCCCACGGAGGAGGATCTGATCCGGGACATTCAGTGCGGCCTGGATGCCGGCTTCAACGGCGCCCGGATGCATCAGAAGGTCTTTGAACCCCGGTATATCTACCATGCTGACCGCCTGGGCTACATGGTTTGGGGCGAGTACGGCAGCTGGAGCATGGATATTACGGAGCTGGACGCGGTGGCCATCTTCCTGCCTGAGTGGCTGGAAAGTGTCCGCCGGGACTATAACCATCCTGCCCTCATTACCTGGTGTCCCTTCAATGAAACCTGGGATACCACCAACCATTTCCCGGAGAGCCAGGGCAAGGAGCAGAATAACGATGTGATCCGCATCGTCTATGAGCAGACAAAGCTTTTGGATCCTACCCGTCCCTGCGTGGATACCAGCGGCAACTACCATGTAAAGACCGACATCTACGATGTCCACGATTACGAGCAGAATCCCGAGGTATTCAAGGACAATTACGATAAGCTGGTCACCGAAAACGAGCTGTGGGACCGTCACCATTTCCGCTGGCGCTTCAACGGCCGTACCCACGGTGTCCGCCAGACCTGGAAGGGCGAGCCTGTCCATGTATCCGAGTACGGCGGCATCGGCTTCCAGCTGGAAAACAACGATTATACCTCCGGCCGAAAGACCGCCTGGAGCTACGGTAAGGCTACCGGCAGCTATGAGGAGTTTTATGCCCGATATGAGGGTCTGACCGTTGCTATGCTCAATAACCCCAGGATCTTCGGCTTCTGCTACACCCAGCTGACGGATGTGGAGCAGGAAAAGAATGGTCTGTTTGAGTACGAGACCCGTAAGCCTAAGTTCGATATGTCCATTATTTCCGAGATCAACAAGCGCAAGGCGGCGGTAGAGGAATAAGACAAGGAAAGGAACTGGTTTTATGAACCTTTCACAGAGGATCACCGCCGCGGCGGCGTATATCCGGGAACGGCTGCCCTTTTCTCCCCAGATCGGGCTTGTGCTGGGCAGTGGCTTGGGTGACTATGCCGACACCCTGGAAGATCCCATCCGGATCCCCTATGGAGATATCCCCTATTTCCCCCGATCCACCGCCCCCGGTCATGCCGGCGCTCTGGTCTTCGGTCATAAGCACGGAAAAGCTGTTGTCGCCATGCAGGGGAGGATTCATTATTATGAAGGGCTTACCCAGCGGGAGCTGACCCTTCCTATCCGGGTCCTGCACCTTTTGGGTGTGCGGCAGCTGGTGCTCACCAATGCCTGCGGCGGCGTAAACCTCAGCTTTGCTCCGGGCGATCTGATGCTGATTTCCGATCACCTGAATCTGTCGGGAGACAATCCGTTGATCGGGGAGAATCTGGAGGCCTTTGGTCCCCGTTTTCCGGATATGAGCGATTTGTATACAGCCTCTCTCCGTAAAACGGTGAAAGCCCTTGCCCTGGAGCAGGGCATCCGGCTGCAGGAGGGTGTTTACGGAATGTATTCCGGTCCCAATTACGAAACCCCGGCAGAGATCCGGATGTATCGGGCATTGGGGGCCGATGTGGTGGGTATGTCCACGGTCCCGGAGGCCCTGGTGGCAGGTCACTGCGGCATGGAGGTCTTGGGCATCTCCTGTGTCACCAATATGGCTGCCGGCGTTCTGCCCCAAAAGCTGGATCACAGCGAGGTCATGGAAACCGCCGCCCGTGTCCATGATACCTTTCAAAGGCTGTTGGATCTGATCGTTAAAAACTTGTAATTTTTATAAGGAGTGATTCCCATGGTATATCATATGAATGTAGCAGGTCTGGAACGGGATCTGCCAATTTGCAAGGTAAATGACTCGCTGTACATTGCCGGCTTCGTGATCTTCGGCGACCAGGAGCTGACCGTAGCCTGCGCCCGGGAGCTGCTGAAGCGCGCCCCGGAGTATGACTACATCATTACCGCCGAGGCCAAGGGCATCCCCCTGGCCCATGAGATGGCCCGTCAGTCCGGCGCTCAGAAGTACTTTTTGGCGCGGAAGGGTCCCAAGCTGTACATGACCGGCGTGTTTGAGTCCTCCGTCAAGTCCATCACCACCGCCAAGGAGCAGAAGCTCTACCTGGACACTGCCGATGCGGAGCTCATGAAGGGCAAGAAGATCCTCATCGTGGACGATGTGATCTCCACCGGTGAAAGCCTGCTGGCCCTGGAGGCCCTGGTCAATAAGGCCGGCGGCATCATCGCAGGCCGCATGGCGGTTTTGGCAGAAGGCGACGCCCAGGACAGAGAGGATCTCATCTACCTGGAAAAGCTGCCCCTGTTCAACCCCGACGGCACAGTAAAAGCATAAAACATTCCCGGAGGCAACGCCTCCGGGAAGTTTCAGAGTGTCAAAAAAGCCGCAAACCGTCAAAATATGTGTGAATGGTAATAGAAAGCAGCGTCATTGCGAGGCCACTTGTGGCCGTGGCAATCCGTTCTTCTTAAGACCCTGAAAGGCTTGCTGCGCAAGATATTTTGACTTACTGCGCAAACCGGACTCTAACGTACCTATGTACGCCGACGAGTCCGGTTTGCTTGTCTTTGCGGCTCCTTTGACCTCTGCCAGCTTGTCAAAAAAGAGTTTTTTAGATAATCAATCCCTGTTCCTGGCGGTATACTCTGCCCAGTTCCAGCCGCGCAGGTCCCGGTAGTATTCCTGCTCAGACTGGGCAAGGTGATATCTTGCCGTTTTGGCAACGGCAGGATCCGGGTCCTCAGCAAGCTTGACAAGATAGGGACGGGCACCGGCACTGAGCCGGGACAAATACGCGATATCCACCGTTTCCAGCTTCCCCTCCTGATAGGCCGTCACGTTATACCGGGCGATCACCGTATCCACATCTGCCCAAATCACCACACCGCCCAAAAGCAGTGCCGTCAGCAGAATACAGCGCATATAGGGAAGCTTGGGCGCCAACAGCCAAATGCTGACAAACAGGGTGGTCAGCCCCAAAAATACGATGATCACTTCTGTCAGTACACGCAGTCGGGTCAAACCGAAGGAATCGATATACAGGAGCATTTTGGCGCTGGCGGTGGCCACCAAAAGCAAGGTCATCAGTCCGATGAACAGACACAAGCCTCGGGTCAGACGGCTGTTGCCTTTTTTGACCAGGCTGATGGCACCGACCATCAGGCCTAAGTTCAAAACACACAGCCAAGCCATTTCGAAAAAGCCCCGGCGGGCATACTGGGCCATAGTGAACCCTTCCGGAAGGATCCCGGAAAAGCCGCCTAGAAAATAGGCAAGCTGGCTTACAAGATACACTACATAAACAACGCATACACAAATGAGTACGGTATTGACCGTGATGGGGCGCATTTGTAACGGCTCGGCCACTGTTTGAGGCGCTTGGGGTGCATTGTGGCGCAATGCCACTGCCCGGGTATAGAAATAGCAGGCAGCACCGGCACCGAACACAAGGGTTATGAGCAGCTGATTTCCGTCAAAGGCGGGCAAAAGGTTCAAGATCCCCTGAAATGCCGCATCTGCCTGGGAAAGCAAAAGGATCAGCACAGCCAAAACCGGCACAGCAATGCACAGTCCGCCTAAAACCGACAGCGTGTTTTTGACGGTTTTGCTCCCTGACTGAAAGGCCGCGGCAATACCCCGGAAGCTTTCGGGCATACGAAAGCCCTGGGTGAAGAATACCTTGGCGGCATCCAGTAAGCTGCGAATGCTTCCGGTGTTTTCCCGGCTATGTCCGGAGATAATGCTGAAGCTGAGATTTACACCCACAGCAACAAACCCCACAAGAATAGCCTTTACCGGCACATCATCCGATCGGGCAAAGCCCAGGATCAGCACCTGACTGAGGATCAGCAGTGCGCCGCTGTAACCGGTGAGTTTTCGGTCAGAGCGCAGCAGATACAAAACGCAGACCCACAAAAGCAGGCTGTACCATACCGTAACGCCCAGATTTACACCGGCATAGAAGAAGCTGTTTACAAGCAGCAAACTCAAAATCAGTACAGCTGCCGCCAGAAGCAGCTCCTTTTTTCCTGTGTGAAACCGGAGGGGCTGCCAGGGACACGGACCTAAATTTCGGTTATCCATCGTCAATCCTCCACAAATTCCAAAAGATCACCAGGCTGACACTGAAGCTCCCGGCACAGGGCCTCAAGGGTGGAAAAGCGCACAGCCTTGGCCTTACCGGTCTTCAGAATGGACAAATTCGCCTGGGTCATTCCCACACGCTGGGCAAGCTCCAAAGAGGTCATCTTCCGCTTTGCCAGCATAACATCCACATTTACTACAATTGCCATAGCCCCACCTCAGATCGTCAGATCGTTTTCTTCCCGGATAGCAACC
Organism: Oscillospiraceae bacterium; assembly: GCA_015068135.1. Classification (GTDB taxonomy): domain Bacteria; phylum Bacillota; class Clostridia; order Oscillospirales; family Oscillospiraceae; genus Faecousia. The sequence continues at coordinate 16,015 of SVLB01000031.1, read as the reverse complement.
GCGGCCTTCATGACCTGCACTACCACAGTAAGGGCCAGGCACAAAAAGCCCATAATTACCACCATAAAGATCAAGGGAATATATACGCAGGCGGCAGGCAGGCAGATCAGACTCACAGCGGCACAGCACCAGCGAATGATCCGTAGCCGAGTAACATTCTCCTTCACAAACACACGGGCATGGAGTACGTTGTTCAATAGACGGTCAAACTGCCACAGTGCCAAATAGGTCACCAGGGCGCAAAGATAAAAGCTGACAGTCAGGGCGATACGCTCCGACTGATCAAAAACCCGGTAGGTCGCATACCAATCCAAAATTGGCTGCAAGGTAAACAGCAGCACCGTAATCACCAGAGCAAGCCCTCGGTTGATCCAAAGGGTCACACGGGCAGGAAAAGTGGATCTGTTCATGGAAAATCCCTCCTTTTTTCTTTATGGTAGCACCCGAATTATCGTTTGTCAATAATTTTTTATAAAAATCCGATAATCCCATTTGCAGGGAACGCCGTCCCCGGATTCGTAGGGTGGGGTGCATATCAAACGGCACAATAAATTGGAATTTTCATGGTTTACAAAATTTTCATGAAAAATACGCAAATAGGACTTGCTTTTTTCGGTCGCATGGGTTATTATATGTTAGCACTCAGGTGTTCGGAGTGCTAATTCTGTAGATAAATGCGATTTATCGCCATCTAAATACCGATTATGGAGGAACTGTTATGAAACTGAAGCCTATGGCAGACAATATTCTGCTGAAGCAGAACGAAGCCGAGGAGACCACCTCTTCCGGCATCATCCTGGCCACCACCAACAAGGAAAAGCCCGCTATCTACGAGGTCGTTTCCGTTGGCCCCGGCACCAAGGACGTGGAGATGCTGGTCAAGGCCGGCGACAAGGTCGTCGTGAGCAAGTTCTCCGGCAACGAGATCAAGCTTGACGGCGTGGATTACAAGTTCGTGAAGCAGGACGATGTCCTGGCAATCGTCACTGACTGAGTTTAGGAGGAAACTACAATGGCAAAAATGATCGTTTACGGCGAAGATGCCCGTAAGAAGCTGCAGGCCGGTATTGACCAGCTTGCCGATACAGTTAAGGTTACCCTGGGCCCCAAGGGCAGAAATGTTGTTCTGGGCAAGAAGTACGGCGCTCCCCTGATCACCAACGACGGCGTGACCATCGCCAAGGAAGTGGAGCTGGAGGATGCCTTTGAGAACATGGGCGCACAGCTGATCCGTGAGGTCGCCACCAAGACCAACGATGTTGCCGGTGACGGCACCACCACCGCTACGGTCCTGGCTCAGGCCATCACCCGCGAGGGTCTGAAGAATCTGTCTGCCGGTGCCAATCCCATGGTAATGCGCAAGGGTATCGACAAGGCTGTTGAGGCCGCTGTTGCCGCCATTAAGGAAGCTTCCGTTCCCGTCAACGGCTCTGCCGATATTGCAAGAGTTGGTACCGTTTCTTCCGGTGACGAGTCCATCGGCGCTCTGATCGCCGAGGCTATGGAGAAGGTGGGCATCGAAGGTGTCATCACCATCGAGGAGTCCAAGACCGCCGAGACCGGCCTGGAAGTGGTTGAGGGTATGCAGTTTGACCGGGGCTATATCTCCCCCTACATGGTCACCGATACCGATAAGATGGAAGCCGTCCTGGACGATGCTTACCTGCTGATCACCGATAAGAAGATCTCCTCCATCCAGGAGATCCTGCCCATTCTGGAGCCCGTGGTCAAGGCCGGCAAGAAGATGGTCATCATCGCAGAGGATGTGGAAGGCGACGCACTGGCAACCCTGCTCGTGAACCGCCTGCGCGGCAACTTCAACTGCGTCTGCGTCAAGGCCCCCGGCTTCGGCGACCGCCGCAAGGAGATGCTCCAGGATATCGCCATCCTCACCGGCGGTACCATGATTTCCAGCCAGCTGAACATGGAGCTGACCAATGCAACCCTGAACGACCTGGGTCGTGCCCGTCAGGTAGTCATCACCAAGGAGCACACCACCATCGTTGACGGCGCCGGGGCCCCCGAGGAGATCCAGGGCCGTGCCGCCTCCATCCGTGCCGCTATTGCCGCCACCACCTCCGACTACGACCGTGAGAAGCTCCAGGAGCGTCTTGCTAAGCTGTCCGGCGGTGTTGCCGTCATCAAGGTCGGCGCTCAGACCGAGGTTGCCATGAAGGAGCAGAAGCTGCGTGTTGAGGATGCCCTGAACGCTACCCGTGCCGCTGTTGAGGAAGGCATCGTAGCCGGTGGCGGTACCGCCCAGGTCAACGCTATTGCCGCAGTTGAGAAGCTGGTGGCTAAGCTGACCGGTGACGAGAAGACCGGCGCCAAGATCATTGCCACTGCTCTGCAGGCCCCCATCCGTCAGATTGCCGAGAATGCCGGCGTGGACGGCTCCGTGGTCTACGAGAAGATCCGTTCCTCCAAGAAGATCGGCTTTGGCTACAACGCCTACACCGAGACCTATGTGGATATGATCGCCGCTGGCATCGTCGATCCCACCAAGGTGACCCGTTCCTCCCTGGAGAACGCCGCCTCCATCGCCGCTTGCGTGCTGACCACCGAGAGCCTGGTGGCCGACAAGCCCGATCCCGCAGCCGATGCCGCAGCAGCTGCTGCAGCAGGCCAGGGCGGCGGAATGTACTAATAATCCCAATATCAGAAAGGGACTGTTGCATGCGCAGCAGTCCCTTTTTTAAGTACAAAACGCAAAAGGATGGGCGCAGAGGGCCTGACAGCGGATAATGCTTTGTATCCATGTTGGGACTCGGACCGGTCGTAACATCTTACACTGCAACTTAATACAAACTTAATATTTGCCCACTTTTTATCTTAATATTTCTCGATTATCATAACAGTACAAAGTGTGATTTTTCTTCTTTTTCATTTTCCTCTCTTCTTAATAACGAAGCCGCAGGGTTGCCTGCGGCTTTGTTATTTCCAAAAAAACGAAAAAAATAGTTGACCAATGGGATTTTGTTTGTTATACTGTACCGGTACGACTATCTTATAGTCGATAATTATGTGTTGCTGCGGCCTTTTGGCTGTCGAGCATATGTGAATGTGACAGGAGGTGTACACCAATGAAGCGTACCTATCAGCCCAGCCGTCGTCATCGTTCTAAGGTTCACGGTTTCCGGAAGAGAATGGCTACTTCCAACGGCCGCAAGGTTCTTGCCCGCCGCCGTGCCAAGGGCCGCAAGGTTCTGTCTGCCTGAGCTTGATCATACGAAAACGTATTGGATCGCTTATGGCGAAACGGGAGTCCAGCCGGGCGAAGATCGCCCGGCTCCCTTTTTATTTGGCTCCGTGCCTCAAAGGCATCTTTTCGCCTGATGGGCGATCTTTTGCTCCAATCCTGCACAAACAGCGCTTGAAATACACAAAGTATTCCTGCGCGCTGTTTATTTGGCTTGAAGCAAAATCTCATCCCATCAGCCAAAAATCTGCCTTTTCGGCACTCCGCGGAAACTGCGTAATAAATTGGCAATTATCAATTGTCAATTGTCAATTGTCAATTTTGCATTTTGCATTTTTTTGGACTTCCGTTTATTCGGGAAGGGGATACACATGAAGTTTTCAAGCAGCCTGAAGCTGAATCATGTTTTTCAGCGGCTTTACCATACCAAGGGTCTTGCCAATGGGTATCTGGTGCTATATGCCCGGCCCAATCGCAGCGCCGCCAATCGGGTGGGCGTGACCGTTGGTAAAAAGCTGGGTAAGGCCGTGGTGCGCAACCGTGTACGCCGCCGGTTCCGGGAAATTTACCGCTTAAATGAGGAGCGGTTTACCCCGGGGTGGGATATCGTGGTGGTTGCCAGAAGCCGCAGTATTGAAGCCGACTTCCAAAAACTCACAGCAGCATATCTGGCACTGGCGGCCAAGGCCGGAATTTTGGAGGCCCTATGAAACGCCTGATGCTTGCCTTGATCCGCTTTTATCGGCGGAAAATATCCCTAAACACTCCCCCCAGCTGTCGGTTCACCCCGACCTGCTCTCAGTACGCCTATGAAGCCATCAGTAAATACGGGGCGTTAAAGGGTGGATGGCTTGCCCTGCGAAGATTACTGCGCTGTCATCCCTTCTACAAGGGAGATCACTACGACCCTGTGCCTTAAGCCGAGGGGAGTTGAACGCCGATAGGTTTTCGGAGGCCGCTTTCCGCCAATACTGCGGAAAATCCCTCGAAAATACCAACGGGGTATTCCCTTCGTGATTTTTCTTGTCTTGCCGAAAAGCGGCTCTCCGAAAACTGCGCAGCACCCCACAGCGAGGGGGCTTGCTTTGGATTTTTGCGCAGCTGGCGAAGGCTTGCTGGCGCAAGCCGAGAAGAATAAGAAAAATTCAAAAAAGTGCCGCTGTGGGGCTGTCGGCGTTCGACTCCCCTCGGCTTCCTTAGGAGGATATGCAATGTTCTTATCTATTTGGGACGTGATCCAGGTGCCCTTTGGCTACCTGCTGGAGTATCTGTACCGATTCACCAGCAGCTATGGCTGGGCTCTGATCATTTTTGCCTTTATCATTCGTTTTGTACTCCTTCCTACCACTGCAAAGAGTAAGAAGAGCACTATGAAGATGTCCCGTCTGACCCCTCAGGTCCAATTTCTGCAAAAAAAATATGCCAATGACCGGGAAAAGCAGGCTATGGCCCTGCAGCAGCTTTATAAAGAGGAAGGCGTTTCTATGGGCGCCGGCTGTCTGTGGAGCCTGGTTCCCCTGCTGATCATGTTCCCGCTGTATACGGTCGTCCGTGAGCCCATCGAGTATCTGCTTCACGAGTCCGGCGATGTGATCGAGGGGATCATTTCCGCCGTGGGAGTGAATGCCAAGGATGCTTTCGCCCAGATCAAGACTGCCGCGGCCATTAATGAAAACCCCGAAGCCTATCGGACAGCCCTGGAAGCACTGAAGGTCAATGCCGACACCCTGCAGGGTCTGGACTTTACCTTCCTGGGCATCAACCTGGGTGCTGACCCCGACCTTTCTGACCTGTTTACCGGCAAGTTCTGGACCAATTGGTCCAACGGCGTGGGCCCCCTGCTCATCGTTTTGGGCTCTGCAGGCAGCTCTTTGCTGTCCATGCTGGTCAATAAGCTGATGAACAACTCCGTGGTCACCAACGAAAAGGGTATCCGTGACCCCGAGGCGGCCAAGAATTCCCAGGCTAACAGCACCGGCAAGACCATGATGTATATGATGCCCCTGATGTCTCTGTGGATCGGCTTCAGCATGCCCTCTGCCATGAGCCTTTACTGGCTGGCCGGCGGCGTTGCCACCATCATCATCGACGTGATCCTGACCAAGCGGTACCGTAAGATCTATGACGAGGAGGATGCCTCCAAGCTGCGTAAGGCCCTCATGGAGGAGGAAGCGGAGCTGGAGCGGGAGCGGATCCGTGCTGAGCGCCGTGCCGCCAACCCCGACGGCATTACCCAGAACACCAGCAAGAAGAAGCTGCAGCAGAATAAGCAGCGGGAAGAGGAGGCCGCAAAGGCCGCCGCCAAGAGAGAATACAATGCCAAGAAGGGCATTTTTGAAGAAGAGGCCCCCAAGGGGGATGCACCTATGTCCGGCATTTCTGACCGTCCCTTTGCCAAGGGCCGTGCTTACAATGCCCAGCGGTACAGCGGTGAAAAAACGGAGGAATAAAGACTATGGAAAAGACCATTCGTGTAACCGGTAAAAATATGGAGCTGGCTACCCAAAGTGCCCTGACCCAGCTGGGCCTGGAGCGGGATCAGGTTCAGGTGACCCTGATCGCCCGGGAAAAGTCCGGCTTTTTGGGCTTCGGCTCTTCTCCTGCGGTGATCGAGGTGACCTATGAGGTACCCGATCCCGTAGAGCCTGTAAAGAGCGCTTTGGGCAGCGCTTCCCGTTCCAAGCCCAAGAAGAAGGAAGCCCCTAAGGCTGAGCCCCAGGTGGAGGCTCCCAAGCCCCAGGCTCCCAAGGAGGCCCCCAAGGCGGAAGTCAAGCATGAGACCAAGCCCGAGCCTAAGAAGGAAGCGCCCAAGCCCAAGGCAGAACCCAAACCCAAGGCTGAGCCTAAGGTCTATGCCCCCGCTGCTGAGGGCAGTGTGGAACAGAAGATCGAGGTATTCCTGAAGGGACTTTTGGAGCATATGGGCTCTCAGGCTGTACCCCATGCCGAGAAGATCGACGATACTACCTATCATGTAGAGCTGGTGGGCGAGGATCTGGGCTATCTCATCGGCCGTCGGGGCGATACCCTGGATGCTTTGCAGCACCTGGCCAATTACTCCGTGGGCCGGACTGTGGAGGGTCATATCCGCATCAATGTGGATGCCGAGGAATACCGCCGCAAGCGTGAGGACTCCCTGTGCCGCTACGCACAGAAGAAGGCCCAGCAGGTGCTGAAGGCTCGCCGCCGCACCACCCTGGAGCCCATGAATGCCTACGAGCGCCATGTGATCCATGCCGCCCTGCAGGATATGGACAAGATCACCACCTATTCCGTGGGCACCGAGCCCAACCGCCGGGTGGTCATTGAGTACGTAAGATAAAACGGTAATAAATAAAAAAGTGGCACCCCGTTCAAACGGGGTGTCACTTTTTTATAAAAGCGTTATAGCTTTAGGTCGGAATAGCTGTAGCCGGACCGCCAGGAATCCCAGCTGTCGCTGTCCTCCGGGAATACCACAGGGATCTTCACAGATTCTCCGGCAGAAAGCTCCACTGTATGGGAATCCTGCTTCACAAGCAGCCCGCCGGAATAGAAATACTGGGTATATACCAGCGTGTAGGCGATGCCTGTGTCATTTTTATAGGGTACATAGTAGCTGCCGTCCGTGTTTTGGGAGGCACTGACCTTCATCAGCTGCTTTTGGATGCTCTCCTCGATCTGACAGTAGGCGGCGATGACCTTGCCCTGGCTCAGATAGTGGGACTGCAGTTTGGGCGTTTTTGCCAAAATATCGTATTTTTCAATAAGCGTTTCCACCAGCGTGACCCGATCGTATTCCAGCTTCAGCCAGTCTACGTACTTAGATACGGTGCCGTCGTAATTGACCAGGGCCTGCTGTTTTTCCAGAAGCTCCATATAGTCTGCAAAGGAGGTTTCGAGCTTGCTGTCCAGTACGTCCCGTTCCAGGTAGGCTTCCAGGGCGGTGTATTCCTCGGAATAGTTGTAGCTTCCCTTTTGGGACAGCTCGGAGCGAAGGATCAGGGCAGAATTCCAGGCTTTCAAAAGGTCCTCGTCGGCATAGGTTTGGTTAAACTGTGCAGTAAAGGTCTTCTGATCGGCCTGGGACATGGCGGCGGTGCAAGCCTGGGCGGCTTCCGCATCCCCGGCGGCAAGATACAGCAGTGCTGCCTGCAAATAGCAATCAGATGCAAGGACTTGGGCGTCCTCGTAGTCATTGAGAGTCAAAAACCGCTGACCGGCCTGCAAATATCCTTCAGCAGACTGGGCAGCTTCCGCTTGCTCCGCCTCTGCCTGGGCCTGGAGGTAGGTGACCTTGGTTTCAGCATAGTCCTTACTGTCCAGGTAGTCCCCCAGGGCGAAAAAGGCTTCCCGCGCTTGGTCATAGTCGCCGGATTCCAGATAATCCAAAGCATTGTGATAATCCCGCATCCGGTAGGCATCCTCCAGCAGGGGACCCGCTTCCGGGACATACCGCATAGGCTCCAAAATCCCAATGGCCCGGTCATATTCCTGCCATTTCAGGGCGGATTCTGCCTCCAGTATCTCGGAAAGCTCCCAGGCCTGGCTCTGACTGTCTTCATAATCGTCCAGCTGTTCAAAGGCATCCAGCGCATCTTCCAGATATCCCTGATTCCGCAGGGCGCAGGCCTCGTCGTACTGGGAGGCAGTTTGCAGATGGCTGTAAATGAGCCAGCCGCCCACACCCAGCACAATGGCTGTGATCAGGGCAGAAAGGGCGATGATCAGCCCCTTCCTGCTCTTTTTGGGCGGTGCCTCTTCGTAGGCTTCTTCGTATTCTTCTTCAGGCACTTCCGGGGTCAGAGGCGCCGGATCATTCAAAACCGCCCGGATGGCGGCAAGCTCTGCGTCAAAGTCGTCGGGGGCCTGGGTGGGCTGTTCCAGGGAGGAAAGTCCAGAGAGGATCTCCTCCTCCGAAGTCTCAACCGGGGCAAGGGAAGCACCGCAGCCGGCGCAAAACCGTGCGCCGTCCGGCAGCTGCTTGCCGCAATGGGTACAAATCATGATTTTATTCATCCTCTCCGGTATCCTTTTTCTCTGCATTCAGGGCATCTACTACAATGTCCTGATAGGGGTTGGCAATCACCGTTTTATAGGTGTGGTAGATCACCATACCGGGCTTGCTGCCCGGGGTCTTTTTTACTTGCTTTACGGGGGTCACATCCACAGCCACATTCTGACCGCTGCCAGCCTCAGAATAGTAGGCCGCCAGCTGGGCCGCCTGGGTCACTGTGTCATCCGGGGGCTGGGTGCCGCCGCAGGAGATGATCACATGGGAGCCGTGGACCTTGGAGGCGTGGCACCAAATATCATCCTTGCGGGCAAGGCGGAAGGTCAGCTCATCATTTTGCTGATTGTTCCGCCCTACATAAATGGGGTATCCATCGGTGGATTCAAAGCGCATGGGGGAAAGCTTTCCCTGCTTGGGGCGTTTCCTGCCGGCATCGGCCTTCACATAGCCCTGCTCCTGCAGTTCTCTGCGTATTTCTTCCAGCTCCGCCTCAGTCTGCGCCCGGTTCAGCTCCTCCAGAACGCTTTGCAAATATTGCAGCTCGTCCCGTCCCAGCTGCAGCTGCCGGGTCAGCTCTTTTTCCGCGTTTTTCATACGGGTGTAGTCCTTGTAGAACTTTGCCGCATTCTGTTGAGGTGACAGCAGCGGGGACAATTCCACACGGATCGTGGACATATTCTCATCGTAAAAATCCTCCACATCCACAAAGGTCTGCCCCTTGGTGATCCGGTGGATATTGGCGGTGAGGATATCTCCCAGCTGGCGCAGCCGCTCCCGGTCGTAGGTGGCGGTGAGCTCCTTTTCCTGGATGGCCAGCTTTTTGCTGATCCGCTGGCAGAGATTTTGCACGGTCTTGCGCACTGCCTGGCTTTTTTGCCGCATGGCATCCTTCCGGTCCCGGACAGTGTAAAACTCGTCCAACAGTCCGCCAAAGGTCTGCGCCTGCAGATATTGACCGTACTGACGGATGGGGCAGAAGGCAAACTGCTTGGGAGTGCCGTCGGGAGCGCAGTAATAATAAGGCGCGGGATGCTTTCCGTGCTCCGTAAAGAACAGCCCCAGCCGCTCTCCCGCAGTTTCCGGGGAAAGGGCCTCTATCCGGGCATCCACAGAACCGGCGGCATACAGCGCCGCCTCCCGGCAGACCAGGGGAGACAGACCGCCCAGGCAGTCCATGAGCCGGTCTGCCAGCAGATCGGCACCGGGTCCCGTTAATAGGTTTACATAATCTTCCCGAGTCATCTCCCGGGGATCCTGCTTTTCCATAGGCTCCGGGGGCTGGTAGTAAAGGCCCGGCAGAGCAGGGCGCTTGCTCTCATCGATGCCCACCCGGCGCAGACAGTCCAGTATCCGTCCGTCAGGACCCAAAAGATACAGATTGCAGGTGCGGCCCATCAGCTCTGCTACCAGCTTTTTCTGCACGGGATCGCCCATTTCGTCAATACAGTCAAAGGTAAATTCCGCCATACGCTCCATGGGAAGCTGAGCGATCTCTGCCAGCCTTGCCCCGGACAGATGCTTGCGCAGAAGCATACAGAACATGGGCGGCTCCGGGGGATTCTCCGGACTGGCACCCGTAAAATGAAGCCGTGGGGCCGTTGGGTTCACGGCGAACAGCAGCTTTTGGCGGTTTTCCCGACCCTTGAGGTGGAGGATCACAGAATCCCGGCTGGGCTGGTGGATCTTTTCGATCCGTCCCCCCAGGGCAGATTCCCGGATCTCCGCCAAGACCGCAGACAAAAACATTGCATCAAATGCCATGGTCTTTCCTCCTTAGATGGCGGTGATCCCGGCGGCGAACAGCTCGTTCAGCCGCTGAGTCTGCCCCATTAAAAACAGCGCGCCAAAGAGGGTCTCCAGGCCGGTGGCCAGGGCATACTCCCGGGGGGTAGCGGATTTGGGGGCAGCATGGGTGTGGGCGTTTTTGCCCCGGCGGAAGAAATCCGTCTCCTCCTGGGTCAGAAGGGGGAAAATGGCGGCGGCAAACCGGGCCTGGGCCGGGGCTTTTACCATTTCCACCGTGTCCTTATGGAGGCGCAAAACGGTTTTATCCCCCTTTTGGCACAAATAGGCACGGCATAACAGCTCGTAGGCGCCGTCGCCCATGTGGGCCAAAGCCAAATTGGACATGGCATTGACCTGGGCAACGGTAAAATTCATTTGAAAGAGATTTTCCAAAGCTTGTTTCCTCGCTTTACAAGTAGTTGGGCGCACAGCCCGGTAAAAAGCCCGGTGATCAGGGCGCAGAGAATCATAATGGGTAAATACACGATCAGAGCCGGTGTCCCGGAGATCCATATGGCGGCGATCATTTGCCCGATGGCGTGGGCAACCGCCCCCAAACAGCCCGCGATCCAAATGGGATTCTTTTGGCACAGCTTACAGTAGACAATGGTTACGGTGATGGCAAGAAGCCCTCCGGCGGCAGAATAGAATACCGTACTAAAATTTCCGGCAAAGATAGCCCCCAGAAAGATCCGGCAGAACAAAATGCCACAGGCCGATCCGGGGCCCAAGCTCCATACGGCAAAGACGGTGACGATATTGCTCAGACCCAGCTTCACACCGGGGATGGGGACCACCGGCGGGATCTGGGCTTCCACTGTAAAAATAATGAGTGCCACCGCGGTGAGCAGCGCCCCATAGGTAAGCTTGCGGAGCTTCATGCCCACACCGCCTTTCAGGGATAGTTATGAATTACGAATTACTAATTATAAATTATAAATGGGTGTTCCCTACGAAATCGGTCATTGACAATTGCCAATGGTCTCTGTCACATGGTATCAAAAAAATCATAGAATGTCAAACAGAACAAGCGGTTTACATAAATGCAAATTTCGAGGGTTTTCCCCAAGTTATCCCCAGGGAGTTTTCCACACTTTCCACAGGTTTCTCCACAGGCTAACCGGGAAATCCCCCCGTAAAACTGCGGTTTACGGGGGGATCTGCCTGTGAAAAAGGGATTTTGTGGGAAATTGTGAAAATGTGTGATTGGTTTACAGAACACTGCTCAAAACTCTACCCGGGCGGCAAAGACACGCTCTTTTCCGGTGGGGACATCTGTGTTTTCCCGGTGGGCATCCACCACCAAAGCCCCTTGGGCATCCAGATCAAAATCCAGTCGGATCTGCTGATCCTCCCGGGCCTCGGACAGATAGCAGAGGGTAAAACCCCGGACGGGATGGACCTGATGGAAGGCCGCGGGGAGCAGGTCGTCTACCCAGTCCATATACCGGGTGTTGTTCATATGACCGTTGCGGTCCAGCTGACTGAACCGAACGGTCCGCAGGTCGTGACGGCTCAGGGTCTGGGGCGGCAGGGACCGGGGTGCTGCCAGCTCATTGCCTCTGACAACACCGCTGATCTCCACACCGCTGCGTCCCGGCAGGACCATAGCCCGGGTATGGGTATCCATAAGCACCCAAAGGCTTACCGACCGGAACAGCTCCTGACCGGCTTGGTCATAGCCCACCGTGGCTCTGGGGTAGGCGGTGCGGGTGGTGGGCATGGGCCAGGTTTCCACAGTGACGGTCTCACCGGCACCGGGGAGCCGTGTGATCTGCACGGAGGTGCGGATCAGCGCCCAAAACAGATGCTTTTTTTGCAGGCTGTCCCAGTCGGTTCCCAATTGAAGGCAGTGACCGCCTGCGGCCTCTTGGGCAAAATACAACAAAACGGAGGGCTTCAGCCGTCCAAAACAGTCCAGGTGGATGGTATCCACCAAAAATTCCTTGCGGTAAATGGGTTCCATAGCTTATTCCTCAAGAAGTGTGATAGAAAATTCCAGAAGCTTACCCTTCCGGTAGACGACCATGGTGACCCGGTCTCCGGGAAGCCGGGAATCCAGCTGGGCCTTCAAAGATGAGCGATCCATTACCCGGATGCCGTCAAAATTCAGAATAATATCTTTGGCCCGCAGCCCTTGGGTAAAGGCATCGCTTTGAGCAGACACATGGGTCACATACACGCCCTGGGGGACCTGATAGAAGGTAGCATGGAAGGAGGAAATGTCCTGAGCGGAGATTCCGATGGCACTGCGCCCGCCCAAACCGGCACTTGCCGGGTTATACTGGGCCAGGGCGAAGGAGGTATCTGCCGGCACCGACTCAAAGGCCAGGGCGGCATCTTCCTGGGTGTTCATGAGGGTCCGGAACAGATGGATGTTCATCAGTCCCAAAACGCTGACAATGCCCGACAGCAGGATCACCAGAACTAAAAGAATGGCGATGAGGCTGTTATGGGTCTTTGGAGGCTGGGTGCTGCCGGTCTGGTAGCATTCCGGTATTTCGTTGGGTTTGGAAAGGGAGTGATCTTGCATAGCTTACCTCTTAATGAACAAATGGTAGGGTAAAGGTAAATTCTGTAACCTCATTTTGGCTGGTAACGGAAATGTTCTCTCCGTGAGAACAGACCAAGGTCTTCACGATATAAAGGCCCAGTCCCCAGCCGTCCCTGTTCAGGGCGCGGCTCTTATCCAGCTTATGGAACCGGTCAAAGACCAGGGGCAGCTCCTCCGGCGGAATGGTTGGGCCGTCATTACGGACACTTACAAAGATCTTTTGACCGCCATGCCGGACCTTGAGCCCCAGATTTCCTTTCGGTGGACAGAATTTCACGGCATTATCCACCAGGTTGTAGATCACCTGGGTAATGGCGTCCTCGTTGGCCCGGGTGTACAGAGGCAGCTCCGGGAAGTCCACCTCCACCTCCAGTTCCTTTTCGGAAATGGCACGCTCAAAGCTGATGAGTACACGGCCTGCAGCTTCCAGCACATCAAAGCGGGTCTTCTTCTCCTCGGGAACACCCTCCTGATCCTGCAGTCGGGAGATCTCCAGCATACTGCGCACCAGGCGGCTGAGCCGCTTGGTCTCCTGGGATACCAGACTTAGCCGGTCCGGGGGAATGGTACCGTCGAGAATGCCGTCCACATAGCCGGAAATGGTGGTCATGGGGGTCTTTAACTCGTGGGATACATTGGCCACAAATTCCTGGCGCTGATATTCACTTTTTTGGAGGGAGGCTGCCATATTGTTAAAGGCCAAAGCCAGCTCCTGTATTTCTTCCGAGTACTTGTCGTTGACCTGGACCCGGGCGTTGAGCTCCCCGTGTCCGAACCGGCGGGCGGTATCTGCCATCTGCCGCAGAGGGACGCTCTGCCTGCGGATAAAGAACCACACAATGACCGCGGCTACCAAAATTACGATCAGGGCAATCACCAAATAGATATTGGAAAAGGCGCTGAGGATGCTTAACGTGTCTGATATGGGATCAGAAAGGATCAAAAGCCCCAAAAACTGCCCGCTTTCATCGGTAAGCGCCACGCTCACCACATACCGGGACTCTGTATACAAGCCGGAAATGCGGCCGGTACTGCGGACGGTCTCTTTCCGCTTTACCTGTTCCAAAAAGCTACTCTCCAAGGTGTAACCCTGATGGGGGCAGTCCATGGGATGATCGGCGCAGTATACCAGTCGCCCGGTCTGGTCACACAGTACCAGATCAGCCCGGCTGGTTTGGGCCCCCAGGAACAGATTGACCATCAGCTCCTGGGGAACGGCATGGGCATCCTGGGAATAGGCGTAGATCAGTCCGGTAAGGGTGTCGGCGTTTTCTTCCAGCTCATCCAATCTCCGCCGGGATAAAACGGATCGGATCCGGACCTGGAAAAACAAACCCACCAGCAGTAGCGCCGCCAACAAAATGGTAACTACCGGAAAAAAGATCCGGCTGAATGAACTTTTCATAATGTATCCTTATTTCTTAACTGTGCAGTAGTTCAGTTTGCCAATCACTTTGCCGCAAGGCGAAACTTCACTACGAAGTAACTTCACTGCGACAGCAACTTCACTTGCCGCAGGTAAACTTAGTTAACGAAGCATTGGGATAAGCTTGCCTTCCATAAATAAAACAACAGTTTGCTCTGCTTCTTTTATCGACTTCAAATGACAGTGACTCAAAAACGCTCCATCTTCCCGCTCCGCATAAAACTCAAAATCCAGATCCCCGTAAAACAGTTCAAATCTTCCCAATACAGAAGTCCCACAGAGGATAGGATAATCTATAATTGTTTTGAATCCCTTCTCAAATGCGCTTGTTAATTTAAGGGAATACTTGCTTTGCAACTTTCTATAAAGGCTTTTGATATCTGCGTCCATTTATGATATCCTTTCGGTGAAGTTTTTGCTCCACAAAAGTGAAGTTGGCGTTGCCAGTGAAGTTAAGTTTGCCAATCACTTCGCCGCAAGGCGAAACTTCACTACGAAGTAACTTCACTGCGACAGCAACTTCACTTGCCGCAGGTAAACTTAGTTTTTTGTTATTCCATGTTTCTCTTTGCGGTGGTGACAGACTTTGCCAACATACGGCGAATAATACCGCATTCTTGCAAAATAGCCTGTGCGGTTTCTTGTGTAATCGCATTGCATCCAACCAACATTTCAACCCAATACTCTGTTTCAGCACATTCCTTCAGTGCGACATGAAATTTGTTGATAAAATCTGCTTTACTTGATGCATAGTTAGCTTCGTGTATATTCGCGCCAATGGAGGTTGCACTTCTTATGATCTGGTTTACTAATACGCCTCTGCCCTTGCGCGTATCTACATCATCACATACGGATAAGATGTGAAGGCCAAGTGCTTTAGCGCGAGTGCGAAGTTCTGAATCTCTCATCAAATTTCTCCTTTTGGTGAAGTTTTTGCTCCGCAAAAGTGAAGTTGGCGTTGCCAGTGAAGTTTGGCCTTCGCCAAGTGAAGTTAAGTTTGCCATTCACTTCGCCGCAAGGCGAAACTTCACTACGAAGTAACTTCACTGCGACAGCAACTTCACTTGCCGCAGGCAAACTTAGTTAAATTTGAAGTCTATAAGACTTCAAATTTATACCCCACGCCCCAGACGGTTTTCAGGCTCCAGCGGTTGGAAGCACCCTCCAGCTTTTCCCGCAGACGCTTCACGTGAACATCCACCGTCCGGGAGTCGCCGAAATAGTCAAAGCCCCAGACCTCGTCCAGCAGCTGGTTGCGGGTATACACCCGGTTGGGAGAGGAGGCCAGATAGAACAAAAGCTCCATCTCCTTGGGTGGTGCATCCACCTTTTCGCCCTTGATATTCAGCTCAAAGGCATCCATGTCGATAACGAGGTTGTCGAAAACCAGCCGCCGGGCCTTGGGTGCGGCACCGGTACAGTCGGACCGGCGCAAAACCGCCTCGATCCGGGCCAGAACCTCCCGCATCTCAAAGGGCTTGGTGATATAATCGTCAGCACCGGCCTTCAGGCCCGATACCTTATCGTCGGTCTCCCCCTTGGCGGTGAGCATGATCACCGGGGTCTGCCCCTCGGCACGGATGGTGCGGCACACAGCATGCCCGTCCATCACCGGCATCATCACATCCAAAAGCACAAGATCGGGCTTCAGGGAACGGAACTTGGCAAGGCCCTCGCCGCCGTCAAAGGCCAGGGTCACCGCATAGCCCTCTTTTTGCAGATACAATTGGAGCAGCTCCGCAATATTGCGGTCGTCCTCCACCACGAGTACAGATACAGCCATAAAGGCACCTCCTTGGCATTTTTCTTCATTATACCCCAAAATGTCAAGTTTCGGTGAACAGTTTGTAAAGAATTTCACCCTAAAAAATGAACAGCCCTTTCCCTTGCAAATGACGTTCCCATAGGATATAATGGGTTCATGCGGTTCTTTAGGCTGAGTCATATAATCCGAACCCGCCTAAGCGGGCCTCTGATCGCCCCAGCCTTCCTTTTATTCATTGATGGGCGTCAGCCCATCTGCTTCCTAAAAGCAAGTCTGGAACGGTCATCCATACC
>SVLB01000030.1 GCA_015068135.1 Oscillospiraceae bacterium | reverse complement strand
GGGTAAGCTCCACATGCTGCTTCTGATCCTCTCCTACAGGAACCAGGTCGGGCTGATACAGCAAAATATCGCCTGCCATCAGGCTGGGGTAGGTAAAAAGTCCGGCATTGATATTGTCGGCATTTTTAGCAGACTTATCCTTAAACTGGGTCATCCGGGAGAGCTCACCAAACATGGAATAGCAGTCTAAGATCCAGCCAAGCTCTGCGTGCTGGTGGACATGGCTCTGAATAAACAGGGTATTCTTCTCCGGGTCCAGGCCGCAGGCAATGTACTGAGCCAGCTGCTCCAGGGTGCGGCGGCGCAGATCCGCAGGATTCTGACGGACCGTAATCGCATGCAGATCTGCCATAAAGTAGAAGCATTCATACTGATCCGCGCGCTCTGCCCAATTCTTCACAGCACCCAGGTAGCTGCCCAGGGTCAGATCACCGGAGGGCTTGATGCCGGATAACATTCTTTTTTTCTGTACTATTTCTTCCATAACGATTTCCTCTCTCAAAAAGTACAATTTTTAACATTGTAACATAGTAAAAAGAAAAACGCAATGATAAATTGACTTTAGGATACTGGTTATGGTATAGTATACAAGGAAATTTTTTAAGTAGAGGTAGATACTTATGGATCATAAAGCTTTGGCAGAACTTTTATTCCCCAATGTAACAGAAACTCCCGAGGACCTGGAAGCCAGATTCCCCCAGCGGGAGAATCCCGAAGGTGCCGTTATTACCCGTATGGCCCCCTCCCCCACCGGCTTTGTCCATTTGGGCAATCTGGTCCAGGGTCTGACCTCTGAGCGGATGGCCCATCAGAGCGGCGGCGTGCTGTTTTTGCGTGTGGAGGACACCGATGCCAAGCGGGAGGTCCCCGGGGCTGTGGAAGTGCTCATTGACACTTTGAAGCACTATGGTATCGCTTTTGATGAGGGTGCGACCCACGAGGGTGACTCCGGTCTTTACGGCCCTTACCGTCAGCGTCAGAGAGCCGCCATTTACCATGTATATGCCAAAAAGATGGTGGAAGACGGCCTTGCCTACCCCTGCTTCTGCACCGAGCAGGAGCTTGCGGATATGCGCCAGGAGCAGGAGGCCAACAAGCAGAACACCGGCTATTACGGAAAGTATGCCATGTGGCGTGACCGCTCCATGGAGGATATTCAGGCCCAGCTGGACGCAGGCAACCCCTGGGTCCTGCGGTTCCGCTCCACCGGCTCTATTGAAAATCAGTTTAAGTATGATGACCTGGTCAAGGGCAAGCTGACCATTACCGAAAACGATGTGGACCATGTGCTGCTCAAGTCCGACGGCATTCCCACCTATCACTTTGCCCATGCGGTAGATGACCATCTTATGCGCACCACCCATGTGGTCCGTGGCGACGAGTGGCTGCCCAGCCTGCCCTTCCACATTCAGCTGTTCAAGGCCCTGGGCTTCAAGCTTCCCAAGTATGTCCACATCGGACCCCTCATGAAGATGGACGGCAACTCCAAGCGCAAGCTCAGTAAGCGCAAAGACCCGGAGCTGGCCCTGACCTTCTACAAGGCTGAGGGCTTCCCCGTGGAGGCTGTGTATGAGTATATCATGACCCTGCTCAACTCCAACTACGAGGATTGGCGCAGAGCCAATCCCACCGCCCCCTCCACGGACTTCAAGTTCAGTCCCAAGAAGCTGAATCCCGCCGGCAACCTCTTTGACTACGCAAAGCTGACGGATGTTTCCAAGAACGAGATCGCCAAGATGGATGCCGAAAAGGTCTACACCCTTCTTGTGGAATGGGCTAAGGAATTCGATCCGGACTTTGCCCAAAAGCTGGAATCTGACAAAGACTACGCCGTTTCCATCCTTGCCATTGGCAGAGGCGGCAAAAAGCCCAGAAAGGATCTTGCCACCTGGAAGGAAGCCAAGCCCTATATGGGATTCTTTTATGACGAATATCTGGAAACACCCGTATTTGATGAGAAGTTCAGCCACGAGACCGTAAAGACAGTGCTGGAGAAGTTCCTGGCAGTGTACGATCCCGCGGACGATTCCGGTGTATGGTTCGACAAGGTCAAGGCCATCACCAATGAGATCGGCTTTACCACGGATATGAAGGCCTACAAGGCAGATCCCACCGCCTTCCCCGGCACAGTTGCCGATGTTTCCACCTTCCTGCGTCAGGCCGTCACCGGCAAGACCAACTCCCCGGATCTGTATACCGTTATGCAGATTTTAGGTTACGAGCGTACCGTTGCCCGTATCAAAGCGATCCTGTGATAAAAGATACTGCGGACATCCCTTTCGGAGTGTCCGCAGTATTTTTTTAATCGATATTTTCTATCTGCCAGGAGTTCATGACAGGATGATTACGGATCATCTCCGCAACCGCCTGCAGTTGTGCGGAGGTAAGCTGTGTATACATGGAATTGATGGTTTCCACCGCAGAGCGCAACGTAACACTTTGTGTGGCACTTTCAATCACAGTGCCATCTTTAAGGGTCATGGTTACCCGGGCATAAACCGGGGCTTCCCCGTACCGCGCTGCATCAAAATTCCGGATCCTGAGGCTCAGTTGATCCCGGAAACCCGCAGCCTCTCTGTGAACAACCAAGCTCTCAGACAGCCACAAATCGTAACCCAACGCCTCAATCTCTGCTTGTACCATGGTATCTGCGTAGAACTTTGCCTTATAGCCAAAGCCGGTCACGGACGGCGCCAGGCTGATGTGGGTAATGCCCAGGTAGAACCGGTGGAAGGTATAGCCTTGCTCAGTTGCAATAGTCATGTACCGTCGGGTTGCACCATCCCGGCTATAAACAAACTGTTTTACCGGGACGATTTCATCGCCGTTTTCATCCACGCAGGAGAAGGTCCCCATGCAAGCACAGGTATAGCCATCGGTGGAAGAATCCATACCGTATACGCAGTAGCCGTTGGTTATTACGGTACCGGAAAGATTGTAGCCGTTCAGGTCAATATACAGATCCTCCGTTAAAGACAAGCTGTTAAGACGCATATCCCTGGTCAGCTGATAATAGCCCCGGAGCCCATCTCCGCAAGCCACGCAAACTCCGTTCACGTAGGTATGTCCCAAAGGATCGGAGAATGCTGGCTCAGACAGAAGCATCCCACACAGTCCGCACACAACGCCTTCTGTTTTGCCCGACTGGGTACAGTTGGCTGTACCGTGAACCGTTACGGGAGGATGGTAGATTTCTCCCATATCCGCCACGATATTGGCAAAGGAATAACCGTAAGCCGTAGTACGGAAGTCTGAGGTGATGCGAACCTTGAAGGTGTCACCGGGGATGGTCAAGGTCATATTGGCCGCCGCTGTATTGGTATATTTGCCAAGCTGATTGCCTGCTCCATCGTAAATATAGAGATAATCGTAGTAGTTCTCTACCTTGGTCTCCGGGCTGAAGGTGACGGTCAAAGAAGCTGCGCCGGGATAGGTAAAGACATCAGTTTTATCCAGAGAGTTTGCATAGTCATGCTCACTTTCCGGATACAAGGCAGGATCAACGACCATATTACCGCCGGCATGGACATAGAGTGCATAGTCCAATGCCGTACCCAGCACCACGACCCGAGCCGTGGTTTTTCCGGGCTCGGAAAGATCCGCCGTAATGCTTTCTACCGCATTTTCTCCCAGGTTAACGACACCGCCTCTGTCGGTAGTAGCCTGGATGCAGATGCCTGCAAGACTCACAGCACCGCCCACAACGCAGGTGGGATCATCCGGGGTTTTTACCAGGGTCACCTTCTCTGGGTGCGTTAAAAGCAGGGCTTCACAGCCGTCACAGACATGGTAAAGCTGTCCGTCCTGATAACGGCAGTCATCCATAATATGCCAGTGAAGCTCCGTGACCGACTGATTGTTGTCGCCAATGGAGATCTGATCTTTTTGGGTCGCTGTGCCAAAATACCAAATATCCGTCAGGCCGGTACAGTCTGCAAAGGCAGAGGCTCCGATTTGGTGCAGTGAGCAAGGAACTGTCAACGCAGTCAGGCTTTCACAACCGGCAAAGGCACCTTGTCCAACGGTTTTCACAGTGTCCGGAATAACAAAGTTCCCTGTCGTGCCCGCAGGAACAAAGAGCAAGGAAGTCTTGTTCTTATCAAACAAAACACCGTTGCTGTCACTGCTGAAGCTTCTGTTTCCCGTGGAAACAAAGATTCCGGACAAGGCAGTACAGCCCAAGAACGCATCCTCTCCGACGGCAGAAATGCCAGCAGGAAGCTTCACTGTCGCCAGTCCCTGATGATCCCGGAAAGCGTCAGCGGCAATGGCTGTAACCGGGCATCCATCGATGGTTGCCGGGATCTCGAGCAAGCCTATAGCCGAAGAATGCAAGCCGGTAATGATCACGCTGCCGTTCTCGATCCGATAGGAAAGCAGGTCCAACGGGATCGACTGAATATCTCCGCAGACCGTACAGCAGCTATTTTGGTAGTTGTGTCCGGGAGGCTCTGTCTGCGAATCGCCACAACGGGCGCAGGTAGCAATCTCAGTACAGGAGCCACCCATCCAGTCATGTCCCAAAGGAGGATATTCTTCCCCTGCCTCCAGAACCTGATGGCAAAGCTCGCAGCAGATCCTTCCGGAATACCCAGCCTGGGTGCAGCTAACCGTGTCGGAAACCGCAACGGGGGGATGATACATTTCCTCTGTATCTGCCACGATGGAAGCAAAGGAATAGCCATATGCCGTGGTACGACTATCGGAGGTCAGCTTGATATGGAAGGTATCTCCGGGAACAGTCAGGGTCAGACCAGCTGCCGCTGTACCGGTGTATTTCCCAAGCTGTGTGCCGTTGCCGTCATACACATACAGATAATCGTAATTGGCTTCCACCTTCGTTTCCGGGCTGAAGGTAAACGTCAGGGCCGTTGCGCCGGGATAGGTAAAGGTTTTCGTCTCGTTCAGATAGTTGGTGTATTCATGGGCACTTTCCGGATAGAGACTGCTGTCCACCGTAACCAGAGCCTTCTCATGGACATACACCGTAATGGGAATGGTATACCCAAGCACGGTAATCTGCGCCGTCTTTTCACCGGTGGTGGAAAGGTTTGCGCTAAGGCTTGTTACAGCCTCCTCACCTAAGATCCCCGTAATGCCCAGATCCGTAGTGGCCAGGAAACAGATGCCCTGCAGATCTACAGAACCATCTACAACACAGGAAGGATCATCGGGGCCGTTTACAAGACTCACATTTTCCGTTACAGCGGGAAGCTGCGCATCGCAATCGTCACAGATGTAGCACAGCCCACCATCCACATATTGGCAGGTGTTCAGGAAATGCCACCGCTTATTGGTGAGCTTGTTGTTGCTTGCGCCAATAACAAGCTGCGCTTTTTCAGCGGCTGTTCCAAAATACCACACACAATCCATATTGCTACCGTAAAAAGCATACTCCCCAATATTGGTAACGCTGGAGGGAATGGTCACTTCGGTCATATTGCCGCAGTAATAGAAACCGTGATTTCCGATGGTGGTCACACCGGAAGGTATGGTATAGCTGCCGGTTAAGCTTCCGGGTGCCTGGATGAGGGTAGTTTTTGATTTATCATACAAAACGCCCTTGCTGTCACTGCAGTATTTGGGATTTTCTGCAGCAACCCAAATTCCGGTGAGGTTTTTACAATATGCAAATGCCTTTGCGCCAATGGAGGTAACACTGGCAGGAATATTCACCGTTTCCAGGCTCTTGCACCAATAGAAGGCGCTTTCTCCAATGTCGGTAACACTGGAGGGAATCTCAACTTTAGTCAGATTATCACAATCGTCGAACGCATATCTTCCAATATGCTTGAGCCCATAGGCAAGGCTTACTGTTGTCAGGCTGTCACATCTATTAAAGACATATTCCGGAAGGCTGGACACGGTGGAAGGTATGGACACCGTGGTCAGGGAAGTGCAGCGTTGGAAAGCAGCCACGCCAATGGTGGTCACTCCGGAGGGAATCATCAATGAGGTCAGCTTGGCGCAGTCAGCAAACGCAGAATTTCCAATGGTTTTGACAGTGGCAGGAATGGTTACTTCTGTTAAGCTGTTACAGTGAGTAAACGCATATGCACCAATGGAGCTAACGCCGTAAGGAATATCCACTGCGGTTAGTTTTGTGCAGAAAGCAAACGCACGACCCCCAATACTGGTAACACCGGAAGGAATAATCACCGCGGTCAGGTTGGAACGACTGCCGAAGGCAGAATAGCCAATCGCCGTGACCGGGTACCCTTCAATGGTGGCAGGCAGATCCAGCAAACCGCTCACAGCCGCTTTCAAACCCGTAATAGTAACACAACCATCGGATATGGTATAAGAAAGCATTGCCGCAGGGATGGTAATGCGCTCTGAACAAACAGGGCAGAAGCCATTATCATATTGATGTCCCAAAGGACCAACGGGTACGGACTCCTGCAGCACCTCACCGCAGATCTCGCAGAAGATATAGTCGCTTAAACCACCTTCCGTGCAACCGGCTGTACCGGGAACGGTCACAGGAGGATGGACAATTCCTTTGTCTGCCAAAATAGATTCAAAGGCATATCCATATTTTTGAATACTGCCATTGCTGGTCAGGCGAATCTTAAAGGAATTGCCCGCAATGAACAGTGTTACGCCCGCTGCTTCCGTACCGGTGAATCTGGCAATTTCATTCCCGCTGGCATCATACAGGTAAATGAAATCGTAATTCTTCTCCACCTCGGTATCTTCCGTGAAGGTGATCGTCAGAGATACCGCACCGGTAAAAGAATAGGTCTGGGTATCATCCATATTGGCGGTGTAGTTATGGGCGCTTTCCGGAAAATAATGCTTACCCACATTGATAATATCACCATCATGGACGATCACCGTAAATTCCACGCGAAGTCCGGAAACCAAAATACTTACGGTTTTCCTTCCGGGGGTGGAAAGATCCGCAGTATAATTTTTCAGATCCTCTCCATACAGGGTGGCAATCGCGCCGTTTGCATAGGTACCTTCCAGGCAAAGCCCTGTCAAATCCATAGAATTACCGGTCCGGTAGCTGATCTTATCGGGCAGTTGCACCACCGAAAGGGTTTTCAAAGGCACGTACGACCCATCCGTATAGAAATACAAGCCACACACACCGCATCGGTAAACCGCCTGACCACTCATGGTAGTCTGGGAAATGCTGTAATGCCAGTTTACAGAGAACACATTATCATTTTCCGCAGAAATGTTATCCCGTTGGGCTTTTGTTCCCTTATAAAGCACATTAGCATCGGCAGCGATCCCATAGAAAGCGTATCGATCGATCCGTGAAAGCTTCGCAGGCAGAATGAGGCCCGTAAGCTTACTACAGCCATAAAAAGCATAGGCACCGATCCGTACAACATTATTCGGAACAATTACCGTTTCCAAAGTCGGGCAATCAAAAAATGCCATATTATCGATCGCAGTTACAGGATATCCCCGGATGGTATTGGGAATGGTCAAGTTGGTTGCCGTTCCCTCATAGCCAGTAATGGCGATCTGTCCATCCTGCAAACTATAATACAGGCCCGCAGGAACACCGGATTCCTGAGTCGTATTCTGATAAGCACTTACATAACTGTAAAAGCCCATTTCCGAAAGGCCATAATTCAAGTTGCTACGAAGATGACGGTCCCAATAGCCCAGCATCAGCTGCAGGGTGGCATTAAAATACTCTGAAATCCAGTCCACAGTATTTCCGGTGCTATCTCTCACATCAAAATATCCGTCCCGTGTAAGGGTTGAACGGCTGACCGCTGTGGACACCTCATCAAGCTGGGTGATCTCGTCGTTTTCCATGGCCGCAATAAAGAATTCTACCTCCGGAGTCTCATCCACCCAGCTTAGCTTCAGCTGATTGGCAGTTAACCGGTTGGGATTCGCATTCTCCATCATAATGATCTCCAGGAGGAAGTAGCTGTCATGATCCTCCAATGCAAATACGGAAGAAACAGCCCCCTGGGACTCAGTCCCGCCTAAATACCAAATGCCGGAATCATCGCATTCTCCATAATTGCGGATATAGGTCCGCAGACGGTCGTAATAGGACTGATCCGGTGCGTTCTCAGGGTCAAGTGTGAGCGCATATGTAGATTTTACCGTCTGCAGCGAACATGCTCCATAGCTGTAAGCGCTTCTTTGTCCCGGATACGGATCCTCATCGGACACCACCACCGGGAAAGCGGAATAGTCTGCCCGTGCAGAACTGATGGTGGAATATCCGTTAGAATAGCCATAGTACTCTGCGATCTGGTCAGACCAATCCCAGTTGCCCCAGGTGTTTTTCATGGTAGCAATGGAAGACTTTACCGTTTTTCCCTGGAGCATTTCCTCCCAAAAAGTCTCTGAGAACAAATAGTCTCCGGCAAAGGTCACCGACTGGGAATAGCCGTAAACCACTTCTACACCGTTGTTGCGCAACGGAGAGCATATGGTATCTGTTGCCATTCCCAAACAACATGCCATCCAAAACAGCCCCGATGGACTGCTCTTGGTCATATGGTTGACAATTGTCTGACCGTTGATCTGGACCGATACGCCATCGTAGCCCGCGCCGTCGGCATAGTCTTCCTGAGTAAGGCCGGTGGTAGAGCGCAGGCAGATATAGGAATTCTCAGCACCGGTGACAGAGTCATCACCATTTTCATAGTCCGTTGTGCCATGGCTATCCACCAGCACAACCGCACCGTTACTGACCGCGTAAGCCACCCGATCCACCGTTGCCGCTGTACCGGAATACAACGTATAGCCGGAGGTATCTCCCAGAGCCGAAGCAATGCTTTCCGCAGTTTCCATATACTGATCGGTGAAACTGTCGTCATATCCATAGAAGGGACCTATGAGAAACACCTCAGAAGAGGAATTCGTCCCTCCCTTGGTAGGGATGCATTCGTTAACGACCCGATCATCACCGGTGTCGGACAAGGTCTCTCCGACCTCCCGCATTTTAGGATCATAAATGCAGCGGATCCCTTCCGTGGTCCACCAGGAGAATTTATCTCCCTTCCGTTCCAAAGACCCTTCTACATACAGCTCCGACCCCTGCACGACAGCAATAGCCGCATCCGTGAACTTACTCTGGTCCGCATGCTTCGTTGCAGATACATTCTCCACCTCTTCGATCTGCGCAAACAGAGCATCCACCGCGTCATAAGCCTCCTGGGAAATTTCGCCTGTGTTCTCCGAAGTATTCCAGGCCGCTTCCGGACTCGTTGCCGGAATCGTTTCTTCCGTAACCGTGTCCTCCGGCTCCGTAGCCGCTTGTGTTACCGCTTCCATCGTCTCAGTCTGTTCGGCAATTATCTCACTGGCCCCGGCACGGACAAAGACTGTTTCCATGGGCAATGCGCTCACCGTCAGAACAAATGCCAATACCAAACAGATCCATCTTTTCATTTGTCGCATTGTTACCGTCCCCTTGTACAATTCTGAATTACCGCTTGTGTTTTTGAAGCAGATTATTGATCTGATCGGTGAGGGCTGTCATTTCCCGGTTGGTCGCGCCCTTCATGGACTCGATCAGCCTCAGCAGGAGCTTACCGGCACTGAGCAGCTTCTGATACAGATCGTCAGCCCGTCTGCCCTTCTTCTGCACCCGGGTAACAACACCCTTTGGGAAGCATTCGTCAGTCAGCAGGTCGTAGCCGTCACCGCTATAGGGTGCAACTGCCGAAAAGCCCAGCTTTTCTGTAACCGTTTGGGCAAAGGCCTCACAGACGGTTTCGTCACCGTGATTGACAAAGACCCGGGTAGGCTTATTTTGCAGATTTTCAAGCCATCCCAGGAGCATATCCCGGTCTGCATGACCGGAGATGCCGTCCAGCTGACAGATCTCCGCGTGGACAGTAATATCCTCACCAAACAGCTTTACCCGGCTTGCGCCCTCCTGAAGGGATCTGCCCAAGGTGCCTTGGGACTGGTAGCCCACAAACAAAACGGTACTTTCTGCGCGCCAAAGGTTATGCTTCAAATGGTGCCGGATCCGGCCCGCTTCACACATACCGGATGCAGAGAGAATGACCTTTGGGGTTTTATCCGCATTGATCATCTTGGATTCTTCGGAGGTGACCGACAGAACCAGCTCGTCAAACACAATGGGATCGATCCCCTGGGCCAACAGCTCCAGGGTCTGGGCGTCGTAAAAATCTGTCAGATTATCGGAGTAGATCCGGGTAGCTTCCACTGCCAAAGGACTGTCCACATACACCGGGAAACGGTCATGACCCTTCACCAGGCCCTGATTTTTAATGGTGCGGAGCAGATACAGCAGTTCCTGGGTCCTGCCAATGGCAAAGGAGGGTATGACCACATTTCCTCCCCGGTCAAAGGTCCGCTGTAGGATTTGGGTCAGCTGACCGATATAATCCGGCCGCACCCCGTGGAGGCGGTCGCCGTAGGTGGATTCGATCACCACGTAATCTGCCTGCTCCGGCTTTTGGGGATCCCGGATCAAGGGTCTGTCCAGATTGCCCAAGTCACCGGAAAACAGCAGAGTTCGGGTCTGTCCGTCCTCCGTAACCGTCAAACGGATGCTTCCGGAGCCCAGCAAGTGTCCGGCATCAGAAAAAGATAGGGTGATGCCGTCAAACAGGGCGACCTCTTCCCCGTAGGAGAAGCCTTTGATCTGCGCAAGGGTCTGTTCCGCATCTGCCATGGTATACAGGGGTTCGTAAGCTGTGCCGCCGGAGCGCTTGGCCTTCCGGTTGCGCCATTCCGCTTCAGACTCCTGGATATGGGCAGAGTCACGAAGCATGATATCACACAGTCTTTGGGTAGCCCGAGTGGCATAAATAGGTCCGGAAAAACCGTTTTTCACCAAAGCCGGGATCTTTCCGGAATGGTCCATATGGGCATGGGTCAAGCAGATGGCATCGATCTCCACCGCAGAGACCGGGATCTCACAGTTTTCAAAGGTGTCCGTTCCCTGCTCCATGCCGCAGTCGATCAAAATGCGTTTTCCGCAGGCCTCCAACAGCGTACAAGAACCGGTCACCTCATGGGTCGCGCCTAAAAAAGTCAGTTTCATACGGTTACCCCCTTTTTCTATATCATAGCACAATTTTCAATGATGGGATAGTCAATTCATGAAAATTTAATAAAATGCTGTCATCCTGAGCATGCGCATGCAAAGGATGACAGCATATTTATAAAATTATGCAAGAATTGCTCTGTCGTCAGAAAATACCATACCGCTGGCCTTCACGAACAGTCCAAGCAGATCCTCCACTGTGAGCAGTTTCTTCTCCTCACCGGACACATCCACCACAACACGGCCCTCATGGAGCATGATCAAGCGGTTGCCATGCTCGATGGCATCTTTCATATTGTGGGTGATCATCAGAGTGGTCAGCTTGTTTTCCGTGACGATCCGGTCAGTGATCTCCAGGACCTTTGCGGCTGTCTTGGGGTCCAAAGCCGCCGTATGCTCGTCCAAAAGCAGGAGCTTGGGGCGCTGCAGGGTGGCCATCAGCAGGGTCAGTGCCTGGCGCTGACCGCCGGAGAGCAGACCCACCTTGGTGGAGAGCCGATCCTCCAAGCCCAGTTCCAAGGGCTTAAGGAGTTCTCTGTAGCGCTCCCGCTCTCCTCGGCGAATGCCCCAAAGAAGCTTCCGCACAGTACCCCGTCGAGCCGCAATGGAGAGGTTTTCATCGATCTCCATATCGGGAGCCGTTCCCTTCATGGGATCCTGGAACACGCGCCCCAAAAACTTGGCACGCTTATGCTCCGGCATGTGAGTCACATCCACACCGTCGATCTCAATGGTACCGCAGTCCGGGCGCCACACACCGGAAATGGCATTGAGGAGGGTGGACTTACCGGCACCGTTGCCGCCGATAACTGTAACAAAATCTCCGTCCTTCAGGTGAAGGTCCAGACCCTTCAGGGCGACCTTTTCATTGACGGTACCGGGGTTAAAGGTCTTTCCCAAATTGGTGATCTTAAGCATGGGGCTGACCTCCTCCCACCGTTCTTTCCGCGATCTTCCTGGCGGTTCGTCCGGCAAACAGCTTTCCTTTTATGTAAGGAACGCCCAAAAACAGCACAACGATCAGAGCAGACATCATCTTCAGATAGTCCGTGTGCATAAGCTTCAGCTGCACCACAATGGTATAAATGGCAAAGTATACGATACTGCCAAATACCACGCCGATCAGGCTCACCACAAAGTTGGGCTTGATCTTCATGGATACGGAAAGACCGATAAAGATAGCTGCCAGGCCAATGACGATGGCACCGCGGCCGTCGTTAATGGTAACATTATTATTATACTGGGTCAAAAAGCAGCCGGAAAGGGCCACCAACCCGTTGGAAATGGCAAGGCCAATGACTTTATTCCGGTTGACGTTCACGCCCTGGGCGCGGCTCATATCCGGATTGTCACCGGTGGATTTCAGGGTCAGGCCAATTTCCGTATAGAAAAACAGCCATAGACCGATGATCACAACGGCAACCACACCGGTGCCAACAATGATCGTCTTTATATCGTCGGAGGAGTCCACCAGCAGCTGATCCAAATACGGGAACAGTGCCTGACTGGCCTTATGATCCAAAATCGCCAGGTTCACGGAGTAAAGGCTCAGTTGGGTCAAAATACCCGCCAGAATGGAGGGGATCCCCAAAAGGGTGTGCAGTAATCCCGTCACCACACCTGCCAAAGCCCCCGCCGCAAAGGCTGCCAAGATGCACAACCAAATGGGCTGCTCTGCCATGAGCATGAAGGCGCAGACGCAACCACCGGTACAAAGAGAGCCGTCAACCGTCAGGTCTGCAATATCCAGGATCTTATAGGAAATGTAAACACCAATGGCCATCAGGCCCCAGATCAAACCCTGTGCTACCGCACCGGGCATGGCATTGAGAATCGACATGGTATACCTCAGTAAAAATTAGTTTTCAGGAACAGTGATGCCCAGCTTGCCGCACAGCTCTTCGTTGTAAACGGTGGTGGGCTCCAGGATCTTGATCTCCATATCCGCAGGCTTCTTGCCGTTCAGAAGAATGTCAGCGGCCATCACGCCGGTCTCGTAGCCCAGCTGATAGTAGTCGATGGCAAGGCTTGCGTAGCAGATCTTGCCGCCGTAGCTGGTGAACACGGGGACATTGGCGTTGGAGCAGATGTTACCCACCAGGGCATCATTCTGGGCGACGGTATTGTCAGAGGGAATATAAACAGCCTTGCAGGAGCTTGCCATGGAAGTAGCAACAGCCTGCAGCTCGGTGGTCTCGGAGAAGGTGTACTGCTCAACGACAATGCCCTTTTCCTCGAACAGAGCCTTGACAGCCTCATACTGCAGCTTGGAGTTGGACTCGCCGGTGCAGTAAAGAACGCCAACCACATCGCCCTCTACCAGACCAAGGGTATCGATCATCATCTGTGCCTGCTCCGCAAAGGGAACGGCATCGGAGGTGCCGGACACGTTGGCAGGGATATTGCCCTGGAAGGTATCTTCGTAATCGGTAACGGAAGTGCCCAGCACAGGAATGGTGGAGGTAGCGCTGGCAGCAGAGACCAGAGCAGGAGTAGCGTTGGCCATGATCAGGTCAACCTTATCGGTTACAAAGGTCTTAACGATGGTACCGCACATGGTGGTATCGCCGGGGATCTGCACATCGATGGTGACGGACTTTCCGGCTTCCTTCATCTTGGCTTCCAGAGCGTCCTTGAAGCCCTGAGTGGCCTGGTCCAAAGAGTCGTGCTTCATCAGCTGGCAGACGCCGACAGTAAAGCCTTCTGCCTTTTCCTCTTCGCCGCAGGCGGTAAACACCATCATACAGCTCAGGCAAAGGGCAAGCGCCAAAATGACAGATGTGATCTTTTTCATAATAATGACCTCTTTTCGAATAATTATATTTGCACAGTATTCTGTGTAAATCCAACCAAAAAGCCCCCGCTTCCCTTACGGGAAGCAGGGGCGAAAAAATCGCGGTACCACTCTGCTTTATATCTGCCTCACAGCAGATATCTCATCGGGCTTCAGGCAGGAGAACCTACTGTAAAGTCCTAGCGATGTAACGGTCGCACCCGTTGTACCTACTACCACTTCAGCACACAGCTTACGCAATGAACTTCACCGAAATATTACGGTTGCCTCGCACCCACCGGCAATTCTCTGACGCTTTTCTTTCGGCTACTCTTTGCGCTCAAACGCTTTTGTGTTTATGAAAAATTATGGCTACATGTTACCACTAGTTTTTTCAATTGTCAAGCAAAAATTTTACAAATTATAGTATTTTTCGAACTCTGCCGGATGGGGGATCTTGGACAGTTCTGCGCATTCTGCCCGCTTCTGCTTGATGAAGTTCTTCAGCAATTCCTCCGGGAATACGCCACCGGCAGTGAGATAGTCATGATCCGCCTCCAGGGCATCCAACGCCTGCTCCAAGGATGTGGGCAGACCCTTGAGCTTGGCCTTCTCCTCCTCGGGCAGATTGTACAGATTCACGTCATAGGGTCCCCAGCCGTTTTCATGGGGATCGATCTGATTCTTCACGCCGTCCAGGCCTGCCATCAAAATCGCCGCATAGCAGAAATAGGGATTGCAGGTGGCATCGGGGTTACGCAGCTCGAAGCGGCGTTCCGCGGGGCTCTTGGCATAGGCAGGGATCCGGATCACCGCAGAGCGGTTGGAGGTGGCATAGCCCACGGTTACCGGGGCTTCGAAGCCGGGAACCAAACGCTTGAAGGAATTGGTGCTGGGGTTGGTCAGGGCGCACAAAGAGGAGATGTGCTTGAGAAGACCACCCATAAAATAATGGGCAGTTTTGCTCAGGTGGGCATAGCCGGCATCGTCGGAGAAGACAGGCTGTCCATCCTTCAGCAGGAGCATATGCACATGCATACCGCTGCCAGCCTCACCGTAGACAGGCTTGGGCATAAAGGTTGCGGACAGGCCGAACTCCATGGCGGTATTATGGATGATATACTTGATCATCATGGAGGCATCTGCCATAAAGGACATCTTACCAAGCTTGGGCTCGATCTCGAACTGACCGGAGGCGGCTACCTCAGGATGATGGTACTTAATAGGGATCCCGGCCTGGGCCATGCGCATACACATCTGACTGCGGCACTCATAGGTAGTATCAAAGGGCTTGGCAATATGGTAATTCTTCTGTTTGGGGACTACGCAGCCCTTCCCCTCTACCCCGCTGTTCCAGTAGGACTGACGGGCATCGAGCTGCATACCGATGGCATTGGACTGGACCTCCCAGCCAACCTGGTCAAACAGATAAAACTCAAATTCCGGCAGAATCAGCATGGTATCGGCAATGCCGGTATCCTGCATATACTTTTCCGCTGCCAAAACGATATTCCGGGGATATTGAGCCAAGGGGCGGTTATTGGGATAGTCAATGATCATGGCATTGCCGGTCATGGAAAGGGTGGGGATCTGGCAGAAGGGATCCACCACAGCTGTATCCGGATCCGGGATAAAGACCATGTCGCTCTTTTCCACCACCGCATAGCCGTAGTTGGAGGCATCGAAGCCGACACCCGTCTGCATAATGGATTCGTTAAAATCCGATGCCGGAATGGTCACATGGCGGAACTGTCCGTGGATATCCACCATCTTAAAGTCCACCATTTCGATCCCGAGTTCTGCGATCATATTCATAACATCTTTTACTGTTTTGGCCATGGGAATTCCTCCGTTTCATTATGATTTTCTATTATATCCGAAATACATTTGTCCGTCAAGAAAGAATGGTTGCCAAAGCGGGATTTTCCGGCTATAATGTTAGTATCTGTTACTTTGGAGGATATTATGACACTGGAAGAACTGAAAATCAAAATGGATGCCTGCGGCTATGTATATGACGACACCATGGCTACGGTACTGACTGTTGCCCTGGCCCTGGGACGTCCTCTGCTCATTGAAGGTGCCGCCGGTGTAGGTAAGACCGAGATCGCGAAGGTCATGGCAGAAAGCCTGGGGCGGGATCTGGTGCGTTTGCAATGCTACGAAGGGCTGGACGAGAGCAAGGCTTTGTATGAGTGGAACTATCAAAAGCAGCTTCTGTCCATTCAGGTGAATATGGGCAGCCGGGACAGCGATGCTTTGACCAAGAGTCTTTTTGGGGATGAATATCTTTTGGAACGGCCTCTTCTGAAATCCATCCGTTCGGAAAAACCCGTGGTCCTGCTCATTGATGAGATCGACAAGGCGGACGAAGAATTTGAGGCCTTCCTTTTGGAGCTGCTGTCCGAAATGCAGGTCACCATTCCCGAGGTAGGCACCGTCCGGGCCAAAACCGTTCCCTTTGTGGTGCTGACCTCCAATCGCTCCCGTCCCCTTTCCGAGGCTCTGCGCCGCCGGTGCGCGTATTTATACATTCCCTACCCGGATATGGAAAAGGAGCTTGCTATTTTGCGCAAGAAGCTGCCCCATGTGGATGACCGGCTGGCTGCCCAGGTGGCGCTGGCGGTCCATAAGCTTCGTGAAAATGAAGCCATCCTCAAAAAGCCCTCCATTGCAGAGACCCTGGACTGGGCCGCCGCCCTGGATGCCTTGGGCGTTAAGGAGCTGACCCCCGATGCTCTGCGGCAGACTGCAGGCTTTATCCTGAAAAACAGCGAAGATCTGGAAGTTTTGGCAGAAGATCAGCCGCAGGACACCTGCCATTGCGGCGTTCAATGCGGAGGTCATCACCATGGATGATCCCACCGTCTATACCCAAAAGCTGTCGGCATTTGGCAGAATGCTGCGCCTGGAGGGACTCAGCGTCAGCCCCCGGGAGACCGAGGATGCCAGCAGGATCCTGATCCAGCTGGGATTCTCGGACCGCAGTACTGTAAAAACCGCCTTGCGGACAGTCTATGCCAAGACCCAGGAGCAGCAGCTTTTGTTCGACAAGGTCTTTGACGGCTTTTTTATCTCTGAGGAGGCTATGCGTAAGCAGGCTAAGGAGCAAATGGAGCGGCAGGCCCAGGCCCAGCGCAACCGGGAGCAGGCCCAGGAGGAGCTGGAAGCGGTGGGGCTTTCCGAAGACCAGCTGAACACCTATGCCACCATGCCCCAAAGCGCCCGGGATCGGCTTCAGAAGTTTATGGATAAGTATAAAAGCAATGCCGAGCGCAATCCTGAGCTTTACGGCAATTTTATCCACTCCGTCTTTGCCAAAACGATCCTGGAAGAACAGCTTCGCATGGAGGATGCGGGAATCGGTGTCCAGGCAGCTGACCCGGAGCTGGGCTTACTGTTTCGTGATATTTCCGAATTTCGGGATGTGGAGATCCCCAAGGCCATCTCCATTATCCAGGGGATCTGTTCCCAGATCAACGGAGAACTCACCGCCAAGCGCAATCGGGGCGGTCACAGCGGTAAGCTGGATTTCAGAGGCACTATCCGCAAGGGCTTGGAGACCGGCGGCAGCTTATACCGGCTGAAATATAAGAAAAAGCGCACCCGGAAGCGTCATTTGGTTCTTCTGTGTGATGTTTCCGGTTCTATGGTACAGTTTTCTGAGTTTGCTCTGCGGTTTATCCAGTCCCTGAATCAGATCTCTGACAGTTCCAGAGTCTTCCTGTTTTCCGAGCAGCTGTTTGAGGCGGATCCCTTCAGTTTGCAAAATATGGATCTGTTCCGCTCCTATGTAAACGACTGCGGTATCTACGGCAAGGGAACGGATCTTGGCATGGCACTGCGCTCCCTTTCCGGTCGCAGGCCGCCCATTCTCAACGGTGCCACCACTCTGCTGATCCTCTCGGATACCAAGACCATTGATCAGAAGGGGGCCATCTCTGCTTTACTGGAAGTCAAGCGACAGGCAGGAAGTGTGCTGTGGCTCAACCCCATTGGTCAGCATCATTGGCCCCATGTGCGCAGTATTCAGAATTTCAGCGCACTGTGTCCCATGGTCGCCTGCAACACCCTCAGCGCCCTGGCTGCTGCCTGCAGAAAGCTGACCATTGACTAATACGGCACAATATATTGTGCCGTTCAGAGTGTCAAAGAAGCCGCAAACCGTCAAAATATGTGTGAATGGTAAAAGAACGCAGTATCATTGGGCGGCTACTTGTGGCCGTGGCAATCCGTTCTTCTTAAGACCCTGAAAGGCTTGCTGCGCAAGACATTTTGACTTACTGCGCAAACCGGACTCTACCGTACTTATGTACGCCGACGAGTCCGGTTTGCTTGTCTTTGCGGCTCCTTTGACCTCTGCCAGAGTGTCAAAGAAGCCGCAAACCGTCAAAATATGTGTGAATGGAAAAAGAAAGCAGCGTCATTGGCAGGCCACTTGTGGCCGTGGCAATCCGTTCTTCTTAAGACCCTGAAAGGCTTGCTGCGCAAGATATTTTGACTTACTGCGCAAACCGGACTCTAACGTACTTCTGTACGCCGACGAGTCCGGTTTGCTTGTCTTTGCGGCTCCTTTGACCTCTGCCAGCTTGTCAAAAAAGATTTTTTGACAAGCTGGACGGCACAATATATTGTGCCGTTTTTTATTTGTTTTTACTAAATCTTGTGTTTCCCCCTTGACAATCTCAAAAACAACCGCTATACTGTTGCTTAGCATCGTATCGTGGGAGGGATGGCCGTGAAGATCATGGGTTTGCAGAAGCTGACCTTGCTGGATTTCCCGGGAAGGCTTGCCTGCACCGTGTTTTTGGGTGGCTGCAATCTGCGCTGTCCGTTTTGTCATAACCCTTCTTTGGTGTTGCCACAGCGACTGCCCCCTCCTTTGATGGACACGGAGGATTTATTGGCATTTTTGAAAAGCCGCGTTGGAAAGCTCACCGGCGTTTGTATCACCGGCGGCGAACCGACCCTGTATGCCAAGCTTCCGGAGCGGATCCGGCAGATCAAAGACCTGGGCTTTGCAGTAAAGCTGGACACCAACGGATCCAATCCCGAAATGCTCCGGGATCTTATCAAAGAAGGACTCCTGGACTACGTCGCCATGGATATTAAAAACGACCCGGATGGCTATGTACAGACCTGCGGTGGTGTGGACATTTTGGACCGGGTAAAAGAAAGCGCAGAACTTCTCATGAACGGCAATACCGATTATGAGTTTCGCACCACAGTTTGCGCTCCTTTGCACACCCCAAAGCGTCTGGAAGCCATCGGTCGGTGGCTTGCGGGAGCAAATGCCTATTATTTACAGCAATTTGTGGATTCCGGTGATCTTTTGGGCTCCGGGATGCGGCCTTTGACTATGGAAGAACTGGAGAAGCTGCATAAGGCAGTCCTCCCTTATATAAAGAATACAAGCCTTCGCGGCATCTGAAAAGGAGAAATACTTATGTACAAGGTTACCAAACGTGACGGACGCACCGTAGATTTTAACATTACCCGGATCGCCAACGCCATTACCAAGGCCTTTGAGGCCACCCAGATCCCCTACAATCCCGATATTATCAATATGCTCTCTTTGCAGGTCACCTCCGACTACGCCTGCAAGATCATGGACGATGCCATTGAGGTGGAGTCCATTCAGGACTCTGTGGAAGCTGTTTTGCAGCGTGCCGGTTATGCCGACGTTGCCAAGGCCTACATCCTCTACCGGAAGAACCGGGAGAAGCTGCGCTCCATGAGCTCCACCATTTTGGACTACAAGGGCCTGGTGGACGGCTATCTGAAGGTCTCCGACTGGCGTGTGAAGGAAAACTCCACCGTTACCTACTCCGTGGGCGGTCTGATCCTTAGTAACTCCGGCGCCATCACCGCCAACTACTGGCTGTCTGAAATCTATGACGAGGAGATCGCCAATGCCCACCGCAATGCAGATCTGCACATTCACGATCTTTCCATGCTCACCGGCTACTGCGCAGGCTGGAGCCTGAAGCAGCTGATCCAGGAGGGCCTGGGCGGTGTTGTGGGCAAGATCACCTCTGCCCCTGCCAAGCACCTGGCGACCCTTTGCAATCAGATGGTCAACTTCCTGGGCATTATGCAGAACGAATGGGCCGGCGCTCAGGCCTTCTCCAGCTTCGATACCTACCTGGCTCCCTTTGTCAAGGCAGATAATCTCACCTACACCGAAGTCAAGCACTGCATCGAAAGCTTTATTTACGGTGTCAACACCCCCAGCCGTTGGGGCACTCAGGCTCCCTTCTCCAACATCACCTTGGACTGGACTGTCCCTGCTGACCTGGCAGATCAGCCCTGCATCATTGGCGGCAAGCCCGCAGACTTTACCTACGGCGACTGTAAGAAGGAAATGGAGATGGTCAACCGGGCCTTTATCGAGGTCATGATCGAAGGCGATGCCAACGGCCGTGGCTTCCAGTACCCCATCCCCACCTACTCCATCACCAAGGATTTCGACTGGAGCGAGACCGAGAACAACAAGCTTCTGTTTGAAATGACCGCCAAGTACGGCACCCCCTACTTCTCCAACTACATCAACTCCGATATGGAGCCCTCCGATGTGCGCTCCATGTGCTGCCGTCTGCGTCTGGACCTGCGTGAGCTGCGGAAGAAGTCCGGCGGCTTCTTCGGCTCCGGTGAGTCCACCGGCTCCATCGGTGTGGTTACCATCAACCTGCCCCGGATCGCTTATCTTGCCAAAAATGAGGCTGATTTCTTCGCCCGGCTGGATCGGCTCATGGACATTGCCGCCCGCAGTCTGAAGATCAAGCGTACCACCGTTACCAAGCATATGGAGGAAGGTCTGTACCCCTATACCAAGCGGTATTTGGGCAGCTTCGACAACCACTTCTCCACCATCGGCCTGATCGGTATGAATGAGGTGGGCCTCAATGCCAACTGGCTGAAAAAGGATCTGACCCATCCCGAGACCCAGGACTTTGCCCAGAAGGTCCTCAATCACATGCGCGAGCGGCTGTCCGACTACCAAGAGCTGTACGGCGATCTGTACAACCTGGAGGCGACCCCCGCAGAATCCACCACCTACCGCCTTGCCAAGCATGACAAGAAGCGTTATCCCGAGATCATTACCGCCCACGAGGGCGCTACCCCCTATTACACTAACTCCTCTCACCTGCCCGTAGGCTACACCGAGGATGTCTTTGCCGCATTGGCCATCCAGGATAAGCTGCAGACCCTCTACACCTCCGGCACAGTGTTCCACACCTTCCTGGGCGAAAAGCTTCCCGATTGGAAGGCCGCCGCTAACCTGGTGCGCACCATTGCCGAAAACCATGAGCTGCCCTACTACACCCTGTCTCCCACCTACTCCGTATGTGTGGATCACGGCTATATCACCGGTGAAGAGTACACCTGCCCCATCTGCGGCAAAAAGACCGAGGTCTACAGCCGGATCACCGGCTATTACCGCCCAGTACAGAACTGGAACGACGGAAAGTCCCAGGAGTACAGAGACCGTAAGAACTATGTACCTTCCGTTGCCGCCAAGGCCGGTGCTTCCGTGCAGACTGTGACTGCCTGCCCTGATGCGCCCACCGGCTATTCCCTGTTTGTCACCTCCACCTGCCCCAACTGCCGCATCGTCAAGCCCATGCTTCAGAAGGCCGGTATCGTATATCAGGAGAAAAACGTGGAACAATACGCCCAGGAGGCCAAGGAGTATAAGCTCAATCAGGCTCCCTCTTTGGTGGTCCACTCTGCCGCCGGTGACAAGGTCTATGCCGGCATTGCCCAAATCAAGGAATTCCTGAAGGGATGATCTTATGACTGATCTCGTCATTATCGGCGGCGGCCCTGCCGGTCTGACTGCCGCTGTTTATGCCGCACGGGCCGGAAAGTCCGTTACTGTATGTGAAATGCAAAGCCTGGGCGGGCAAATCACCCAAGCCCATTTGGTGAACAATTACCCCGCCATTGAAAACATCTCCGGCATGGAGCTGGGCGATAAACTCTGCTCTCACGCCATGAATTGCGGTGCCGAGATCCAGTTTACCCAGGTGTTGCAGGTGGAAAAGACCCCTGAGGGCTTTTCCGTTACCACAGAGGACGAGGTGATCCCTTGCCGCAGTGTGATCTATGCTGGCGGCGCCCGCCCTACGCCCCTTTCCCTGCCCCGGGAGGCAGAGCTGACCGGAAGCGGTATCAGCTATTGCGCCCTTTGTGACGGTGCCTTCTTCAAAGATCAGGAGGTTGCCGTTGTGGGCGGCGGTAACAGTGCTTTTGACGATGCACTGTTTTTGGCAGGTGTCTGCAAAACCGTGACCCTGATCCATCGCCGCCATCAGTTCCGGGCGGAAAATGCCCTGGTAGAGGCCGCGAAGAAAACGCCCAATATCCGTTTCCTTACAGGTGCCACTGTGCAGTCCCTCAACGGCGCTGACAAGCTGGAATCCGTCACCGTGGACACAGAAGACGGTGTTCAGGAGATCTCTGTTTCCGGTCTGTTTGTGGCCCTGGGCCGCAGTCCCGAATGCAGTCTGATCAGCCATTTAGCGGATCTGGATGAACGGGGCTACTGCGACAGCGACGAAAACTGCGCCACCCGGACACCGGGACTGTATGTTGCCGGTGACTGCCGGAAGAAGCTGATCCGTCAGCTGACCACTGCCACCGCCGACGGTACTGTCGCCGCAACCCATGCCTGTGCATGGCTGGATAAGTAAAAACTACTGCCAAAATAAAAGGTTCTATAATAAATGTTGGGGTCAGGCGATGAGCCTGACCCCAACATTTTATTCCGCGATCTGCGTCCACTGTCCCTGGGCAAAGTTGTAGCGGATCACCC
The DNA here is from genome assembly GCA_015068135.1 of Oscillospiraceae bacterium. Lineage (GTDB taxonomy): Bacteria > Bacillota > Clostridia > Oscillospirales > Oscillospiraceae > Faecousia. The sequence continues at coordinate 11,916 of SVLB01000030.1, read as the reverse complement.
GGCTGGCAAAAAGCTTCTTTTCCTTATCCGCCAGGTGGAGGGAAACATAAACCGTTCCGTCACCTACAGGACACAGCCCCGTGGAGCCATGGGGAAAGTCCATTCCCCATACGCCCATGGCATCCTGATTTCCCACAGAAGCCAGGGTCAGGCAACTGCCCTTCTCCCCTCTTCCTTTGAGGGTATCCATTTGGGGATCCACCGTCTGGTCCACCGCAAACATGGGGAAATTCCCAAATTCCGGCTTCTCGCCCCGGTAGACCGCCATGAGCCATAGCCGGGAGGCAGGATCATAGGAAAGATTCTGCACGCCGTAACGGGTATTCCCCGTATAGACGAAATACTGTGCCTCGCACCCCTCCGGGCCGCTGTGATGGGGCTTCTCCTGGCAAAGAGGTTTGCCAAATCGGTCAATCACCGAAACATCCCACTGGAGGATCACCTGATGGTCATTATCCTGCCGTTCCGGCTGGGAGTAGATACCGTAGGCTACCATGATCTTGCCCGGTGCAAAGCTACCGAAGGCAGGGCCGTATTCCGTGCCGTCAATGCCGCTGCAGCCGTATACATGGCTCTGTCCGCTGACAGGGTCTGTTGCCCGGTAATCGCGAACCACTTCCTTCAGCCACACAGCAAGCATAATGCCGTCGGCTTCCGCATCCATATCCATACGGCAGATCCGGTCGCAGTCGAAGCTTACCAAATAGAAATTGTCCTCTCCATTGGGGTCCCAGCCGGTGCGGTCAATAATATCCCGTCCGATCACATCGTGCTTCAGTTCCAAAGAACCGTAGACCCGGCGACGGTCAGGGTCAAAGGTAATGCACCCCAAATGCCCTGCCAGTCGGCGGACACTGCCAAGGGGATTTCCCTGCAGGTCCGTTTTCAGGAGCATGGTGGTAAAGGAAAAGTACATATGGCCCTTTTCCTTATCCAGGGCAATGCCCTGAACATGGCCTTCCTTCCACCAGCCGCTGAATATCTCCCCAGGAAGAATCATATCAAGCGTTTTCACAGGCAGTCAACGCCTCCTCCAACAAAGAAGTATCCACAGTTTCCATCATGCCGCCGTCAAAGGCTTCCGCCACCTTGGGATCAATGGGCAGTCTTGCCAGGATGGGCAGGCCAAAGCTGTTTGCCACCTCGTCCAGCTTGGACTTACCGAACACTTCCAGCTTCTTACCGCAGTCGGGGCACTGCAGATAGCTATAGTTCTCCACAAAGCCCAAAACGGGGATCTTCATCATATTGGCCATCTTCACAGCCTTGGAGACGATCATGGACACCAGATCCTGCGGAGAGGTCACGATCACGATACCATCCACAGGAAGGCTCTGGAACACCGTCAGAGGCACGTCACCGGTTCCGGGAGGCATATCCACAAACAAGTAGTCCACATCCTCCCAGATCACATCGGTCCAGAACTGCTTGACCGCACCGGCGATCACAGGACCTCTCCAAACCACAGGAGAGGTAGCATCGTCCAAAAGCAGGTTGATGGACATGATCTGCATGCCGCTGCGGGTCAGGGCAGGATACAGGCCGTCATCGTTGGCGCCCTGGCATTCGGTCACGCCGAAGGCTGTGGGCACAGAAGGACCGGTAATATCCGCATCCAGCACACCAACGCGCTTACCCTTACGGGCCATGGCCACTGCCAGCATGGAGGTCACCGTGGACTTACCCACGCCGCCCTTGCCGGACACCACAGCGATCACCTTTTTGACCGTGGACTTTTCGTTGAGCTTGGCAAGCATGCTCTCTGCCTTGCGGTCTGCGCAATCGCTGCCGCAGGAGGCACAATTTCCATTACAAGAACTCATGATATTTGCTCCTTATCATAATATTACATATTCTCCTGGGCAGTTTCCCACTGCTCCATCAAATCCATAAGAACGGTTTCCGCTTCCTCTTTTTCTCCAAGCAGACGGGTCAGCTCCTGGTAATCCGCACCGGATGCCAGGATCTTCTCATCCAATTGGGCTACCAGCTGTTCCTGCTTTTCGATCTCCCGCTCTAAGCGGCGGATCAGCTTTTCTACCTCCTTGGTTCCACCCTTTGGTTTTTCCTTTTTGGGCTTGGGCTGGGAGGGCTCCGGCTGTTTTTGCGCCGCCTCGTGGTCCAGAATAGACCGGTATTTGCTGTAGCCGCATTTGAAGTCCCGGATCTTTCCGTCCTCCAAAAGCCAGATCCGCTCAGCAAACTTTTCAATGAAATAGCGATCATGGGATACAAAGAGCAACACGCCCTCAAATTCCTCGATGGCCGCCTCCACCCATTCCCGGGAAGCGATATCCAAATGGTTGGTAGGCTCATCCAGGATCAGCAGGTTGATCTTCTCATCCATGAGCATACATAGCCGCAAACGGGACTGCTCACCGCCGGAGAGATTGCCGACGGTCTTAAACACATCCTCTCCCTGGAACAGGAACGCACCCAGCCGGTCTCTTGCCACCTGGGGCGTGCAGTTCTTTTCATAGAGCATGGTGTCATATAGGGTCCGCTCTGGGTGGTCAAAGTGGATGATCTGCGGCAGATAGCCAAATTTCACCGTAGGACCAAACTGGATCTTTCCGGTACAGTCCTCCTCCCCCAAAAGGCATTTGATAAAGGTGGATTTTCCGGTGCCGTTGTCCCCCAAAAGGGCGATCCGTTCGCCGCCCTCCACAGAAAGCTCCACATCGGAAAACAGTGTCCGCTCCGAAAAGGCTTTGGACACGTTTTTCATCTTGAATACCACATCTCCGGAAAAGTCCTTCTGCCCGAAGGTGGCTTTCATGGTTTTTTCCGTTTTGGGCCGTTCTGTCTTTTTAATACGCTCCATCCGGTGCTGGATGGACATGGCTCTGCGGTATAGGGTGCGGTTATTGATGCCCCAGCCCTTCATGCGCTCTACGGTATAGCCCAACTGTTTCAGCTTAGCCTGCTCCTGCTCGTACTGCTTCATTTGCAGGTCAAACCGTGCCTGCTTCTCGTCGATATAAAAAGAATAGTTGCCGGAATAAAACTCTGCATGGCCGTCTGTGATCTCAATGACCCGTTGTGCCACCCGGTCTAAAAAGTACCGGTCATGGGAGATCATCAGCACCGTTCCCTTAAAGCTTAAGATATAGGATTCCAGCCATTCCACACTGCGCAGATCCAAATGGTTGGTAGGTTCGTCCAATAAAAGGATGTCCGTTTTTTCCAAAAGCAGTCGCGCCAGGTTCATCCGGGTCTTTTCGCCGCCGGAAAGGCTGTCAAACTCCTGGCAGCGTTGCTGGGGCGTGATGCCCAGGCCGTTGCAAACCTTATCCGTCTGCACGTCCATATCATAGCCGCCGGCAGCCTGGAACCGGGCTGTCAGGGCATCGTATTCCTGAAGCTGTTCCCTGGTAGCCCCCAGGGCCATCACATTTTCCAGTTCCTCCATACGGGCCTTGACCTTTAACACCGGGCCAAACGCTGACCGCAGGACCTGCTCCACCGTGTAACCCGCCGGGAACCGGGGGATCTGTGATATCAGGCCGATCTTTTTATGGGGATTGATAAATACCTCTCCGGAATCATAGTCCATTTCCCCGGTGAGGATCTTAAACAAAGTGGTTTTTCCGCAGCCGTTGCGGCCCAAAACCGCCACCCGTTCCCCCTCCTGGACTTCAAAGGAAAAGTCCTCCAGTAGGTTTTCACCGATGACAAAAAACTTTGTTAAGTTTTTAACAGATATATCAATCATGATCTATCTCCATCAAGTCTTTTTCAAGGGCTTTCCGGTCGTAAAATAGGTTCAATGCCTGAAGCATGGCATTGGCACTCATATTGGCAGGAAATCCCAGCTTTTTCAGAAGCCTTTCGCGAAGGAAGCTGCTGTTGGCAGAACCGGAAAGCCCCAGCTCCACAAGATCCTGCTTGGTGATATTACCGGAAGATATAGGCTGCTCCCCTGCCTCCGTAGCACCGGCACGGCGCAAACAGTCCAAAATCACCTGGGGTGTCATTCCCTCCACTCCCAATATCCCCTCTTTTCCAGGGGATACTTTTCTTCTCTCCTTGCCGGGGATCTGAGGAATATAAGCATGCAGCAGATACTGGGGGGCAATGGTCTTTTTCAGGTAATTGCGAATCACCAAGCCGCCCCCATCGGAATCGGTAAAGACGATCAGCCCCCGGGCTTTGGCCACCTGCCGAAGCAATGCCAATAAAGACTTATCCTTCATGATCCCGAAGCCGTTGGTCTGAAAAATGGGGGCGTCCACAACTTGGGACAGGGTGTTTTTATCGTACTTGCCCTCCACCACGATGGCCTGGCAAAGCTTAACCATAGCGCGCCTCCTGGGAGATCCGGAAGATCAGCACCTCCAAAAGCCGCTCGTTGTCATCCAAAGAGGTTTTCATGGCTCTGTCCGTATCCATGATCAGTTCCAGGATCCGGCCGCAAAAAGTGGCAGAAAGCTTCCTGGCGGTTTGCATGGCCTTTTTCGCTGCATACTCAGAAATTCCCTGCAGCTGGGAAAGCTCCGATGCGGGTCTGCCGTGATCCTCCAGGGTCTTGGCAACCCCCAGGCTGCGGAATTGCTTTCCGATGGCACCCAATACCCGGATGGGCTCTTCCTGCATTTTCATCAGTCTGCGCAGCTCCAACAGCGCCGGACCGTACTGACCCTGGGTCAGATAATCGGTCATGCGGAAGGCCACCGCATCCAATACCGGCTCAGTCACCGCATCGATATCGCTTCTGACAATGGTATCGGCTGCGGAATAGGCACTAATCTTGGCGATCTCACCGGCCAAAGCCGTCATCGTGCCGCCGGTAAGCTCGATCAGATACACGCACAGCTCAGGAGCGATGCGCTTTTGATTGGCGGCAAAATGCCGGGTGATCCAGCTGACAAGATCCCGTTGGTCCTGCTTGGCAAATTCCACCAAAAGGCCGTTGTGATCCACTGCCGTCCAAAGCTTTTTCAGTCGCTTGTCAGGGCTCCAGGCTCCTGTATCGTGGACAAAGACCACAGTGCAGTATTCCGGGATATCCGAAAGGATATCCGTCATAGCCTCCCGGTCTGCTTCGTTCATTTTGAAAATATCCACATTGTCCACGCATACCATGGTAAACTCTGCCATCATAGGCAGGTTTTCCACCGCATCGGCAAAGGTACGGATATCAAAATTCTCCGAGTTAAATTTATGGTAGTTAAAGGATTCCGTCAGGGCATCGATCCGCTGTTTTTTGATCTGCTCTAAATAGTGATGCAGTAAAAAAGTCTCTTCGCCGTAGAAGAAATAGAGCCTTCCCAGGTTCTTCTCTTTCAGCTGTGTTTTCAGAATCGGCAGAGCACTGGGCTCCGCACCTTTTTTAGCCAATGGATTCACCCCCGAATGGTTATGGTGCCGTGTTGGTCTGTGCGCAGGATCACACAGCCAAAGAATTTCAGTCGCTCCAAGGTCTTATAGGACGGATGGTGGTACAGATTCTTCTCTCCTACAGAGATCACCGCCACATCCGGTGTAAGGTTATACAGCAGTTCAAAACCGGCAGAGTTCTCGGCACCGTGGTGACCTACCACCAGCACTTCAAGATCCGGCAGGTCATACTCTGCCAGCAGAGCCTTCTCTCCCGTTTGATTTCGGTCGCCGGTTATCAGTATATCACAGTTTTTTGCTTGATACAAGATGCACAAGCTGCTTTCATTGCCGGATTCCCGATCCTCAGCAGGAAAAATCCGCACTGTGCCTTCACCGCAAGGAAGGACCCGTTCCCGGTTCACCGTCAAAAGCAGCTCCGGGTAGTCCCTTTCCAAAAGCTCCCGGATCCCGTTATGATCCGGTGCATCGGGTATGTAAAGCATCTTTGTGGGCATTTGGGATAAAAAGGCATCTGTCCCCCCTGCATGGTCCACATCAAAATGGGTCAGGATCAAGCCGTCTACGGTGTGGATCCCCTGGCTTCGCAGGTTTTGCGCCGCCATAGTGCCAACAGTAGAAGCATAGTCGCCTCCACAGTCCACCACATAACACTGCCCACGGCTTTGCAGGATCACGCACTGCCCCTGCCCCACATCCAGCACCGTAACGCGGAAGGCTTCCGTGGCTGTTTCCACAACGGCCAAGGTCAGGCATCCTGCCAGGGCTGTGATCACGCAGCCGACAAAAATCCAGGGAGCTTTTCTTCCCATTATCAGAAATGTCCCTAAAAGCACATAGGTAAAGATCAGCCAAGCTGCCACATACTGATTATCCACACTCACAGAGGCAAAGGGAATTGCCGCAAACAGCCTTGCAACGGTCAGCACTGCCATCATGGGCAAAGACACTGCCCAGGCAAACACCGAACCCAGGGGCAGCCAAAACGCCCCCAATACACAGCAAATGACTATGCCGTAAAAGCTGACGGATACCATCCATAAGCAGATCAGGTTTGTAAAGATACTTACCAAACTGATACTGCCAAAATACCAGGCAGACAGAGGCGCAGTCACCGACAGGGTCCCCAGACTGATGGACAGGGACTGAGCGGTCCAGTATAATATAGCTGACAGTACGGGGCTTTTGCATTGATGCCCCAGGAAGGTTTTCTTAAGGAAAAAGGTGGCAAGCGGTTTGGTAAAAAGAAAAATTCCCACGACGCAGCCAACTGACAGCTGAAATCCCACCGCAGTCAGAGCAAGCGGGTTCATCAGCAGGATCACCAGTACCGCAAATGCCAATGAGGTAGGCGGATCGTAATCCTTTTTGAGCATACGGCTCAAAATCATGATCCCATGCATGACACAGGCCCGGATGATCGACGGGGTAAACCCTGCCACTGCCGCAAACAAAAACAGTAGAGGAAGACCGATCACACCGGAAAGGATCCTGCGTCTTTGTAAAAGAAACTGCAGCATAGAAAACAGCACCGACACATGAAGCCCCGAAACGGCAATAATATGCCGGATTCCGCTGATCCGAAAGGCAGAATCGTCTGCCTGGGACATCCGGTCTCCCCTGCCCAGCAAAAGCGCCGCAGCAAATCCCCGGGTTCGTTCCGGGAACATCTCCTCTAAAAGCCCGGTGATGTTCTGCCTAAGCTCCGTGGCAAAGAATTTCCCCGGAATCTCCGGTTTATGATAGATAATAGGCTCTTCCATAGGATAGGCAAGCAGCACAATCCCTTTCCCTTGGTGATAAGTGGCCGATTCCTCACCCCACAGGCTTGTATAATGAAGCTGAAAGCTGCCGTAGATCTTATCTCCGGGTTTCAGGTCTTCTGCTGAGTCTAAATAGCATTTTACGGAGTAGCTTTTTTCTTCCAGGGTAACCGTTCCGTCCACAGCCTGACCATACGCTGTGGGATAGCCGTAATCGGAGGCTTCCACCAGAATATTCACCGTCTGTTTATCGTAGCTTCTGGGGATTGTCAGGTAGGTAACATCGTAAATATACAGCCACAGCATACCGATAAAGCAGCCTACGCAAAGTACCCCCACCCGCAGAATCGCCCCATGTTTTCGCCCGAAAACGGTCAGCAATACGCCCACCGCCATAACACCCAGACAGGTAAACGCCAAAACCGCTCCACTAAGGACCCAGATTCCGGAAGCACAGCCCAATACAAATCCCAAAACCAGCCATACCAGTTTCCGCAAGGCGCTCACCCCTTTTGAAATTGTCCCAAGCCCGGAGGCTTGGGACAAAGAAAGAATTATACCTTAGAGGACACGTAATCGTCTACCAAAGCCAGTGCATCGTCCAGCTTGTTCAGATCCTTGCCGCCGCCCATAGCAGAATCGGGCTTGCCGCCGCCACTGCCGCCGCAGCAGGTACAAGCCAGCTTCACCAGCTCACCGGCCTTCATACCCTTGGCAACCGCTTCCTTGCCGCACACCGCCAGGAAGGTGATCTTATCCCCGGCGACTGTAGACAGCAGCGCAACCACATCAGGAGCCTTGTCCCGGAGCAGATCGCCCATCTGACGAAGCTTACCGGCATCGGCATTGGGAATGGTTGCGGTGATCACATGGTGACCGCCCACATTCCGGGAGCCCAGCAGGAATCTGTCTGCCTCACCGGCAGTTTCCCGGGACTTAAAGGTCTCAATGGTACGCTTCAGGTCACGGATCTCCTCCACCTGATTCTCCAGCTTGGAGGCCAGCTCTGCAGGCTTTGCCTTCAGGACGGCACAGGCATTATACAGTCTCTGACGGGCAAGCTCCATCTGCTCCAGGCACTCCTTACCGGTAATGGCCTCGATACGGCGCACGCCGGAGGCAACGGAGCCTTCGCTCTCGATCCGGAAGGGACCGACCTTGGCAGTATTGTCCAGGTGAGTACCGCCGCAAAGCTCAATGGAATAGCCGCTCATATTGACAACACGGACCGTATCGCCATACTTTTCGCTGAAGAGCGCCATAGCGCCCAGCTCCTTGGCCTCAGCAATGGGCATCTCCCGCACATCCACGGCATAGCCCTCCAAAACAGCGGCCTGGACAATGGCGTCGATCTTTGCCATCTCCTCGGCAGTCACTGCGGAGTAATGGGTAAAGTCAAAACGCAGACGGTCAGGCTCTACCAAAGAACCTGCCTGGTGGACATGGTCACCCAGCACAGACTTCAAAGCCTTCTGCAAAAGGTGCGTGGCAGAGTGGGCACGCATAATAGCCTTACGGCGCTCTACATCGATAGAAGCACAGACCAGGTCCTCAGTCTTGATGGTACCGCTGATCATATTGCCGGTATGCATATACTTGCCGCCCTTGTCCTTCTGGACATCGGTGACCTGGAAGCGGCTGTCACCCACGATGATCACACCGTGGTCAGCGCACTGACCGCCCATTTCCGCATAGAAGGGGGTCTTGTCCAGGACAATAATGCCCTTTTCGCCGCCGGTAATGGAACCTGTGACCTCCTCACCCACGCAAACAGCCAGGACCTTGGCGTTGCAGGTGTTGGTATCATAGCCCACAAACTCTGTGGCAGTCACATCGGAGCCAAAATCAATACCGGCCCAGCCCAGGTCGCCCAGAGCCTTCCGGGCCTCACGGGCGCGGATCTTATCCTCTTCCCTTTGCTTGTTAAAGGCATCCATATCCACGGTCATGCCCTCATCTTCCAGCATTTCCACAGTCAGGTCAATGGGGAAGCCATAGGTAGCGGACAGGAGGAACGCATCCTCACCGGAGAACACCGTCTGGCCGTTTGCCTTGCATACAGCCAGCTTTTCAGAGAAGATGCGCATACCGGTATCGATGGTACGGGCAAAATTCTCCTCTTCGATCTTGACCACGCGGATGACAAACTCCGCGCGCTCACGAAGGTAGGTGTAGTGGCTCTCATTTTCCTTGATAACGGTCTCCACAACCTGATACAGGAAGGGCTTATTCACGCCCAGCAGCTTTCCGTGACGGGCTGCACGACGGAGCAGTCTGCGAAGCACATAGCCACGTCCCTCATTACTGGGCTGTACACCGTCAGCGATCATAAAGGTGGAGGCACGGATGTGGTCGGTGATCACACGCAGGCTCACATCGGTCTTGACACTCTGACCGTAGGAAGCACCGGTGATGGCAGTCACGTGGTTGGTGATGTTCATGACCGTATCCACGTCAAAGAGGCTGTTCACATCCTGGCAGACCACCGCCAGTCGCTCCAGGCCCATGCCGGTATCGATATTCTTCTGCACCAGCTCCGTGTAGTTGCCGTTGCCGTCATTATCGAACTGGGAGAACACATTGTTCCACACTTCCATGAACCGGTCGCACTCGCAGCCTACCTTACAGTCAGGGCTGCCGCAGCCGTACTTTTCGCCACGGTCGTAGTAGATCTCAGAGCAGGGGCCGCAGGGACCGGAGCCATGCTCCCAGAAATTGTCAGCCTTTCCGAACCGGAAGATATTCTCAGCAGGAATGCCGATCTCCTTGTTCCAGATCTCAAAGGCTTCCTCATCGTTTTCATAGATGGAAGGATACAGACGATCCTCTTCCAGGCCGACCACCTTGGTCAAAAACTCCCAGCTCCAGGCAATCGCCTCCCGCTTGAAGTAATCACCAAAGGAGAAGTTGCCCAGCATCTCAAAATAGGTGCCGTGACGGGCAGTCTTACCGATGTTCTCAATATCACCGGTACGGATGCACTTCTGACAGGTGCAGACTCTGCGACGGGGAGGCTCCACCTCACCCTTAAAGTAGGGCTTCATAGGGGCCATGCCGGAGTTGATCAGAAGCAGAGATTGGTCATTTTGGGGGATCAGGGAAAAGCTGGGAAGACGCAGATGCTCTTTGCTCTCAAAAAAGCTCAAAAACATCTCACGCAGCTCGTTTACGCCGTATGCTTTTTTAGCCATTGGAAAAACCTCCATAATAATATACAAAAAAATAAACTCCGCCCACAAATAGGGGCGAAGCAGCTCGCGGTACCACCCTAATTCGCCGGAAAACCGGCATCTTAGATGCTCTGTAACGGGAGCCCCCGTCCCGGTCTTCCCGGGCAGCTTGGAACCGGCCCGAAGATACGCACCCAAGGGGCTTTCACCGCTCCCCTCTCGCTAACGGGCCGCCGTTCTTCTTCTGTTTCCGCATTGCTTTTACATATCCCGAATATTTTATCACAAAATGCTGAATTGTCAATGGTTTTTCTGCATCATTCCTTTGTATTCTGCAGAAATGTTTCCAAATCCATTTTATGATGATACTTGATAGCAGCCTTTTTGTCTTTCTCGATGATCAGCTTAGTCAAATCGATATCATTGAGTGCCGCAATGGCAACAATATAATGAATCATGTCCGCAAGCTCGATACCAAGCTGTTCCTTCAGATCTGTTTCTGCGGATGCCTTTCTGCCGGCAAGCTTGTTAAGGACCTCGGCAACCTCGCCGATCTCCTCTACCAGTTTCATGAACATCCCATGGTCCGTTGCCCGGCCGCAATAATGATCCGCTAAATAGGATTGCAGGTCAGAAAATGTCAAATTCATGCTTTTCACTCCCCCACCGGGTCAATAGTTACAAATCACATAGTTTTCTTTCATATAAGACTGCAGTTTTCTTCTGATGCTCGAAACACCATCGCCCTCTATAGTAGCTTTGTCAACAACAAAATTCTGAAAGCCGCCCTTGATCAAAAAGAAATACCGAGAAGTCTCATAGGCTCCTTCCAATGCTGTATACGCCATCACAGCCCGTCCCTGATACGCTTCACTGTCTGAGGAAATCTGCATCCCTTCCTCTGTGAAAATGTACTGTTGTTCGATATCCTTCAGCTTACCCATCGAATTGTATCTAACCCTGGGTAATGCAAAATAAAAATAGGTCTGAATACCCATCAAGACTATGGATGCAAAAAAGACAAAAACCATAATCAAATCCGAGTATAAGGACATCATCCAAAAACAAAACAACGCCAAAGCAGCACTGCAACACATAAGGAGTGTATATTTCTTTTTCGGTTCGGTTTTCTTAAGCCGAAATGCATACAAATGTACCAATGCCTTAGCGGCTTCATAATCATATCTGCATTTTGCTTTGATCTCCATTGCCGTCCCCCCATGAATGATTTCAGATTAATCCTTTGCTTCTTATTATAAATTACTTCCTTCCAAAAATCTACCCTAAAAGTAGTTAAGAGTGAATAGTGAATGATAGGTCTTAATTTTTAGTGAAGTATCAGCTGCCGCTGATGTGAAGTTATAGCTAGCGCCACAGTGAAGTTAAGTTTGCCCATAATCACTTGCGAAGCAAACTTCACTACGCAGTAACTTCACTGCCGGAGGCAACTTCACTTGCCCCAAAAGGGCAAACTTAGTTTCCAAAACAAAAAGCACTGCCAGAGCAGTGCTTTTTGTTTTGGGCTTATGATTCGAATTTAAATGATATATTGCTTACGCAATATGATATACGGCTTTCGCCGCATGATATACTTGCCTTCGGCAAGCATGATATAATATCCGTTCCTTCATATGCGAAGCATA
>SVLB01000029.1 GCA_015068135.1 Oscillospiraceae bacterium | reverse complement strand
GCGTCTGCTGATCGGTGACGACGAGCACGGCTGGGACGACAACGGCGTGTTCAACTTCGAGGGCGGCTGCTACGCCAAGGTCATCGGCCTGGATAAGGAGTCCGAGCCCGATATCTACAACGCCATCCGCCGCAACGCTCTGCTGGAGAACGTGACCGTGGACGAAAACGGCAAGATCGACTTCGACGACAAGTCCGTTACCGAGAACACCCGTGTCTCCTACCCCATCAGCCACATCACCAACATTGTTAAGCCCGTTTCCGCAGCCCCCGCTGCCAAGAACGTGATCTTCCTGTCCGCTGACGCTTTCGGCGTTCTGCCTCCCGTGTCCATCCTGACTCCCGAGCAGGCTCAGTACTACTTCCTGTCCGGCTTTACCGCAAAGCTGGCCGGTACCGAGCGCGGCATCACCGAGCCCACCCCCACCTTCTCCGCCTGCTTCGGCCAGGCCTTCCTGGAGCTGCACCCCACCAAGTACGGTGAGGAGCTGGTCAAGAAGATGGAGGCCAACGGTGCCAAGGCTTACCTGGTCAACACCGGCTGGAACGGCACCGGCAAGCGTATCACCATCAAGGACACCCGTGGTATCATCGATGCCATTCTGTCCGGCGATATCCTGAAGGCTGAGACCAAGACCATCCCCATGTTCAACCTGGAAGTGCCCACCAGCCTTCCCGGCGTGGATCCCAAGATCCTGGATCCCCGTGACACCTACGCAGATGTCACCGAGTGGGAGACCAAGGCTAAGGACCTGGCCGGCCGCTTCGTGAAGAACTTCGTCAAGTACACCGGCAACGATGCCGGCAAGGCCCTGGTCGAGGCTGGCCCCAAGCTCTAAGCTAAGATATTGATAAAATGGCGTGACCGATTTGGTCACGCCATTTTTTAGATATTGGGATATTAAGATATTGAAGATATTGCGCTTCGCAAGGCTACAAGGTTTGGCAAGATTCGTAGGGCGGGGTCATGACCCCGCCGCAAACACAGCTCCCACTAATGAGGGAGGCTTATCGCAAGCGATCTCTATGCGGATCGCTTGCATATCGGGTTTGCACAGCAAACATATCGACAACCAAAATGACGTAGCCGAAAACCGGCTACGTCATTTTTTAGATATTGGAGGAAATATTCACAGCGAAATATCAATACCCCGCAGCAGTCACGCCATATTCCGCTTCCTCTCTGGTAAAGCCTTCGTAGATCAGCTGGTCAATCAAGCCAGAGCGCGAAAAGGACATAAGGTCCAAATACTCTTTTGCAGATTTTGCCGCTTGTTCTTTCCAGTTTGCCCCCAAACTATCCACCGCAAAAGTGGACACTTCCGTACTGAAGCCCTCATATTCCAATTGTTCGATCAAACCCTTACGGGAAAACGACATAAACGACAAATAGCTTTGCGCAGACTTGATCGCATTTTCCTCCTCTTTGGAGAGAGAAAAAGAAACCGTTTCCATTGTTTTTTTGCAATAGATGCAATGTGTGGCTTTCTTTCCTTCGGAAAATACACCGGGCATAGAAAGAATCACCCATGTTTCATCATCTGTATGGGCAAGCATTTCCAAGCTCTGCTGCTGTTTCTCTCCGCATACTCCGCAGACCCCTTCCTGCGTTCCCTTCTGTGTACAAGTCGCTTCTTTGGTCGTAAGCCAATTGCTGATTTTGTGCTGATTTGTCGCCGGCTCCCGATGAACGATCCTTTGATTACAAACTGTACAAACACCAGAAGAAACGCCATCCTGTCCGCAGGTTTGCACTTGTTCTTCCTTGTACTCAGTGACAGTATGCCCCTTTGCATTCCCCTCTGTCTTTCCGCATAGTTTACATAACATAGGATCCGTACAGGAGGCTTCCTGCCACTCATGGGCTAAAGGCACACCTTCCGTTGTTTCACAATCTGCGCACATCTTTGCTGATGTGCAGGTTGCCGCCTTCCAAATATGCTCTAATGGCGCACCGTCTGTTTCACCGCAGTATTTACAAGTCTTTGGCGTTCTGCAGGTTGCATCCTGCCAAATATGGGCAGTTGGCGTTCCTTGGGTCTCACCGCATTCTAAACACAGTTTCGAAGATACACAATTTGCCTCTTGCCAATTATGGCTGTGACCGCATCCGCTCAATGCAAGCAACGCAATACCAACCATAATACTCCAAATCAATTTTTTCATTCTTTCCACCGCCTTGAAAATAATTATATTGTTGCACTTATATGGGTGCAAGCATATTGTAACAAGTGATTATAATCAAGTCAAGGAAAATGTTCCCAAACAGGTGCAAAGAGGTGGTGTGGCCATGAATGAATATATCGAACGGCGCATTGGTCGCAACATCCGTTTTTTACGGGAACGGGCCAAAATGACCCAGGAGCAGGTATCTGCCAAAATGCAGCTTGCAGGCTGCGATGTGACCCGAAGTGCCATTGCTAAAATTGAAGTAGGGCAACGGCATCTGTATCCGGACGAGATCATACTGCTTCGTAAGATCCTCCACACAAGCTACGAAGAAATCTTTTGTATAGAAGATAACGGCGAATGTTAAAAGTGGCGTGACCAAATCGGTCACGCCATTTTTTAGATATTGGGATATTGGGATATTGGGATATTGAGATATTGAAGATATTGCGCTTCGCAAAGCGGGACGGGGCCCCATCCCGATCCTATCTTTAATATCTCCAGTATCTTCATTATCTCCAATATCTGCGTGTTGCGGTGGGGGCAAGCCCCCACCCTACGGGGTCGGCGATCTGTTTTATGTGGGAACACGGATATCCGTCCACTGGGATACATCACATTGGCCGGAATCGTTCTCGCCCACGGCTACCACTGTACCGTCCGCCTTCAGGCCCACCGTGTATCTATAGCCTGCGCTGACGGCAACAATCTCCGTCCATTGGGACACATCACAGAAGCTACTGTCAAAGTACTCTGTGGAAACCACGGTTCCGTCAGTTTTCAGGCCCACAGCATGAAAATAGTCCGCGCTGACAGCGGCAATATCCGACCAGCCGGATACATCGAATTTCCGGGGGTCACCATGACCGATGGCCACCACAGTGCCATCCGTCTTCACGATAATGGTATACTCGGAATCCGCACTGATCCCTTTGATGTTTGAGAATCCACTCAAAAAGCCTTGTCCGCTATGGGGTGTTCCTATCGCCATCCCAGTTCCATCAGTGCGCAGACCTGCGGTATAAAAAGCGCCTGTACTGATGGCTATAATATCTTCGCAGTGGGATACATAGGCAAGGTTGGCCTCATCACTGGCAGAAACAAGGGTACCGTCGGACTTCAGCCCCACAGTATGGAAACTGCCTGCGCTGACGGCTACGATATCTGTCCAGGCAGATACATTGCATTGCCCGTATTCATTGCTTCCCACAGCCACGACAGTACCGTCGGCCTTCAAGCCTACCGTGTGTCTATGGCCTGCGCTGACAGCTATGATATCTGTCCACCGGGAAACATCGCATTGACCGAAATCATTATTCCCCACAGCCACCACGGAGCCATCGGTCTTCAGTGCCACCGTGTGTTCATCGCCTGCGCTGAGGGTTTCCCGTACCGCAACACGGTCCCAGCATTCTTTTCGCAAACTGTCGCTGTCTGCATATCCGTCCGCGTCAAACAATGCGCCAAGGGCTTGCCGGTATTCTCCTTCCTTCATAAACGCAACAGCATCCTTGTAGCGCATGGCAGGGAGGATCCATGTGTTCAGAACGGTCACAAAGACCGCAAACACCACACATACAGCCAAAATGGCAGCGAGCATCTTGTTCCGTTTTCCTTTCAGAATTGCCACAGATCCACCCCCTCAGAGATAATGGCGTGAGAAACCGGTTTCGTTACTTTTCCTCTTCCGGGACAAAGTCCAGGGTGATGCTGCTGACCTGGGGGCGCAATTGGGTATACTTCACCCCGGCAGAGTCCATCATCCGCTTGGAGGCCAGGGTGGACATAGAATCGGCGTATTTATCGGAGAGGTAAAACACCTCCCGGACACCGCTTTGAATGATGGCCTTGGCGCACTCATTGCAGGGAAACAGTGCCACATACAGACGGCTTCCCCGCAGGTCACGACCATTTGCGTTCAAAATGGCATTGAGCTCCGCATGGACCACGTAGGGGTATTTGGTCTCGTCCCCCTCCCGGTCCCAGGAGTATTCGTCATCGGAACAGCCCTTGGGCATTCCGTTATAGCCGGTGGAAATAATAATATTATCAGAAGATACGATACAGGCACCCACCTGGGTGTTGGGATCCTTGCTTCGCCGGGCCGCCAGCATGGCGATCCCCATAAAATACTCGTCCCAGCTGATATAATCTTGCCGCTTCATTGCCATGTCCCCTTTTGCTCTATGATAAAAAACAATAGCACAAAACCGATAAAATAGCAATACTAATTCCAATTTACGAAAAACGGAGCTGTTGTAACGATCACAACAGCTCCGGTTTTTAGTTGAACAGGTCTTTGATGGTATCAAAGAATTTCTTTCGCTTGGGGGTGGACTTATTGTCCATGCTGTCCTCAAGCTTTTTCAGCAGTTCCTTTTGCTCCTTGGAAAGCTTGGTGGGAGTCTCCACCACCACAGTAAAGCGGAGTCTGCCCCGACGCTTGGGGTTATTCACATAGGGAATACCCATATCTGCCAGGGAGAATTCTCTTCCGGTCTGAGTGCCCTCAGGCAGGGGGAATTTGGTGGTTCCCTCCAGGGTAGGTACTTCGATCTCGCCGCCCAAAGCCGCCTGGGTAAAGGAAACAGGGACCTCGCAGAACACATCTGTGCCATGGCGGTCAAAGAAGGGGTGGTCTGCCACCGCGAACTGGAAGATCACATCACCGGCAGGACCGCCGTTGACGCCCGCATCGCCGTCACCGCGGCCGTACATCTGATTGCCCGTGTCCACACCGGCAGGCACATTGAGCTTAACAGTCTTATTCTTCCGGATCCGGGCTTTGCCCTTGCAGGTATTGCAGGGGGTCTTGATGATCTTACCCTTACCGTTGCAGGAGGGGCAGGTAGAGGTGGTCTGGAAGGCCATGCCCATCATATTTTGGGTGGTACGTACCTGACCGGAGCCACGGCACTGGGAGCAGGTCTCCACAGCCCCGTCGGCAGAGCCGGTGCCCTTACAGTCGGGGCAGCTTTCGATATGGCGGAAGGTCACTTCCTTTTTGGTGCCGAATACGGCCTCCTCAAAGGTAAGATCCACACGCACACCGATATCCTCACCTCTGCGGGGGGCATTGCGGGTAGAGCGTCTGCTGCCGCCGCCGAAGACCTCGCTGAAAATATCCCCGAAGCCACCGAAGCCGCCGAAACCGCCAAAACCCTCAAAGCCGGCGCCACCGGCACCGCCGCCGTAGTTGGGATCTACGCCGGCAAAGCCGAACTGGTCGTATCTTGCCCGTTTATCCGCATCGGACAGCACTTCGTAAGCCTCGCCCAGCTCCTTGAACTTCTCCTCGGCTTCTTTGTCGCCGGGGTTGCGGTCCGGGTGGTACTTCATGGCGCTTTTCCGGTAGGCTTTCTTTATTTCATCGGCACTGGCGCTTTTTTCAACGCCCAGCACCTCATAATAATCACGCTTGTTTTCTGCCATAATTTGTCCTTTCAAATTCCCGTTTATCGACCCTGCACGCAGTACACCGAAACGGCTCCCTCTGAGGAGGGAGCTGTCAATTGCCGATTTAAGGCAATTGACTGAGGGAGAGAAAACGTAGAAATTACCGCGTTTTCAGCAGTTTTGCTCCCCTTGGATATTCTCTCCCTCCGGCCCTTCGGGCCACCTCCCTCATCAGAGGGAGGCTTTCCGCACAGCACAATAAATTGGAAATACAACGCCTAAAAGGGACGGCGGATTGCCGCCCCTTTGGGCTGTTTATCAGTCGACAGTTTCGTAATCGGCATCCATGGGGCCGTCATTGCCGCAGTTGCCGCAATCACCGCCGCAGTCGCCCTGGGGGGCTGCATCCTTGTACAGCTTCTCAGCCAGGGGGTAGAATGCCTTCTGAACCTCCTCGGTAGCGGCCTTGATGGCCTCTACGTCGGTGCCCTTGTTCAGCTCCTTGAGCTTCTCGATAGCCGCCAGCACGGGAGCCTTCTCATCCTCGGTAACCTTGTCGCCCAGATCGGTCAGGGTCTTTTCGGTCTGATAGATGATATGCTCGGCATTGTTGTGGGTATCGACCTCTTCCTTGCGGGCCTTATCCTCGGCGGCATACTGCTCGGCTTCCTTCACAGCCTTGTCAATATCCTCCTGGCTCAGGTTGGTGGAAGCGGTGATGGAGATCTGCTGCTCCTTGCCGGTACCCAGGTCCTTGGCGGAGACCTTCACGATGCCGTTGGCATCGATATCGAAGGTGACCTCGATCTGCGGCACGCCACGGGGAGCCGGAGCAATGCCGGTGAGCTGGAACTTGCCCAGGGTCTTATTGTAAGCAGCCATCTCGCGCTCGCCCTGGAGCACATGGACCTCAACGGAGGTCTGAGAGTCCGCAGCGGTGGAGAAGATCTGGCTCTTGCGGGTAGGAATGGTGGTATTGCGGTCGATCAGCCGGGTGAACACACCGCCCATGGTCTCAATGCCCAAAGACAGAGGTGTTACGTCCAGCAGGACCACGTCCTTCACGTCGCCGGTGAGCACACCGCCCTGGATCGCGGCACCCACAGCTACGCACTCATCAGGGTTGATACCCTTGAAGCCTTCGGTGCCGGTAATGCCCTTGACGGCCTCCTGGACAGCGGGAATACGGGTGGAACCGCCAACCAGCAGGACCTTGTGCAGATCGCTGGGCTTCAGACCGGCATCGGACATAGCCTGACGGACGGGCTTCATGGTGCGCTCCACCAGGTCAGCGGTCAGCTCGTTGAACTTGGCACGGGTCAAAGTCACATCCAGGTGCTTGGGGCCGGTAGCATCGGCAGTGATATAAGGCAGGTTAATGGCGGTGGTGGTCATGCCGGACAGCTCGATCTTAGCCTTCTCGGCAGCCTCCTTCAGCCGCTGCATGGCGACCTTGTCACCGGACAGGTCGATGCCCTCGGAAGCCTTGAACTCCTTGATCAGGTACTGCATGATCCGCTCGTCGAAATCGTCGCCGCCCAAATGGGTGTCACCGGAGGTGGACAGAACCTCCACGATGCCGTCGCCGATCTCCAGGATGGAGACGTCGAAGGTACCGCCGCCCAGGTCGTAGACCATGATCTTCTGCTCGCTTTCCTTGTCCAGGCCGTAGGCCAAAGCAGCAGCGGTGGGCTCGTTGATGATACGCTTGACCTCCAGACCGGCGATCTTACCGGCGTCCTTAGTGGCCTGGCGCTGGGCATCGGAGAAGTAAGCAGGGACAGTGATGACTGCCTCGGTGACGGTCTGACCCAGGTAGCTCTCTGCATCGGCCTTCAGCTTCTGCAGGATCATGGCGCTGATCTCCTGGGGGGTGTAGCCCTTGCCGTCCACATTCACATGGTAGTTTTCGCCCATGTGGCGCTTGATGGAAGCGACGGTGCGGTCAGCATTGGTCACAGCCTGACGCTTGGCGACCTGACCGACCATACGCTCGCCGGTCTTGGAAAAAGCCACCACGGAAGGGGTGGTACGGGTGCCTTCTGCGTTGGCGATGACAACAGGCTCGCCGCCCTCCAGCACTGCTACGCAGGAATTGGTAGTACCCAAATCGATACCGATAATCTTAGACATATTCATTTCCTCCTGAGAAAAATTTTACATATTTGGTTGGTGTCATTTACACGTGGGGTGTTGTGGATGGTAAGATTTTTTAGTTGGCTACCTGGACCATGGCAAAGCGCACGATCTTTTCGCCCAGCCTGAAGCCCTTCTGGAACACCTGGGTAACGGTGTTTTCCGGGGTTTCGGGATCCTCTGTATGCATGACCGCATTGTGGATGTTGGGATCAAAGGTGTCGCCCACATTGCCGAAGATCTCCACACCCAAACCGGCGAAAATGCTCACCAGCTGGGTCATGGTCATCTCGATGCCCTTTTTGTAGGCCTCATCCTCGGTGGGCTGGTTCAAAGCCCGCTCCAGGTTGTCGTATACGGGAAGGAGCTTTTCCACGGCATCAGCCTTGCCGTTGCCGTAGGCGGCATCCTTCTCCTTTTGACTGCGCTTGCGGAAATTGTCGTAATCTGCCGCAAGGCGCAGATAGCTGTCGTGCTCCTGATTATATTTTTCCTCCCAGGGGTCCGTTTCCGGCGCAGTTTCCTGGGCCTCGGGGGTTTGGGTCTCTTCCAGAACCTCCTCGGGAGTCACTTCCTGTTCCTTCTTCTTTTTGGCCACGTTTTATGCCTCCTGATCTTTGGTTTCTTCCCCGCCCTGGGGCAGCTGGGGCTGCTCGGGCTTGGCAAACAGCTTGGAAAGGCTCTCGGCAAAGTAGGATAGTCTTGCCGTTACCTTGGCGTAATCCATTCTTGTGGGCCCCACCACGCCGATCATGCCCTGCATACCGTCGCCGATATCAAACTTGGTCATGACCACGGAGGTGTCCTTCAGCTCCTGGGCTACGTTCTCAGGTCCCACCAGGACCTTGGTACCCTTTGCGTTCTGCATCACCGCAGGCAGATTGGAGAGAGCATCCTCATCCAAACTGGACATGAGCCGTTGGGCTTTATCCACATCCCGGTACTCCGGATGTCTCAGCAGCCGCATTTGCCCTGCCACCGCCATATTGGCAGTACCCTGGCGGTTCAGGGTCTCCGCGGTAAACTCCATAACCACCGGAACCAGGGTCGCCGCAGGTCCTGCGGACATCATCACCCGTTCCAAAAGCTCCGGGGTAAACTCTGCAGCGGTCATGCCGGTCATAGTGGCATTGAGCACAGCGCTCAAAACCTTCAGGTCCCCTTCCTCCACATTCAAAGGCAGCTTGATCAGCTTGTTAAGGACCTCGTCACTGCTGAGCATCAAAACCAGGATCACACTGCCGGCACCTGCCAAAATCAGCTCGAACCGCTTTACCGTAGCCCCGACATTGCGGGAGGCTACAGAGATCGCCGGAAGATCGGTAGCCTGGGAGACCAGCTTTGCCACCTTTTCCACCAGCTTATCCACACGCTGCATCTTTTCTTCGATGGCAACGTTGATGGACTTGGTTTCGTCCAGGCTCAGGCGGTAATCCGCCATCAGCTCATCCACATACAGCCGGTAGCCGGCAGCCGAAGGCACACGCCCGGCACTGGTATGGGGCTGCTCCAGATAGCCCATGGTGGTCAGATCCGCCATTTCGTTGCGAATGGTCGCGGAGGAATACTGCATATCCGGAAGGGCAGTAATGGCCTTGGAGCCCACCGGCTCAGCGGTGCGGATATACAGGTCTACCACACTGCGTAAGACCTTCTTCTTTCGTTCCGTCAGTTCCATAGGCTTCCTCCTTTTGCATTAGCACTCAAACTCCCTGAGTGCTAAGCACACTTTACCATAGAGTGCTAAAAAAGTCAAGAG
Source organism: Oscillospiraceae bacterium (assembly GCA_015068135.1). Taxonomy (GTDB): domain Bacteria; phylum Bacillota; class Clostridia; order Oscillospirales; family Oscillospiraceae; genus Faecousia. The sequence goes on along the minus strand of SVLB01000029.1, from coordinate 25,672 downwards.
GGAAATCGTAAATGCTGTGAACAAAACGTAAACTATGTACCTTGCTTTCTTCAGGCAGGCACATTTTGCATTTGCATTTTGGAAATAGTATGCTACAATAAAGGAAATATATAATTAAGGAGTACTTATGCTGAAATATCTTTTGGTATTCTTGGTGTCTATGGTACCGATTATTGAATTGCGGGGCGCCGTACCCATTGCCATCGGCGCTTACGATATTGACTTTTTCCCAGCTTTGGCCATTTGCGTAGTGGGCAATATGCTGCCTGTACCCATTATCTATTTCTTTGCCCGAAAATTCCTGCTTTGGGGGCAGGATAAGCGGTACATCGGAAAGCTTTGCCGCTTTTTTGTGGTCAAAGGTGAGGTCTACGGCCAGAAGCTGGTCAAAAAAACCGGCCGCGGCGGTCTGTTTGTAGCCCTGCTGCTGTTTGTAGGCATCCCCATTCCCGGAACCGGTGCCTGGACCGGCACTTTAGCCGCCAGCTTTTTGGATATGGGCTTTAAGTCCACTGTGACCGCTGTCTGTTTGGGTGTCCTGCTGGCAGGCATTATCATGGCTGTGGGCAGCACCGGTGTATTCAGTTTCATTTTCTGATCAGGAGGAATTGATATGTGTATTTTCTGTAAGATCATCGCCGGGGAGATCCCCTCTACCAAGGTCTATGAGGACGATACGGTGTTCGCCTTCCGGGATATCAATCCCCAGGCACCCACCCATATTTTGGTCGTTCCCAAAGCCCATATTCCTTCCGTCGCCGCCATTGACGGAGAAAACAGCGGTGTGGTTGCCCATATTTTTGAGGTGATCGCCCAAATCGCCCGGCAGGAAGGCCTGGAAAAGGGCTACCGGGTGGTATCTAACTGCGGTGAGGACGCCGGACAGACCGTCCACCATCTCCATTTCCATATCTTAGGCGGCAAGCCCCTGGCCCTGGAGATGGCCTGATATGCCTTTTACCATTGTAAGAAATGACATCACCCAAATGCAGGTAGATGCCATTGTCAATACAGTAAGCCCCGAACCGGGCATCGGCCTGGGAACGGACAGCGCCATCCACGAAAAGGCAGGCCCCCGGCTTCTGGAGGCCCGGAAAGCCGTTGGACACATTGCCGTAGGAACCTGCGCCGCCACCCCGGCCTTTGACCTGGACGCCCGGTATGTGATCCATACCGCAGGACCCAGATGGCGGGGCGGCTTACTGGGTGAAGGACGGTTTTTGAAAAAATGTTATCTTTCCGCCATGAACATGGCGGTGGAAAAGGGCTGCCGTTCCATTGCCTTTCCCCTGCTCAGCGCAGGCAGCTACGGCTTTCCCAAGGATAAGGCACTGCAGATCGCTATCTCCGCCTTCAGTGAGTTTCTCACGGAGCAGGAGCTGCAGATCTACCTGGTGGTATTTAATAAGGAGGCCTTTCAGCTCTCCGAAAAGCTGATGCACCGGGTACAAAGCTTTGTGGATGATCACTATGTGGAGCAGTCCTACCGCAAAGAGTACGGCAGTCCCTCCCAGCAGCGGGAGCAGCGCCGTTTCCGGGAGCAGGAGCTGCGGCGGTTTATGGCCTCTGCTGCCTGCGCCTCCCCAAAGCCCCGGGAGGAATTGGAAGATGCCATTTCCGAATCCGCCATCCTCCCCATGGCCTGTCCGTCTCCCGCACCTGCCAAAGCCCTCTCCCTGGAGGAGCTTTTGCGCCAGGAGGACGTGGGCTTCAGTGAGGATCTTCTGCGCCGCATTGACCAAACCGGCAAAAAGGATTCGGAGATCTACCGCAAAGCCAACCTTTCCAAGCAGCATTTTTCCAAGATCCGCAACAATCCCGACTATAAGCCCACCAAAGCCACTGCCATCGCTTTGGCCCTGGCTCTGGAGCTGGATCTGGAGCAGACCCGGGATCTGATCGGCAGAGCCGGCTACGCTTTGACCAACAGCTCCAAATTTGACCTGATCGTCCGCTATTTTATCGAGCAGAAGATCTATAATGTGGTGCAGATCAATTGCGCCCTGTTTGAACACGACCAAGCCCTCCTGGGGGCGTGAGCCGTTACAAGTTACAAATTCCCGAGGGACTTATATCTTGTATCTCATATCTCCATATCTTAATATCTTAAAAAAGTCCCCTGTCAGTTGACCTTTTGAAACGCAAATCCTCCTATAATGTGGGTGTAAACAAAAAACACCAACATTACAGGAGGATTTTACTATGAAAAAGGATTTGACTGAGATCGTATTCATTCTGGACCGCAGCGGCTCCATGGCAGGACTGGAGAGCGACACCATCGGCGGCTTCAATGCCATGCTCCGCAAGCAGAAAACCGAACCCGGCGAGGCGGTGATCAGCACGGTACTGTTCGACAGTGAGACCCAGGTGATCCACGACCGGGTACCCCTGGACAAAGTCAGCGAGCTTACCGATCGGGACTACTATGTCCGGGGCTGTACCGCCCTTTTGGATGCGGTGGGCGGTGCCATCCACCACATCGGCAATGTCCATAAGTACGCAAGGCAGGAGGACGTCCCTGAGCATACCCTCTTTGTTATTACCACCGACGGCTTGGAGAACGCCAGCCGGAAGTACTCCTACAACAAGGTAAAGGCCATAATCGAGCGGCAGAAGGAGAAGTACGGCTGGGAATTTATCTTCATGGGTGCCAATATCGATGCCGCCAAAGAGGCCGCCCGTTTTGGCATCAGTCAGGACCGTGCCGCCAATTACCATGCCGACAGTCAGGGCACATCCGTGATCTACCAGGCAGTCAGCCGGGCCGTCAGCAACGTCCGCGCCTGCGCCCCCATGTCCGCCCAATGGAAGCAGTCCATCGACGAGGACTACCAAAGCCGGAAATGATCTGCACAGAAGCACACCGGAACAATCGAAAAATAGCGTAGGATGGGGGAAAGGCTTTGCCGCTTCGCGGTCGGAACGCTGAGCGTTCCCTACAAGAGGATACTTTCCTTTTTCACCTTATAATACCGGTTGACCAGGCTCAGGTAGCCCAGCTCCTTCATCTGCTCATAGCGGAAATTGTAGGCGGATTTATTATGCCTTCCCGTGGCAAGGGAGCGGATACAGCTTTGGCAGTATTGATCGATCTCCCGCAGGGATACATCGGTATTGATCAAAGGAAAATACCACACAGACCAGGTCAGATCATGTTCATTGGTATTTTCAAAGAGCTTTTGGTTGAATTTTCGGATAAATGCCCCGGCGGCCTGGCTGCCGGTGGCATTTTTTCTTGCCGCCCAACGGGAGAGGGCACGGGCTTTGCGGCGCATTTTCCCTTTCAGCTTGTCTACAGAGGCCGGTGCCACATCCACCACCCCATCCCGGTAGGAAATGCCCAAATAGGTCCACATCTGCCCAGGAGCCGTCCACTCCTCTTTTTCCCGATTCACAGAAAGCCCCGCCCGGGCTAAAAATGCCTGGACCGTACTCACCTGGGTCTGCAAAGCCTCCCGGCTGAGAGCAAAAAGAATGATATCGTCGGAATACCGGGCGTAAAGTACCTTTTCTCCATAAAAATGCCAGTCCATAGCATTCAGATACAGGTCCGCTAAAAAAGTGGAGATGGGGGTACCTGCCATGATCCCCTTATCCTCCCGGAGCAAAACGCCGTCCGCTTCTACCCAGGGATCGCAGAGGATCGTTTCCAAAAACCGATATACCTCCGCTTCCTCTTTGAGCGCTTCCCGGAGCATGGGCAACAGCTTTGGGATCGGTATGGAATTAAAATAGTTGCTGATATCCACCTTATAGGCCCACATCTTTTGAATATCCGGGTGCCCGGTAAGAAGCTTTACCGCGTCCCGGACACTGCGTCCCTTCCGAAAGGAATACAGATTGGGACAAAACAGCCGGTCGTATTTTCGCTGAAGCAAAAATGTCAGCAGCTTCAAAACCCAGTTTTCCGGCTCCCGGTAGGTATAGACCACCCGTTTTTTCCCGGAATGCAGCTTGCTGATCTCCCGTTTTTGGGGCTTGGAAAACGGCTGGCCCTGCAAGATCCCCTCCACCACAGGCAAATACCCTTTTGTTTGGATAAAATCTTCCAAAGCGGTATCGTCCCGGCGGCTCAAATGTCCGCTGCTGCGCTTATATTCCTGATATTCCAGCCATCGGGCCGGATCTGCCAACGCTTTGAGCATAGCTTCCTCCCAAAACGCAAAAAACAGAGGGAAAAATCTTAAATCACGATAATCGTGATACCGGACCGTACACAAACCGACTGCCTGCAAAGTCTCGGTTAGCTTGTGCTGGGCCCCTCACAGGCGCAAAGCGTTTCCCTCTGTTTCTTGCAATATTTACATAGCTCCCCGGATCCTTTGGATCACATAGGACAGATCGTTGCGGTAATTGGAGAAGAAGTGGGTACTGCCCACCCCTTCCGCCCCAAAGATCCGGGCAGCTTTTCTCGCCCGATAGCGTCCGTTGCTGTCGTTGCTGTTGATGAGCAGAATCGCCACCTTGGGGAAGCCGTTTTGGAAAAGCATAAAGCTGACCGGAACGCTTAGACCCGCCTTGGGGACCTGGGTCTGCACTTCATACTCAGGAAAATAGGTCTGCAGAATGTACTGGAAATACTTCCAGGTGCCCTCCGGGTAATTGTAGGCATTGACCTGGGGGTTGGGAATGCCGGTGACCTCCCGGGCATTTTTCAAAAGCCGATTGGGGATCCCCGTCACATACAGCTCTGCCAGCTGACCGGCCTTTACGCAGGTGACATTGCCATCGTCATTGATGGAATAGATCTGTCCGGGGTTGGCAAAATCTCCGTTGACAAACACATAATCTCCCAATCCGATTCCACCCTGAACCACATGTCCGGTCAAATCGCCTCTGCCCACCACCGGGGAGAGAATAAACTGCTGGGCCATGACTGTCTGCACCGGCTCCCAGGCAGGTGCATGCTCTTGAGAAAGGGGCGGCTGGGAGGGCTGCATTTTCTCCCGCAGACGTTCCATAGAATAGGTCAGTCCGCAACTTACACAGGAAGCGCCGGTTCCGCCGGCCTCTACCTGCAGATTCCCTCCGCACAGATCACAAGTCAGTTTCATATTCCGTCCTCCAGCACAATAGACATATATCCTTATTATAAAGCTCAGGTCTTCTCCAGTCAACCTAAAACATCCCTCTGCCCTTTTGTTTTTCCGTGTTTTTTTAATCAATTGATTGACACTCCCATTCCCGTAAGCTATAATGATTCCATCTTCAACGAAAAGAGAGGTAATCACTTATGGCATCTTTTGTTTTCGGCGGCTACGGTAGTGACGATACCAGCATCATCATTACTGTAGTATCCCTTCTGGCGGCACTGGTTTTGAGCATCATTTTCCTGCCCAAGGCCAGCAGAGAGAGAATGGGCAACGGCGGCCGGTTCTTCCACGACCTGTTCAACTTCCGTCATTTCTTCATCGGTGACATTCTGAAGTTCGTCTACATCTTCCTGACTGTCAGCACTATTCTCGAGGGTATTTATATCCTCATCGAAGTGGGCGGCGAAGGCCTGCTGTACATGCTTCTGGGTCCCGTTGTCATCCGTTTGGCTTATGAGCTGATCATGATGTTCATTTCTCTGGTGGAAAACGTCAGCGATATCAACAAGAAGCTGAAGGGTCAGCCCACCCAGGCCCCCCAGGCTCCCACAGCTCCCTTTACTCCCCCCGCAGCTCCCTTTACTCCTCCCGTTCAGGAGCCTGTGGACTACGCCTCTTTTGTAAAGCCGGTGACCCCTGTCACACCTGCAGAGCAGGCTCCCCAGCAGGAGAAGGCCGTATTCTGCACCAACTGCGGCGCAAAGTGCGAAGCAGACTCCCGTTTCTGCATCAGCTGCGGCACCCCCATTAACTGATTTCTACATAAAGAAGGGCTGTCTCAAAACGTTTTTTGTAGGGTCACCTCTCCCGAGGTGACCGCAACCAAAATAAAAAAATAGCGCAAAATCTGCAAATTTCTTGCAGATTTTGCGCTATTTTTACCTCCCGGACACCCGAGGACGGGTGTCCCTACAATATACACAAGCGTTTTCGATCCAGTGAGACAGCCCCTTTTTATGCTCCGCAATCAACATGTGAAAGCACACCGTTATGAACGAAAGCACTGTAGGGGCCGGTGCCTACACCGGCCCGTGGGCCGAAGTGGGCGGTCCCTACAAGGGCGGTACTTTCATAACAATGATGCGCAAAAGCATCTTGTAAGGAACGTTTCCTGTCCCGATAGGTCCGGTCAATCTTTCTCAGCATAGTCGAATTCGGTTAACATAACTTCCTTCCATTGGGTCGTGCCGGTTTCCAGATAGTAGGTTTGGACACTGTAGGGATGGAAGGTGGTCTGCAGAGGTGCCGGAAGCATGGGGCCGTTAATGGTGACGGGAGTTTCCTTTCCGTCCAGCTCGTAGGCACGGAGGATCATGCCCTTTCCATCCTCGGACTGCTTCCAGGCGCCCACGATCACATTGTCCGCACTGACCTGCATACCGGTAATCTGCAGAGGCAGGGTTCCCTTGTGATTGTTTTCCGGCAGCATAAAGGGAGGCATGTTCAGCTGACGGGCCGCCTTGGTAACCTCTGCCCAGCTGTCGCCGGTGAAGGGCTGGATGCTGTAGCGGAATTCATGCTCGCCCTGGTCTGTGTATTCCGACTCTGTGTCGTACTGATCTCCACGGCCATGGTCAATATAGTAGGGAGACCGGACCACGGACAGATTCAGGTCACCGCCCTTGATGGAGAAGCTGTACTTATTGTCATTGAGCAGTGCCACGCCCTCGTTGCCCTCCTTGACGGCAATCCAGCCCTGACCGGGCTCCTCCTCGCCGTCAGCAGGCCGCTGGAAGACACTGTAGGGGATCTCATAGAAGGCCTTGGGATCCTGATCGTAAACGGTGGGGAAACGGAGCTTGAGCATCTTATGCTTTTCATGCCAGTCGATCCGTCCGGTGACCTCCAAAAGCTTGCTTCCGGCAGTCAGGGTAAACCACTGGGTCAAAGTAGAGTTATTGTACCGGGAAACCACCTTGATCTTGGAACGGATAGGACCGGTCTCCAGCACGATGATCTGGGCATCGCTGAACTGGGCGATCTCCTTATCCCAGAAGTTTTTGGCATGGGCCCAAGTGTCGTAGCCGAACTCGTCGATGACCACGGGAAGCGCGCCGGGTGCGCGGAGCAGCTCCTTCTGACGCTCCTTATCAAACAAAGACGTGACGGTGCCGTTCCGGGAATCGAAGCTAACCCGCAAAAGCTCGTTTTCCATGGTGGTGCCGTTTACCTCGATGGCAGAGGGATATTCGGGGATCTCTTCAGCATAGGCGGCATGGTAGACAGAGAAGGCCTCCTGGACCTTGCCCCGATAGAAGTAGGTCCGGTAGCCCATCGCCGGGAGCTCTGCCACAAAAATGGTGTCGCCCACGATCCGGCGGCAACGGGAAACGGGAGAGATCACATTCTGCACCGGGATCACCTTGCCATTTTCATCGTAAATGGCATCCATCCGCTTACCCACCTGCACCACGGCACGTACCGGGAAGCTGTGGGGATTAAAGACCACCAGGGGCACGCCCTTGGCGGCATCGGAGGTGTCAATATTCCAGCTGAGGGTCTGCAGGGCAGAGTTCATGGCCTTTTGGGCCATGCCACGGCTCTGCTTCAGGAAGATGTCCTCATCGTCATACACGGATTTGGCAGAACAGCCACCCATGGAGTCGTGGAAATGGGCAAAGAGGATGTTCTTCCAGGCATCGGCAAATTCCTTGGTGGAAGGCATGGCCTTGCCCAAAAGGCGGTTTGCCATGTAGCTGTAGTTTTCCGCAGCAAACATATCCCATTCTGCCCGGCGGATCTGGGTCTTGATGGCACTGACCGCACTGTAGCAGCCGGGGGCATGGTGCTGCAAATCGTCGGTGACCAGGTGGAGCTGATCTCTATGCTTTTCCAGCTCTTCAAAGAAGTCATGGGTATCGGAGTGGATATGCTCGTACCCAGGACGTCGGGTCACGCTTTCCCGGATCAGGTCCAGGTTCTGCTTGGTGGGGCCGCCGCCGTGGTTGCCCACGCCGTAGGGGAACAAAGTCGCGGGATAGTCATCCCCGGCGGCATCCTCCATGATCTGCAGCTGCTCGTCAAATTTTTCGTTGTTAGCCAGCCGGTCCATGCTGCTGTTATACACACGCAGCAGCCGCCCAAAAAGTACCTCACTGCCATCGGGAGACTGCCAGCGGAATACATGGCTGGGCAGATCCTTTTCTTTGATGCCGGGGCGGAAGGCCACATAGTAGTCCATACCCGCCTTTTTCAAAAGCTGGGGCAGGTTGGCATTGTGACCGAAGGAGTCCACATTATAGCCGGTTCGGGCGGTAACTCCGAACTTTTCGTAAAAATACCGCTGACCGTACAGGCCGTGACGGGCAAAGCTCTCACCGGAGGGCAGATTGCAGTCCGGCTGAATGTACCAGCCGCCCACGATCACGAACCGGCCCTCCTTCACCCGTTCCCGGATCTCCTCGAACATCTGCGGATCATATTCTTCCACCCACTCAAAGATCTGAGAGGCGGAGCAGACAAATTTATATTCCGGGTACTCATACATCCGGTCCAGGGCAGAACGGAGGGTAGCCTTTACCTCGCTGGCACCCTCCTGCCAGCGCCACATCCACACGGGGTCAATATGGGCATTGCCCATGAAATACAGCTTTTTGAGTTTTTTCATGTTTCGGATCTCCTTTTTATTGTTCGAACAACCCGTCTTCCACCATGGCGCACAGCCAGTGATATACGGGCAAATGGTACTCCTGGACCATGTAGGTCTCCTGGACCGGCACCCGGATCGCCGCATCTGCCAGGTGCGACAAAGGGCTCTCCTTCTGTCCGGTGAGGCTGATGACCTGCATTCCCTTTTCCTTTGCCGCCTGGGCCGCATATTTTACATTTTTGGCACCGCCGGAGGTGGACAGCCCAATGAGCACATCCCCGGGTCTTGCCATGGCCCACACCAGCTGGGCGTAGACGAGCTGAGGGTCGGTATCGTTGATCACCGCGGAGATCGGTGCGGCAAAGCCGGGCAGATTAATAGCGCAGATGCCGTTTTGCAGCTTGGCGGCCATTTGGGCATCCTCCTTACCGTAGCGGTCCTCCCAGGCTTGCAGAGTCTTGGCATCCAGGGGGCGCTTTTTCAAAAAGCCCTTCAAAAGCTCCCCGGCAATATGGTCGCAGTCTGCCGCGCTGCCGCCATTGCCGCACAGCAGGATCTTGCCCCCGTTTTTCACGCAGGTCAGCAGGATCTGCAAGGCTTTTTCCATATCCTCCCGGCAGGAAGCCAGGGCCGGGTATCGCTGAAAGATCCATTCCTTATCGTACATTTTGTAAATCCTCCCATCCGGTCACAGCCACAGAAACCGCGGCCATATCTCCGATTTTTTCTCCCAGCTGTGCCGGGACGATCTGGCAGACCCGGCGGTTGGCCTCCAGGGCCTGCGCGCGGATCACTTCCTCCATTTTGGGACGGAACAACGCCTCCGCCCGAGCAAAAATACTGCCGATCACGATCTTTTGGGGATTGAACAGATCGATCAGAAGGCTCAGTCCCTGACCCAATCTTGCGGCAGATTCCTCTATGACCGCCATTGCCCTGGGATCGCCTGTCTTGGCGGCATCGCAAATATCCTTGGTGGTTGCAAACTCTGCGCCCATTTTTTGCGCCAGCTTCACAATGCCGCCTCCGGAACAGTAGCCCTCAAAAGAACCGGCCTTGCCGTAGCCCTCCGGTCCATGGGGGGTCAGCCCCATATGGCCCACCTCTCCTGCCATGCCGCAGGTGCCCTCATAAAGCCGTCCGTTCAGGATCAGGCCTGCGCCCATGCCGGTGCCGAAGGTGAGAAAGATCATGTTTTTGGTCCCCTGACCGGCACCGTACTTCCACTCTGCCAATGCGCAGGCGTTGGCATCGTTTGCCAAAAAGGCCGGTGCCCCAAAGGCCTGGGACAAGCAGTCTGTAATGGGAACCTCCACCCAAGCGGGCAGATTGGGGGGTGCCTGGATCAGTCCCCGGGCGCTGTCCTGGGGAGATCCGCAGGAAATGCCCACCGCCTTGGGGGTCTGTCCCCACAAAATGGACCTGCCCAGCTCAGCAATTTTCTGTATGGTTTCCTCCGGGCCTCCGGTGGCAAATTTCTCCTTCCGGAGAATATTGCCGTTGCTGTCGCCCACACAGACGGCGGTCTTGGTCCCGCCAATATCCACGCCTAAAAACATCGTTATCCCTCCATTTTTCAGCAATACCAGTATACAGTAAGAAACAGATATTTTCCACACATATTCTACTGTAAATCTCTCATTTTTTACGATTTCCCTCTTTCCTTTGACGACCCGTGGTGTTACAATGGTTTTATCCGGAAGCAACGCTGTCCTATAGCGATTCCCAATTTACCGTACAAAAGCCTTCCCCTGGGGGAAGGCTATGATAAGGAGAGCACCTATGGAAAAGCTTATGCATATCAAATCTGTGGGGCAGGACATCTTTCTGTCCTATAAAGAAATTCACATTCCCGTTTCCATGCATCTGCATGATTATTACGAGCTGGAAATCGTTTTGGCCGGTCACGGAGAGCAGAACCTCAACGGTACCGTCTATCCCATTGGCCCGGGCTGTGTGTATTTTCTTACCCCCATCGATTTTCACGCCATCACACCCCACGGGGCTATGCGTATCGCCCACATGGCAGTTTCGGAAGCCATGGTATCCGCCCAGATGCGGATGCTGTTTCTCAATCGCCGGGATAATTTTCTGTTTTCTCAGGACACCGCGTTTACCCAAACCCTGCAGACTCTGTTTGAACTGCTCCTCCGGGAAACGCAGAAGTCCGATGCCTATACCGCCCCCATGGGCAAAAACATTTTGGAGCTGATGCTGTTGACCCTGGCCCGGGCGGCAGACAGCGCCCCCCAAAGTCAGGTTTTCTCCGCCCCGGACCAGTTTCACCGGGCTTTGCAGTATCTGTTCTGCCACTTCCGGGAGGAGGTGACCCTTTCCTCCGTGGCCCGGGAGAGCGGCTACAGTCCCAATTATTTCAGCGCCCTTTTCCATACCATTACCGGGGAGCGGTTTGTAGACTTTTTGGCAAAGCTGCGGCTCAATTACGCCCGGATGCTTCTGCGTTCAACAGACCTTCCCATAGCCCGGATCGCGGAAAAAAGCGGCTTTTCCTCCGTTGCCAGCTTCCACCGCCGGTTCCAGTGCGCCTACGGCTGTGCCCCCGGAAAAAACCGCAGAATGCTATAAGTATGTTGACCCGGCATGTTTTCCATTTTGGGCGCATAGGCTGTCCCGGGAGGGATGGATATGAAAAAAAGGGATTATCTCATTGCGGTGGGGGCGTTGTTTTTGGCGTTGGTGCTGTCGGTTCAGCTGATGGAGCCAAAGGCTGTGGAGGCCGGGGCCTGGGGACTGCATTTTTCCTCCCCGGGAGCCACCCCCTCCGGTCCGGCATCTTCTCCGCAATTGCAGGCGTTGGATGCAGCCTATTTAGACGCCCGGGGTGGGAAGGTCCTGTATCTGACCTTCGATGCCGGGTATGAAAACGGCTACACCGAAAAAATACTGGAAATCCTGCAGGCCCATCAGGTGCCTGCCGCCTTCTTTTTGGTAGGCAATTACCTGGAGAAGAACCCGGATCTGGTACGCAAAATGGTTGCCCAGGGTCATACCGTAGGCAACCACACTATGCACCACCCGGATATGCGCAAGCTGTCTGACCCGGCAGCTTTTAAAAAGGAACTGGAGGATTTGGAAACACTGTACACCTCTGTGACCGGGCAGACCATGGAAAAATTCTATCGCCCACCCCAGGGGCTTTACAGTGAGGAGAACCTGAAAGCCGCCCAGTCTTTGGGATATAAAACGGTATTTTGGAGCCTTGCCTATGCAGACTGGGACAACAATGCCCAGCCCCGACGGGAGGCGGCCCTGGAAAAGCTTATGAGCCGCACGCATGACGGGGCGGTGATCCTTCTGCATTCCACCTCTGAGACCAATGCCCTGATTTTGGATGAGCTGCTCACCCGCTGGGCAGAGCAGGGCTACCGGTTCGCTCCCATCGGCGAACTGTTTGCCTGAAGGGCCGTAGGCTGGGGTCATGACCCCGCCCGAAAAACGGCAACGTAAAAAAGGCGCTGTCTTTTGAGACAGCGCCAAGCTTTATGGACAATTATTCAGCAGTCTTGAACTCCTGCAGGGCGGCCAGGAAGGACTCCTGGATCAGCTCGCCGGTGCCGGGCTCGAAACGGGATACGTCGGACTCATAGCAGGAATAGTCGAAAGCCAGCTGGGAGGGAACGTACAGCTGGTGACCGTTGGTATAGCCAAAGGTGAAGGTGTGGGCATAGGGGGAGTTCTCCTCCAGCCACATGGAGTTGGTGTCAAACAGCTCATTGGGAGCCGTAACCACGGCGACCTCATCGCACAGGGCAATGGCATACAGGTTCAGATCCCAGGTCTCGCCCATCTTATACTTGGCAATGATGGAAGAGGCATGATAGGAGGAGCGGATGCCATAGGGCTTGCCGGCCTGGACACAAAGGGAGTTATCGGAGGTAGCTGCCCAAATGGCGGCAACCTCCTGAGCATGGTAATACATGCTGTCCTGGCTGTGGTTGACCTTACCCACAAAGTTAATGGGGGTGACCTTAAAGTCGTAGGAGCCGACCTCTACCGTATTCTGCAGACCCTCCATGCAGTACTCTGCCAGCTTGGCACCGTGGGTCTTATAATCGGTGGTGTAATTCTCCTCGGACAGACGGCTCTTGGGATTGATGTTGCCGCAGGCACCCTGGAAGTAGATAAAGTGGCAGTCATACTGGGCTTCCAAAGCTTCCCGGAAGGCACCCACAAAGTCGGCAGACATATCGGTCTTGGTGCCGCCACTGGTAAGCTGGGGGTGGGCACGCCAGTTGGCCAGGACGATCTCCTTGCCGCCCTCCCGCTTGATCTGCATAATGTGCATGGTGGGGTCGGCCTGGGTGGTGTGGGTGGTGGTGGAATCGTACACAGCGGTACCGAAGTTATCGCCAAAATACTGAACAGTTCCGTCTGCCAGGGTGTGCTTATAGTGCTTTACAAAGTTCAGACCCTCGGCCTCCACATGGCCAATGAACATCTTGGCGGGCTTCCGGTCTGCCAGGGCTTCCTGGCAGCCCTCAATGACCCGAAGGGTGACCATCTGGTTGTAGGCGGGGATGTTCTCATTGTTGGTGTTGGACATGTCAGGACCGGAGTGGGTATGGGTAGCACCCCAAATGATCTGGTCCACAGGAATGCCGGTCTTCATGCTGATCATCTCTCTGCCGGGATCCACCACGTTATCGTAGGCACGGGTGGTATCGGTGTTGATGAAGAGTATGGTCATGCCCTTTTCGTCGGTGAGGGCAACGATGCTGGCAGTGATATCATCGAGCACGGTCTGACTGATCCGGCGGTCGGTATTGCCGAAGCCTGCCAGAGGAACGGGTGCCTCGGGGGTAATGATCTTACGGCAGTAGCCGGCGTAGAACTGACCCAGCTCCAAATTCTCCATAGTGGGATCGGTAGCTGCTGTGGTACCCTGGGTGGTAGCGGCGGTTTCTGTCTTGCCGTCACCGGAGCCACAGCCGACAATGCTCAGCAGCATGGTAATCAAAAGAATGGATGCGATGATTTTTTTCATATAGATTGCTCCTTTCTGCTTCGTATATAAAGATTTCGCTACTTTTGTGGATACATTATACACGAAACCGGCCCTTGTGGCAATAAAAAACGCTCCGGAAAGTGTTCATCCGGAGTGTTTTTTTATTCTTTCTGCGAATTGAACAAATTTCACTTTTTCTATCTGTGTATTTTGCCCAACCGCCAAACCTCCTCCCTGGGGGAAGGCTTTATTGCATCAAATCGTAAACTGCGGCGCAGAAGATCTTGATACTCTTGGGAATAAAGGATTCCTCGAAATCGTATCTGCGGTTATGGGCACCTGCGGCGGTTTGGGTGCGGATGCGCATAAAGGTGGCCTGGCCGCCCTGCTCCTGGACCCGGTTCATCAGATACGCAACATCCTCGCTGCCACCGGAGCGTTCCATGGCCTGGGACGAGACCTTCATACCCAGCCGGTCCGCGCAGATCTTCCCGATCCGCCGGGCCAGCGCCTCATCGCTGTTCAGGGAGGGGGCCGCGCCCATGAGCTTGACATCCACAGTGCAGCCGTGCATTTGGGCCGCCGCTTCCAGGATCCTGCGCATATAGTTTTCCATGTAAGTATTCAGCTCGGTGGTCTGACCCCGAACCTCGATCTCCATAAAGGCTTCATCGGCAATGACATTTCTGCCGGAGCCGCCCACCAGCTTACCCACATTGATCCGGGTACTGCCGCCGCCGTTACGGGGAATGGCCTGCAGGTTCAGCAGTGCCGTTGCCGCCGCCAGGAGGGCATTGTTGCCCTTTTCAGGACCGGCGCCCGCATGGGCCGCAAGACCATGGAAAATCACATCGTATTTCCCGGTAGCCAAAGAGCCGTAGGCACCGGGAGTAATATCTGACTCCTCGGCATCCATGGCGGAAACATGGGCACCCAACAGATAATCCACATTGTCCAGGTGACCGTTGTCCACAATGGACTTGGCACCCCGGACACCCTCCTCCGCAGGCTGGAAGATCAGCTTGACAGTGCCGTGAAGCTGGTCCTTCCGTTCCATCAGCACCTGGGCAACGCCCAGTCCCACGCAGGTATGACCGTCATGGCCGCAGGCGTGCATAGCCCCGTCGTTGACGGAGGCAAAGCCCTCCCGGAAGGGCCGGTGGTCGGGCTCTTGGGACTCGATAACCCCCAAAGCATCAATGTCAAAGCGCATGGCAACGGTAGGGCCCTCACCACAGCGTAAAATGCCGATCACGCCGGTCATACCGCCCTTGGTATAGGGCAGAAAGTCCGGCTCGCCCCCCTGGGCGCAGGCCCGGTCATAGGCTTTGTCCAGCACTTCCTGGCTGGGGACGCCCATACGGCTGTCTTTTTTGCAGACAGCCTCCCCCAGTAAAACCTCATAACCCAGGTCGGTCAGCTTTTTTGCAACGATGGAGGTGGTGCGCATTTCCAGCCAGCCGGATTCGGCATATTTGTGAAAATCCCGGCGCTGCGCAATCAGCTCAGGAGCCAACGCCTCCGCCTGGGAACAAATGGTTTCATAAACAGACATTCCTCGTTCTCCTTTCAAATTTCAATTTTCCGCTTTGCCTCCCCTGCAGGGGAGGCTTTGACCTGCGCAATCAATTGAAATTCACTTCAGCTTTACATAGCCCACGCCGTCGCGGATCTCGATCTCGGTGCCGTAGGGCTTGCTCAGCTCTGCCAGGTAGTTCAGCCACTTTTCACTGTAGCTCAGCTCCGGCAGACCCTTTTGGGCACGGCTCTTTTCCATGTGCAGATCCACCGTATAGAGCTTGACCTCGGTGAGCTTGCCGTCCTCCATGGTCCACGACGGCATAATGGCATTCCAGATCTCGGGCATGGTGCCGTAGCCGCGGGTGCCACCCGCGCTGCGCTCGTTCATGTAAGCACCCACCTTGGTATCCAGGGGCATTTTCTTATTGATGTAGGCATCCCAGGGCTGGTACTCCACCGTTTCCGTCTGGAAGATGTAGTTGCCGATGGAATAGAAGATCAGGCCGTCTTTATACTGCTCGATGCCCCGCAGCTCGTGGGGGCCGTGACCGATGACCACATCGGCACCGGCATCAATGCAGTTTCTGGAGAAGGTCTCCAGGAACATGGCGGGCACATTGGCGACCTCCGTATCACTTTCGTGACCGTGGAAGCTGACCAGGACGATATCCGCCTGGAGCCGCGCCTCCCGGATCTCTGCTTCGATTCGCGCCATGTCCTGCTTGTTGGGGGTGGACTCGATCCAGCAGTGGTCGTCCAGCTTGAAGTTATAAGTACCGAAGCTGAAGGTTCCCTCCGCAGGAGGGACCGCGTAGCCGATCTTCACACTGCGTTCCTTTTTGGCATTGACCTTGGTGGCAGCAGCCAGCTCTTTGACCATGTCAAAATGGGCCTGATCCACATGGTAGCAGGTATCGAAGCGCAGGCTGTTCAGGCCAGGACGGCCGGGAAGATCCGCGCTCTGGGCACCGGCCCGGAAGGAAGGGTCAAAAGAGGAGCTGCAGCTGATCAGGGCAATTCTGGCGCTCTTGGTTTCCAAATAGCAGGGCTTGGAGGCGTCGCCCAGATCCTTGCCGGTGCCGGAAAAGATCATATCCCGTTCCTTCAGGTTCCGGATGGTCGCCAGTACACCGCTCTGACCGTAGTCACCGGAGTGGTTGTTGGCGGTATTGAACAGATTGAAGCCGTAGGTCTTCATATCATCCAGGGTGCGGGGGTCGGACATGGCCCAGGTGCCGCCGCTGGCATGGTTGGGGATGCCCTCCCTGTCATGAAAGGTGGATTCCAGGTTCAAAAATGCCACATCGTGGGATTGGATAAAGGACTGCATTGCCTCGAAGCCCTCGTAGCCGTCCTTGGGCAGTCGCCGGGTGACAAAGGCGTCACCGGCCGCGGTAAAGGTTACTTTTGCCATGATTGATTTCCTCCTCAGCTAAGCTGGTTTTCAAATACGTCTACGTCGCCCACGGCTTCCACGTTAAAGTAGGAGTTGAGCAGTGCCTTGGCAATGACTGCCAGGGAGCTGCCGTGACCTGCCTTTTCTCCGTAGATAGCAATGGCGATCTGGGGATCGTCGTAGGGTGCAAAGCACACAAAGGCACCATGGTCAGAGCCGCCGGAGCCCTGCTGGGCTGTACCGGTCTTGGCGCAAATGGAGATGGGATAGTTCTTGAAGATGGAATAGGCCGTACCGCCGCTTTCGTGGGCCACCTTGCGCATACCCTCTTTGTAGGCATACACCGTATCGGGAAGCATCTCCATGCTGCTGATGATCTCAGGCTGGCTTTCATAGAGCAAGGAAGTGTAGTCCGCAGTGACCACCCGGTTTAAGAAGGTGGCACGGTAGCGGTCGCCCTCGTTGGCCAGGGTCTGCATATAGGTACACAGCTGGATGGGGGTGAAGCGGTTATCGGACTGGCCGATGGCAGCCAGGATGCTGTCGCCCTTGTAGAAGCCGGGGTTATTGGGATAGAGCTTGGCCTTGGTGGCTTCATTTGCCCGGTAGCCCGGCTCCTCATAGAGCTCGATGCCGGTCTTTTCGCCCAATCCCAGATTCTTGGCGGCCTCATCGATGACCCTATAGTCCATCTTGTCGCCCAGGTAGTAGAAATAGTAGTTGCAGGAGTCCCGGAGGGCATCCATGGCGTTTTCGTTCTCATGGGTCATACCGTAGTTGGAGTAGTACAGACAAGAGGGAGCAAAGCCGGAGCTTTCGTACTCCCGGTACTTACCCTTGGCGTAGATCTCATAGGAGGAGTCAATAAAGCCTGAGTTGATGGCGCCCACCACCACCGCCATTTTGAAGGTGGAGCCGGGAGGATAGATGGCGTGGAGGGCGCGGTTATAAAGGGGATTGTAGTCAGAATGGAGGATCTCGTTATAATCCTCGAAATACCGGTTTAAGTCATAGGTGGGATAGCTGGCGCACACCAGCACCTGACCGGTCATATCCATCGCCACCACGGCACAGCCCTCGGCATCGGCGCCGTCCGGCTTTGTACCGGTGTCTGTGTTCACCGGCAGATTCCGAAGACCCTCCATGGCGATCTTCATCTGATCCTCTGCAATGGCCTGCAGATTGATATCCAGGCTGATATGCACATTGGAGCCGGCCTTGGGCTCTACAATATACCGGGAGGAGATCAGGTTGCCGTCCATATCCACGGTATCCTCACGGATGCCGTCCACACCGTGGAGGTATTCTTCAAAGACCTTTTCCATGCCATCCTGCCCGACCTGGCTGGCATAGGTGTAGCCCTCGATATCCTTATAGTACTCCCACTGCTGGGCATTGACAGGACCCACAAAGCCCAAAATATGGGCCGCATAGGGGGTATGGATCTCACGGACCGTGGAGGCTTCCGGCTTCATACCGGGGACATTCAGCTCCACCACCGCGGAAAGGGCCTCGTCGGAGGCATCGGTGATGAAAATATAGGTGGACATGCTCTGCACGCAGTTGCGCAATGCCATCTCATAGCGGATACCGATGACAAGTCTTGCTTCCTCATCCGTCCACTGGGCGGGCAGGTCGTAGATATCCCGGAGCCGGTCAATGAGCACCGGGGCGGTGATATCTGAGTCCAGATCGCCCATATAGGCAAGATAGGTCTGAAAATACTTCTGCTGGGCGGCAGATTGCTCATCCAGCGTATAGGTAAAGGGTCGCTCCTTGGACACCGGGAACTGCTCATTGTATTCGATTCCCTCATCCCGGCAGCGCAGAGCCAGCTCATACAGATACTGGTTGGTCCCCTTGGCAGAGAGCAGGACCAAATGGTTCAGGTGCAGATCGTAACTGGCACGGTTGCTCACCAGCACATTGCCGTTACGGTCCAGGATCTCTCCCCGGGCGGCCTTGACCGTAGTCTGAGTGGTGTAGGTAGTGGCGTTATTCATATTGCCCCCGGTGGCGATCACCTGCTGATCGTACAGCTCCATGGCAAAAAAGCCCAGCACCAGTAAAAAGAGCAGCAGTAAGATCCGGGAGCGAAAACGGGTCATTCTTTCCATGTTTCGCCTCCAATGGATTCAATAGACAGACAGATGGGGTACAAAACAGGCACGCTTACCACGGACAGCACAGCGGTAACCACGGACGCGGCAAAATAGCGCCCGGAGGTCAGACCCAAAAACAGTCCCATGGCAAAGTTTGCCATTTCATAAAGAAGCAGGCATACGCTCACACACAGCAACGCAGTGCCGAAGCCCTTTTGCAGATAGGCCTGGCGGAAAATGCTGATCAGGATCACCAAAAAGGTGAGAAACACCATGGAATACATCCCCGGCGCGCCGCCGGAAAACACAAACAGCGCCGATGCGATAGCGGTGAAGATACAGCCCCTTTGGGCGCCCTCCAAAAGGCACACCAGGGTAATGCCCACGGGCACCAGATCGGTGGTGGCTCCCAAAATATCCAGCTTGCAGAGGACCACATCCTGCAAAAGGGACACTATCAGCAAAACCAGGGCGTATAAGCTCCATTTAAGGATGGTTTTCCGCTGATTTTTGGTAAGGTAGAGCTTGCCTAAGAAGCTGCCGCCCATTTTATCCGGCTTAAATTCGTTTCTCTTCGCCATGCGGATCACCCAACGTTAAACTCGGTAATGATGAACACCTGCTCCAAAGAGCCAATATCCGCCGCAGGCTCCAAAATGGCATACTTGGCAACGCCCGTGTCATCAAAGCCCGCATCGATCACATTACCCACGATCAGACCTCTGGGATAGACCACAGAGCCGGTGGTGACCACCTGATCGTTGATGTGGATGGTGGAGTCGGTATCCAGATAATTCATACGCAGCTTATCCGGCAGATTCACCGTATAGCCGCCCTTGACCATGCCGTTGTAACCGGAGGTGGCAATGGTGGCACTGATCTCCAGGGAGGAGTCCAGAACGGTCTTGACCACCGCGTAATTGGGGCCCACCTCCGTAACCAGTCCCACCAGCTCACCGTTGGCGGTCACTGCGCACATGTCCACAGCGATGCCCACATTGGCGCCCCGGTTGATGGTGAAGGTACTGCTCCACTCGGTAGAGTCCCAGGAGATGATATAGCCGTCCGCCAAAGAATAATCCTCATTGCCGGAGGCCAGGTCCAGCAGCGCACGCAGCCGCTGGTTTTCCCGGGATACGGCATCTGCCACCCGGGCATTGTCCTGCATTTGGGCAAGCTGCTGCTTTAAGTCCTCATTTTCCGCGGCCAGGGCCTCATAGGAAAAGATATAGTCGTAAATATTCTCCACACCGGATGCCAGCTTGCTGACACCGGTCCGCAGAGGGGTCATAATGCCCTTGACCAGCATATTGGGAACATTGGTGCCGGTCAGGGAGCTGATCACCGTCAGGATCACCGCCACCAGGGCGACCACCGTCAGCACCACCCGGATCCGGGTCGAAAAAAAGTGTCTCATGGGTTTTCCTCCAAAAGTTCCGGGACCAGCTGCCGCAGGATCTTGCCCAAACGGCAGACAGGAAGCCCCATCACATTGTAATAATCTCCGTGCATTTTCTCCGCAAACAGCGCCGCACCGCCCTGAATACCATAGCTGCCCGCTTTGTCCATGGGCTCGCCCGTATCCACATAGGCGCAGATCTCTTTCTGACTCAGCTCCCGGAAGTGGATATCCGTGATCTCCGTGACACTGACCTGCTGCCCCTTGGCAAGCACCGTCAGCCCGGTCATCACCTGATGATCCCGTCCGGACAGCAGACTCAGCATTTCAATGGCGTGATCCCGGCTTCGGGGCTTGCCCAAAACCTGCCCGTCGCATACCACGATGGTATCGGCGGCCACTACCACATCCCCGTCTTCATGGGGCACAGCCTGCGCCTTTAACCGGCTGACCCGTGCCACCTCCCCTTCCGGGGGAAGATTGGGATCCATGGTCTCATCGGCATCCGATGTGCGCACGGTAAAGGGAATATGAAACAGTCCCAAAAGCTCCTTACGCCGTGGGGACTGGGATGCCAGGATGAGCTGCATAGTGAGATTTCCTTTCTGTTTCGTTACTAATTACAAGTTACAAGTTACGAATTATAAACCTAACTCGTAACTGGTAACTATTCATTATTCCAGCCCCCGCAGGTACAGGCCACGGGTACTGGCGCCGGGGTCGAAGGGAACGGGGTCATTCCAGGCAGAAAGGACCTGATCCACCTCCCGGGGATTTTCCGTGGTAAAGTACATCCGCACTGCCCAAAGGCCCAGCCGGGACAGATCCTCCCGGCGGTCCAGCCAGTAAAGCTTTTTGCCGTTGAGCAGGACACTGCGGCAGGAATTGCCGTCCTTGATCACCGGGAAATCCGCCCCGGTCTTATCCGTCAGCTTCACCTGGGACAGATGGCAGGTACACTGACCGGTTTTTCCCTTGATCAGGCAGTTTTCCGTGAGCATCAGCGGCAGCCGTCCGTAGCACAGAAGCTCACCGGAAACAGCCTTATTCACATCCCGTACCTGGGGCAGGGTCATTTCAAAGCTCAGGCACACGGACCGCAACTCCAGCTCCCGGGCCGCTGCCATGGCGGCAGAGCTGTAGATATTCAGTCCGAAATCTCCCCGGGTACGCATTCCGCATTCCCGGGCAGGGATCATGTGGCCGAGGTTGCCTGCCAAAACTTCCCGGACACCTGCCGCGCGTACCGCAAGCATGGCCTTTTTCAGCCGTTCCATCTCCCCGTCATGGACGATCCGGGGCAAAACGGCACAGACCTTGGCCTTGCGGCTCAGTTCATTGCAGAAGGCAAGATCCTCCGCCAAAATATGCAGGGGTACATACAATACAGCCGGGGCCATTTTCAGCAGCCGCCCGGTGATCTGCTCCCGGGAGGTGACCTGGATGGTCAGCTCCGGGGCCTCCCGGTTTCCGGCATAGGGCTTCAGCTTTTCAGGCCTTCCCAGCCGGGGAAGCTCCCGGCGGGCCCGCAGGGCCGTCAGCTGGTTTAAGGTATCTCTGCGCAGGGCGTTGATCGCTGCCGCAGACAGGGTCAATCCCGGGGCAATATTACACTGTACCTGGGCACAGCGGTAGGGCGTACCGCCGGTCTTGGCAAGACGCTCCGCCAAAGCCTCCTCTGTCAGGGGCATCACCCTGGCCTGCTCCGGGGCAGGACCCAGAAGGGTACAGCTTCTGCCCTGGGGATCGGTGACCGTCAGGCTGGATCTGCCCGGCTGGATCTCTGCGTAAAAAGCGATATCCACCAGGGGTGCTTCCACGCCCTCATAGCTTTGGCGCATTTCCTTCAGCCATGCAGGGCTGTCGGATTTTTCATCCCGGTAGCCGAACATGGCAGTGCCGGTCTGTGCTTTATAGTAGCCGTCGGTGAAGCCCTGGCGGTTAAAGGCGGTATGCAGCTGCTGCTCCATATCCCGGGTGACATTGCCCGAATCGATAGCCTGCCGGTAGACCCGGGTCACTGCCGCCACATACTCCGGCCGCTTCATCCGACCCTCCAGCTTCAAGGAAGCTACCCCCATGTTTTCCAGTTCCGTGACATAGTGGACCAGGCAGTTGTCCTTCAGGCTCAGGGGGTGCAGATTCTGAAACCTGCCGTAGCCGTAGCTTTGGCGGCAGGGCTGGGCGCAACGGCCCCGGTTTCCGGAGCGGCCCCCAATGGCGGCGGACAGATAGCACTGGCCGGAATAGCTCATGCACAGCGCACCGTGACCGAAGACTTCAATTTCGATAGGGGAATTTTCCGTAATATAGCGGATCTCCTCCCGGCTCAGCTCCCGGCTGAGGACCACCCGCTGCATACCCCAGGCGGCACAAAGCTGCACACCGGGCAGGCTGTGGACGGTCATTTGGGTGGAGCCGTGGATGGGAATATGGGGGGCGATCTCCTTGCAAAGGCGCAAAACCCCCAGATCCTGCACAATAAAGGCATCCACAGACGCGGCGGCGGCCTGACGGATCAGCTCGCACATTTCCTGGGTCTCCTTATCGGACACCAGGGTGTTCAGGGTCAGATGGACCGCCACATCCCGGACATGGCAATACTTCACCGCCTCCACAAGGGTCTGCGGTGTAAAATTCTTGGCACTTTGACGGGCATTAAACTGGCCGCAGCCCAAGTATACGGCATTGGCGCCGTTTTGCACGGCGGCGCGCAGGGCCTCCATAGACCCGGCGGGGGCTAAAAGTTCCAGCATAGTTTTCTCTCCAGCGTATGTTATAGCACTACAGCCTATATTATAGCACAACCTTTTCCCAAGTTCTACCCCGGATGCAGAAATTTCACAAAAAAATCAAAGGTCTTTTTTCTGATTTTCCACTAGATTTTACACAGGGTTGTTGCTATACTGAAGGAAAGACAGAAAGAAAGCGGTGATTCCCAATGGAACAGTCACTTTATAACGCATATGTATCCATTTTGCATCAGGAGCTGGTACCTGCCATGGGCTGTACCGAACCCATCGCCGTAGCCTATGCCGCCGCCCTGGCTGCCAGGGAGCTGGGCGAACGGGCGACCCGGGTACGGGTGTGCGTGAGCAGTAATATTATCAAGAATGTAAAAAGCGTCATTGTCCCCAATACCGGAGGACTGCACGGCCTGGAGGCGGCAGCCGCCGCCGGCATCATTGCCGGAGATCCGGACAAAAAGCTTCTGGTGATCTCCCAGGTCACGGAGGAACAGAAAAAAGCCATTGCCGCTTATTTGCAGGAAGTGGAATTTTCCGTGGAGGAGTCCGATTCCGGGGAGCTTTTTGATATCCGTATTGAGTTATCCTCTGCGGTCCATACCTCCGTATGCCGCATTGCCGGTAACCACACCAATGTGGTTCTCACCGGGGTGGACGGCACAGTGACCTATGAAAAGCAGGTACTCTGCGCCAACGAGGAGCATCAGCAGGAGCTGGAAGTACTTCAGGTGGACAAGATCGTGGAATTTGCCGACACGGTGGACCTTGCGGATGTCCGTTCCACTTTGGAGCGGCAGATTCAGTGCAACATGGCCATCTCCCGGGAGGGGCTTGAGAACAATTACGGCGCCCGGATCGGTCAGGTGCTTCTGAAGGCCCGGGGGGACGACCCGGTGACCCGTGCCAAGGCCTATGCCGCCGCCGCTTCCGATGCCCGTATGGGCGGCTGTGAAAAGCCGGTGGTGATCAACTCCGGCTCCGGCAATCAGGGCATTACCGCCTCCGTTCCCGTGATCGTGTACGCCGAGCATCTGGGTGCGTCCCAGGAACAGCTCCTGCGGGCTTTGGTGGTCTCCAACCTGATCACCCTCCATTTAAAATGCGGCATCGGTCCCCTTTCTGCCTACTGCGGTGCCATTTCCGCCGGCTGCGGTGCCGCCGCCGGTATCACCTATCTGTACGGCGGCAAATTCCGGGAGATCGCCCACACGGTGGTCAATGCTTTGGCCATCAACTCCGGTGTGATCTGCGACGGTGCCAAGGCCAGCTGTGCCGCCAAGATCGCCTCCGCGGTGGAAGCCGGTCTTTTGGGCATGGAGATGTTCCGCCAGGGCAGTCAGTTCTACGGCGGTGACGGCATCGTCAGCAAGGGTGTGGAAAACACCATCCGCAACGTAGCCCAGCTTGCCAGCCAGGGTATGCGGAAAACCGACTCTGAGATTATTAAGATCATGCTACAGTAAAGGAATCCATTATGAAACATAAGATTTTGGAATACGACAAGAATTTAATTCCCTTTGAAAAGGATCTGGACCTGCGCGCTCAGCGGCTGGAGACCAAGACCCGGGAGCTTTTGAAAAATCACGAGACATTGGCTGACTTTGCCAACGGTCACGAGTATTTCGGCTTCCACAAGACCCCCGAGGGCTGGTTCTACCGGGAATGGGCCCCGGCAGCGGATAACATGTATCTGACCGGCAGCTTCTGCAACTGGGAGCGCCACGCCCACCCCATGGAAAAGAAGGAAAACGGGGTATTTGAGCTGTTTTTGCCGGGTGCCGATGCCCTGAAAACCGGGGATCTGGTGATGGCAGTGGTGGTCCACAAGGGTCAGGAGC
Source organism: Oscillospiraceae bacterium (assembly GCA_015068135.1). Lineage (GTDB taxonomy): Bacteria > Bacillota > Clostridia > Oscillospirales > Oscillospiraceae > Faecousia. Next base: position 1,021 of record SVLB01000029.1, on the reverse strand, counting down.
TGGACCGGATCCCTCTGTATGCAAAACGGGTAGTCCAGGATCCCGTGACCACCGGCTGGAGCGCCCAGATCTACGAAATGCTTCCCTTCCACTGGACGGATAAGGGCTTCCGCCCCAAGAAGACCCCCTTCATTTACGAATGCCATGTGGGTATGGCCCAGGAGGAGGGCAAGGTCGGCTCTTACACCGAGTTTAAGGACAATATCCTGCCCCGGATAAGAGATCTGGGCTACAATGCCATTCAGGTCATGGCCATTATGGAGCATCCCTACTATGCCTCCTTCGGCTATCAGGTGACCAATTTCTTTGCCGCCTCCTCCCGGTTCGGCACTCCCGAGGAGCTGAAAGACCTGGTCAACACCGCCCACGAAATGGGCATTGCGGTGCTTTTGGATGTGGTCCACTCCCATGCCTCCAAGAATACCCGGGAGGGCATTAACGAATTTGACGGCACCGCCTATCAGTTCTTCCACGAGGGCGGCAAGGGTGACCATTCCGCCTGGGGTACCAAGTGCTTCAACTACGACAAGAACGAAGTGATCCACTTCTTGCTCAGCAACCTGAAATTCTGGCAGACGGAGTACCATTTCGACGGCTTCCGCTTTGACGGTGTCACCTCCATGCTCTACCAGGATCACGGCCTGGGCGTGGCCTTTACAGGACCGGAAAAGTATTTCTCCATGAATACGGATGTGGAGGCGGTGACCTATTTGCAGCTGGCTACCCAGCTGGTACGCCAGGTCAACCCCCATGCCATTCTGATCGCCGAGGATATGTCCGCTATGCCCGGTATGGGCCTGCCCATTGAGGAGGGCGGTATCGGCTTTGATTATCGGCTGGCTATGGGCGAGCCGGATATGTGGATCCGGCTTCTGAAGGAGACTGCCGATGAATGGTGGGATCTGAACAATATCTACTATGAGCTTGCCAACCGCCGTTCCCACGAAAAGGTCATCGGCTACTGCGAGTCCCACGATCAGGCCTTGGTGGGCGATAAGACCATAATGTTCCGGCTGTGTGA
>SVLB01000069.1 GCA_015068135.1 Oscillospiraceae bacterium | reverse complement strand
TTTGCATGAGCTTGGGCATTTTGTGGCAGCGAAGCTGTCCGGTGTGCAGGTCAATGAATTTGCTATGTTTATGGGCCCTGCGATTTTCCAGCGTGAGCGAAACGGAACGCTGTACTCCATTCGCTGTATCCCCATTGGCGGTTACTGCGCCATGGAGGGAGAGGACGGAGGCTCAGACAACCCCAAAGCCTTTACTGCGGCGAAATGGTGGAAACGCCTGATTATTCTGGTTGCCGGTTCCTTCATGAACTTCATTGCCGGTGTGCTGATCATCGTGGTTGTGCTGTCTTGCAGCCAGGGGTATGTGGACCCTGTGATTTCTCAGATCGAACCGGACAGCTACCTGGCTGCAGAAGGCGGTTTGCAGGTAGGGGACAGACTTGTGGAATTTGATGGCACGGAAATTGAGATCTACGAGGATTTTATCTTGGCTACGGCCTTTATTGAGGATGGAAACTACGATATAAAGGTGGAGCGGGATGGGCGCACAGTAACCTTGAAGGATGTGCCCTTTATCCCCAAAGTATTTGCCGAGGGAGAAGAACCTCGCTATGGCATTACCCTGACCTCCAGGGAAACCACTGCCGAGTCTGTGGTATCTCAGATTTGGCCCCAAGCCAAATTCCAGGTGAAGAATGTGATCTTCAGCCTGAAAATGCTGCTTTCCGGACAGGTAGGGCTGAAGGATATGGCTGGTCCGGTTGGCATTGTTCAGATCATGTCCGATAGCGCCGAGGCCTCTGAGTCTGCCAGCGGTGCGCTGCTGAATATGCTGAGCATTGGTGCCATGCTTGCCATCAACCTGGCAGTTATGAACCTGCTCCCCATCCCGGCTTTGGATGGAGGCCGTGTTTTGGGATTGCTGCTTACGGTGATCATCGAGAAAATCACCCGTAAAAAGCTGGATCCCAAGTATGAGGGCTATATCCACAGCATTGGCATGATCCTGCTTCTGATCCTTATGGCAGTGATCCTTTTCAAAGACGTTTTTACCATTTTTAAGGGGTAACCATTATGACAAGAACCATCTATGTGGGCGGTATCCCCATTGGCGGCGGTGCGCCGGTGGTGATCCAGTCCATGCTCAATACGCCCACCACCGATGTGGAAGCCTGCCTTGCCCAGCTGCGGCGTCTGCAGGCGGCAGGTTGCCAGGTGGCAAGATTGGCTGTTCCGGATAAGGCATCGGCTACTGCCTTTGCTGAAATCTGTCAGCAATCTCAGCTTCCTTTGGTTGCGGATATTCATTTTGACTATAAGCTTGCCATTGCGGCGGCCCAGGGTGGTGCCGCCAAGATCCGCATTAACCCCGGCAATATCGGTGGAGAAGACCGGGTCAAGGCCGTTGTGGAGGTATGCAAGGATAAAAAGATTCCTATCCGTATTGGTGTCAATGGCGGCAGCCTGGATAAGTCCCTGCTGGAAAAATATGGACATCCTACGGCAGAAGCCTTGGTGGAAAGTGCCTTTACCCATTTGGAGCTTTTGGAAATGCAAGGCTTTTACGATACCTGTGTTTCCATGAAATCCTCTACAGTGCCTACCATGGTTCAGGCGGCGCGGCTGTTTCGCAGCCGCTGCGATTATCCGCTGCATATCGGTGTAACGGAAACGGGCCCGGTAAAAATGGGCCTGATGAAGTCTGCCATGGGAATCGGTGCCCTTCTGTTAGATGGCATCGGTGACACCATTCGGGTCAGCCTGACCGATGATCCTGTAGAGGAGGTCTATGCGGCAAAGGATATCCTGAAAGCCGCTGGCCTTCGTAAAGAGGGCGTGAATATTATTTCCTGCCCCACCTGCGGAAGAACGAAAATCGACCTGATCGGTCTTGTGAACCAGGTGGACGAGGCTTTGAAAAACTGCAGTAAGCCCATCACCGTTGCGGTTATGGGCTGCATCGTCAACGGCCCCGGAGAGGCCCGGGAAGCGGACATCGGCATTGCCGGCGGTGACGGCTGCGGTATGTTGTTTGAGAAAGGACAGCAGGTGGAAAAACTGCCCTATGATCAGTTGCTTCCCGCCTTGCTTGAAAGAATAGAGAAATTATAAGGAACATATGGAAAGAGAAACTGTAAAATTTTTGAATATGTTTCCGGACTATGTACCCCAGGAGGACTTGGCGGAACTTTTGGGGGAGGCGACCTTGGTCGCTGCTGACATCGACCCGGAAAAACGCCGGGTAGAGGTGTGTATCCATAGCGGACGGTATCTGTCGTCCCGAAAGCTGCAGACCGTTGCCGATGAGATCACCGGGCTTTACGGCCTGGGCGGCATGCAGATCACAGCTACCCATCCGGTGGATCAGCGTTACTGCATGGAGCCTGAGGATATTATGCAGCTGTTTGTGGAACAGGACTCCATGGCAAGAGGGGCTTTGGCAGGAGCGAAGTATTCCTGGCAGGAAGATACTCTGCAGATTGCACTGAAGGCAAACGGAAAGCTTGACCTTCAAAAGGCGGTGCCTGTGGTCACCCGTGCTTTACAGGAGCGGTTCGGCGCTCCTGTGCAGATCCAGATTGAAGCAGGTCAGGACTTGACCGGTGAGGCCCTTTTGGAAGCTATGGAAAAAATGCGGGTCCAGGCCCTGGAGAACCTTCCCAAGACGCAGGCAACTCAGAAAAAGGAAACTGCCGCGCCAGTTGTTTCCGACGCCATTTACGGCAAGCCCTTCCGTGGCACCGTCACCCCCATGAGCGAGCTGGATCTGAATATGGGTACTGTGATCGTAGAGGGCAAGGTCTTTGCGGTGGAGCATAAGGAACTGACCAAGCGCAACGCATGGGTCATCAACTTCGATATGACCGATAACCGTTCCTCTGTCCGGGTCAGCCGGTTTTTGGAGAACAAGGATGCCAAACCCATTTTGGAGGGAATCAGTCCCGGATCGGTGATTCAGGTTCAGGGAAAGCTTCAGGTGGACAACTTTACCAACGAAACAGTTCTCAAGCCCTTTGCCATCATGCCCGGTTCCATGGCGAAGCGCAAGGATACAGCAACCCAGGGTAAACGTGTGGAGCTTCACTTGCATACCACCATGAGTAATATGGATGCCCTGACCTCCACCAAAGCTGCTATCAAGCAGGCAGCGGCCTGGGGGCATAAGGCGATGGCCATTACGGACCACGGCTGTGTCCAATCCTTTACAGATGCCCTTCATGTGGTGGAGGACTGGAAGGGAGCCCCCAAGGTGGCGGGCACGGACCAGGATATTAAGATCCTCTACGGCTGTGAGGGCTATTACATCAACGATGTGGATGATAAGGTGGTCATCCGGGGCGATAAAACCGGCCCGTTGGATGATGAGTACGTGGCCTTCGACCTGGAAGCCACCGGCCTGTTCCGTCAGCGCGACCGGATCATTGAGATCGGTGCGGTCCGTATGCGTGGGGGAGAGGAAGTGGACCGGTTCCAGACCTTTGTGGATCCGGAGCGTCCTTTGACCAAGGAAATTGTGGAGCTGACGGGCATTACCGACGAGATGCTTCGGGGAGCACCGAAGCTTTCGGAAGCCCTTCCCCAATTCATGGAATTTATTGGGGACAGCCTGCTGGTTGCCCACAATGCAGAATTTGATACCAGCTATATCAAACGGGCCTGTGATGAGGTAGGGCTTTCCTATGACTTTACCTCTTTGGATACCCTGGCTCTTTCTCAGAATCTGCTTCCTCAGCTGAATAAGTATAAGCTGGATATTGTTGCCAAGGAATTTGAGCTGGGAGATTTTGACCATCACCGGGCGGCTGACGATGCCCTGATTTGCGGTAAGATCGCAAGCAAGCTGATGGACATGCTTCGCCAGCAGGGCATCACCCGAATCGAGGCTGTCAATGAGGCGATGATCCCTCTGCGGATGGTCCATCGGGCGGACGACCGTCATGCGCAGCATATTGTACTGTTTGCCAAGAACCAGCTGGGACTTCGGAATCTGTACCATTTGATCTCCGACTCCAATCTGAAGTACTTCAAGCAGAAGCCCAGGATCCTGAAATCTGAGCTGATGAAACTCCGGGAGGGCCTGATCATCGGCTCTGCCTGCGAGGCAAATGAGCTGTTCCAGGCTGTGATCTACGGCTCCCATATGGATGAACTGGAGCGGATCGCCGCATTTTACGACTATTTGGAGATCCAGCCCATTGCCAACAACGGCTTTATGCTGGAGCCTCAGAAAAACGGCATCCTTTTGGCACGGCATCAGGAGGATCTGCGGGACTTTAACCGCACCATTGTTGCCCTGGGCGAGAAAATGGGGAAGATGGTCTGCGCCACCGGTGACGTCCACTTCCTGAATCCCGAGGATGAGATCTTCCGGCATATCCTCCTGGCTACCAAGGGCTTTGCCGACTGTGACCGGGAAACCCCCTTGTATTTCCGTACCACCGATGAGATGCTGGAGGAGTTTTCCTATTTGGGTGAGGAAAAGGCCCTGGAAGTGGTCATTACCAACCCCAATTACATTGCCGATATGTGCGAGACGGTTCGACCTGTCCCTCACAATCTGTTTGCCCCCTCCATTGAAAACTCTGTGGAGGATCTGAAAAGCCTGGTCTACGGCAAGCTTCACCGACTTTATGGAGAAAATCCCCCTGAGCTCATGGTCAAGCGCGTAGAAACCGAGCTGAACGATATTATTAACTGTCATTATGATGTGATCTACATGTCCGCCCAAAAGCTGGTGCAAAACTCCTTGGAGCATGGCTATCTGGTGGGCTCCCGTGGCTCCGTTGGTTCTTCCATCGTTGCCTATATGTCCGGCATTACGGAGGTCAATTCCTTCCCGCCCCATTACCGCTGTCCCAATCCCGAGTGTAAGTATACCACCTTCGATATCCCGGAGGGCTATGAATGCGGTGCGGACCTTCCCGATGCGGTATGCCCCAAATGCGGCGCCCAGTTTGAAAAGGACGGTTTTAATATCCCCTTTGAAACCTTTTTGGGCTTCGGCGGCGATAAAGTCCCTGATATCGACTTGAACTTCTCCGGTGAGTATCAGGCAAGAGCCCATGCTTACTGTACGGAAATGTTCGGAAAATCCCATGTGTTCCGGGCAGGAACTGTGGGTACGGTGGCAGAAAAGACCGCCTTTGGCTACGTGAAGAAGTACCTTTCCGAGCGCGGCAAAAGCGTGGGCAGGGCAGAGGAGAACCGGTTGGCGGCAGGCTGTGTAGGTGTGCGCCGGACAACGGGTCAGCACCCTGGCGGCCTGGTGGTTATCCCCCAGGAAAATGAGATCTGGGATTTCTGCCCGGTCCAGCACCCGGCAGATGACCCCAATTCCGATCAGATCACCACCCATTTTGAATATCACTCCATGGAAGAGAATCTTCTGAAGCTGGACATGCTGGGACATGATGATCCCACTATGATCCGCATGATGGAGGATATGACCGGCGTGGATGCCAAGACGATTCCTCTGGATGATAAAAATACCATGTCCATATTCACCTCCTCCAAGGTGCTTGGCTATGAGAACGATCCGTTGCTTGGTCCTACGGGCGCAGTGGCTGTTCCTGAATTCAATACCCGGTTCACAAGAGGCGTGCTTTTGGATACGAAGCCCGATAAATTCGACTTTTTGGTGCGTATTTCCGGTTATACCCACGGTACGGATGTGTGGCTTGGCAATGCCAAGGACCTGATCGTTTCCGGTACAGCCAGGGTGGATCAGACCATCGGCTGTCGTGACGATATTATGATCTATCTGATCTCC